>NZ_VFMN01000001.1:305271-610543 GCF_006715055.1 Lapillicoccus jejuensis
ACATCCAACATTCACACAACGTCGACGGCCGTTGAGTCAGATCGCCTGTAGACGACCCGACATAGGTGAGTTAGCCCGCTCCCAAATAGCCCGCCCATCCGGTAGTGGAATGTCACGTGCGATCAACTAAAGAGGGCTGCGTCCACCGTTCCTTGGAATGCCCCCTACGGCATTGCTTTAAAGATGTAGAGAGTGGTGTCCAAGACTGCCTGCCCGGCCAGCTGACGACCGAGGAACATTGGTTCTTGATCATGATCTATCTCGCGACTGCTTGGCACGGCCGAATCCACGGTTGTGTCGGTCATCTGACGGTGCCCGTTCGAAACAGATGTCGTTGAGCTCGTCAGGTGCATAGGAGTCTTAGTCGGACCGGCACCCAGATACCATTCCAAGCGGGTGCGCACCAGGTCGCTCATGCCGAGATCTTCGAATACCTGCTTGGACCAAGCGTTAGGACCTTCGTTGGTCCACACTGTTACAGGAGGCTGCTTGGGCATGGCTGCGGTTGCCACCTTTCGCCCGCTTGGGCTGAGTAGGTCGAGACTAGAAGGAGCCCGTCGTGGCTGCAACTCGAACGAGGTCGCCGTCACTTAATCTCAGGCTTGCCTCAGGCGTAGTGGTAGGCAAATCAATTCTCGCAAGCGTCGCTGACGCTAACTGCCTGGCCTGATGGGCCCCAAAGTCCCAGATCATGTGCCGGGCCCACGGGCCATAGGTGGACAGCAACTCATCGTCCCCTTCTGGCATATCGCTTTGGTCGCGAAAAGTCATGGGGACTACGACGTCAACACGCACCTGTTTGGTCCCATTACTGGCTGTTATAACCCCTAGTAGAGCCCTCTCGGGTCGTTGGGGTTTCGCAACGCCCTTATGACGTATGCCAAGTGTCCGGATCACAAACTCCAACGAGGGCGATCCTCGCTCTTCTGGCGCGGCCGGTCCAACGCGCGCGTTTACAAGCATCAATCCACCCAGCATCACTGCAGGTGCGTCATCAGGCCAAAGCGGAGCGACGGCTGAATCGCTTCTCGACGCCTTAGTCTTCTGTGTCATCATTAAGCAATAACAAAGTCGGGGTCGAAGTCGTCAACAGGTACCCCAGCGTAGTACTCGCTTGGATCCCGATAGTCTTCAATGAAATATACGTTTGAACAGTCGTCCACGGCAGCTCGCTTGCATGAAAGTTCGTGCGCCAGCGCCTCTTCTACCGCAGTTAAAGACGTGCGACTGTTGGCGACGGGGCGCCCATCAATTGTGTGACCCAACACCACGTCGAGACCCATCGCATAGCGGACAAGCGTCGACAGGCGGGGGTCCCGCGCTCCTGACTCCACCTTGGCCACGGCGCTTTGGCTTATCCCAAGGATCTGCGCGAAGGCCTCTTGGGTGTACCCCTGGGCCCTCCTCAACTCGACAAGCCGGCGCAGCAACTCCTGACTCTGCTCGTAGGTCTCAAACGCACGCTTGTCAGAGGCATCGTCGAGATCGAGTCCGACGGACTGAGCGAGGGAGCGAAGGTCCGTAGTCACCCGCTCAGCATGACCTTTGAGTCATGTCGGCACAAGGGGATGCCACAGATCGAGACACGAGTCACTCAGCTCGACCCTGCCGCGTAGTGCGCATCCATGCGGGTCGCAGCCTCGATAGCATGCAGATCCTGCTCGGACTTGCCCTCCTCGCTTGGCCGCTTCCAGTCGACGTGGAGGCCGAGGAGTCGGTCCGGCTCCACGTCCGGCTCCGTGAAGTAGAAGCGTGTGGCCTGCCGTACGCCCTCGGCTGTCACCTGATCATCGAACCGAAGCTCGAGCACGCGGTGGTCGGTGACCCCCAGCGAGCAGACGGGGCCCTTCTTCTTGCTCTTGGCGAAGGTCAGATTGCCCCTCTCCGCCTCAGCCAGGTGGTAGAGGAACTGGGCAAGTAGGAAGCGCCGGGCTACGGGGACCAGGCCCGAGACGACAGCCTTCATCCGGTCCTCACGGCCTCCCTCGGCCTCCAGCGCCTGACAATCTCCCCACTCGCCCCCCGCCCCTGCCGCCCCGCCATCGGCCTTGCAGGACCGAACTCCCGGCGGCTGAGCTGTCCCGACCCGATAGGTCCTAGCCTTCCCCGACATGTCGGCAACGTAGCCGACCAGCACCGATGATTGAAGCGACCGGACCTACACATCCCGGGCCAGGATGGACCACACCCCCCTCCGAAGGTCGGCCTCGACCGATCCGCTCTAGATTCGGACGGCCGCTAGCACGCAACGCCACGAGCACGACCAAACGACGGCCCCGTGCCACTAACTCGGGCACGGCAAGTCCCACGCCCGAACCTGCTCGCTATGACCGAGCAGGTTCGAGACACCGCGAGACCCCGAGGAACTACTGCCTCCCCGGGGTCTCCTTCTGCGCACTCAGGCCCGCGATGCCCCCTCGAGCACGTCCGCGGCCCTCAGAAGCGCCGCAGCCAGCCGGCGGGCCTCGTCCGGGGCGATCTTGTCGTCCGTGTAGACGTCGATCCCGGCGTCAGCGCTGTCGTGCATCCGGGGCTGGATGTTGACGGACGTGCGGTGAGACCCGTCGTCGGCCCGCTCCTCGAGGAAAGTGTGGTGACACCATCCGGGCTGCTCCGGGTGGTCGTCCTCGGTGCAGTGGTCGCGGCACCAGGGCTGGTGCTGGATGGCGGGTGTGGCGATCATCGAGCGGCCTCCTTACGGGACTCGGCGAGGACCGCGACGTCGGACAGCTTTAGCCCGAGCTGGTCCAGCCCGCTCATGAACGTCCGCAAGGTCGGGTGGTCGACGTCAGGGCACAGGGGCTCGACCCGCCGGCTCACACCCAGGAGCGAGAACCCCAGGTCGTTGAGCGCCCAGCCCAGCCGAGAGCGAAGCCGCCCGGTCATCGGTTCGCCTCCATGACGGTCTCCGCGTCGAACCACGTCCGGCTCTTGAGGGTCGTCATCGCGTTCACGTAGCGCGTGAGCTGGTGCAGGAGCACCTTCGCGTCCTCGGCCGTCAGCCACACACGGAACGGCTCGCCCTCGCGCTCCATCAGGCGGAGGGTCAGGTCGAGCAGCGGCTCCATCTTGCCGGACTCGAGCATGACGAGCTGGGACTCGACGCGGAGGGCGTCCCAGTCGAGGTAGAAGCCCCCCGGCATCCCGATGTGCTCACGCTCGGCCGTCTGGCCGTCGTGCTTGCAGGCGGGCGTGGGCATGCACCACGAAGGGTGAAGGTCGGTCGGGGACACGGTGAGTGGCTTTGCGTGAGACATGGTGGCTGTCGCCTTCCCTGTTCTGAACTAGGACAGGGAGAGGTTGGCATTCGTGACCATCATCGCGATCTCCTTGCGCCCGCCCTCCTCCATCACCTGGCGACGCCCGGCCTCGCGGACGTCCTGGGCCTGCGCGCGCAGCACCTCGGCCAGCGGCGTGCCCCGCTCGACGGCGACGACGATGCCGTCGACGAAGCGGGCGAGGCTCGGCAGCCCCGTGCGGTCGGCCAACCCCTGCAGCGCCACCGGCAGGCTGGCGCCGGCCCGGGCGTCGGCCAGGCAGGCGCCGAGCTCGATCGACAGTTCGCCGGTGGACAGCCGGCAGACGCGGTCCAGGGCGCCGGCCGCGCCCTCGCCCGCGGACACGGCGAGCGCGAGCAGCTCGGCCACCGTGGGGAACTCGGTGAGCATGCGCTTCTCGCGCCGGGTCGCTTCCCGGGACAGCAGCTGGTCGCGCAGCAGCGCGCCGCTGAGGGTGAGGCTGACGACGAGGACGAGGACCGGCAGGACCCCGGCGCCGCGGACGACGACGGCCACGACGCCCAGCGCCAGCCCGGCCAGTGCCCCGATGACCCCGCAGACGACCTGCTCGGCCCGGAACCGCTCGACGTCGGGTGGTCGGCCGGCCCGCTGCAGCCGGCGTCGGACGCTGGCCTGGCCGCCCAGCAACCGGTCGGTGCGACCGGCGAGGTCGGTGAGCAGGATGCCGAGGGTGCGGCCGACCCCGAGCCCGGCGACGCCCGACGACGTCCCAGCCAGCAGCCGCGAGGGGCGCGGGGTGTCGCGCAGGTAGGGTTCGAGCCGCTCCTGCAGCCCCGGTCGCCGACCGGCGGGGGCGCCGTACGCGACGAGGACGAGCCCCACGGCGAGCAGGATCCCGAGACCGGCACCCTCCCAGCTCCAGCCGTGCCCCGGCAGCCCGGGGCTCACCGCAGCACCCGCTCGTCCTCGGGAAGCCGTCCGATCCGGATCATCAGGCGGTAGGCCAGGACCGTGACGCCCGCCCCGACGAGGAGCACGACGACGCCGCCGGGTCGGCTGTACGCCTGCAGCGACGTGCGCTGCAGCGAGAGCATCGCGAGGACGATCCAGGGTGCGGCGACGGCGAGGCGCGCGGCGTTGACCGTCCAGCCCTGCCGGGTCTCCAGCTCGGCGCGCGTGCGGGCGTCCTCGCGCAGGAAGCCGGAGAGCGTGCGCAGCAGCCGGCCCAGGTCGGAGCCGCCGACCTCGCGCGCGATCCGCAGCGACTCGACGAGGCGATCCCCCACCGGGTCGGCCAGCCGGTCCTTGAGCGCGTCGAGGCACTCCTGGAACCGCCCGGTCGTGCGGTAGTCCTGGGCGAAGGCGGCGAACGCCGGACGCAGCTCCTCGGGACCGCGGACGGACAGCTGGGCCAGGGCCTCCGGCAGCGCGAGACCGGCGCGCACGCCGGAGGCGATGTTGTCGACGGCGTCCGGCCACAGGTCGCGCAGGTGCGTACGACGCCGCCGGGCCCGCCCCCGCACGAGGGCCAGCGGGAGCCACCCCGCGATCGCGCCGAAGCACAGCGCCACGGGCGCGACCCCGGTCGTCGCGAGCGCGAAGACGGTGACGACGACGAAGGCGATGACGCAGCCGGCGACGACGTTGCCGGCGGACAGCGACGTCAGCCCGGCCTGGAGCGTCTCCTCGCGCAGCCGGGCCATCGGCCCGGGGCGGCGGCTGCGGGGGCCGGCGGGCTCCTGCGGCCAGAAGGACCACCAGACGCAGAACAGACCGGCGCCGAGCAGGAGCCCGATGACCAGGTCACCCACCGCTCACACCGCCTGGGCGAGCAGGTCGGCGACGTCGTACCCGGCGCGCTCGAACCGCTCGACGTGCGGGGGGAACCCGTCGAGACGGCGCAGGACCTCGCCGCCGCGGCGGCCGAAGAGGTCTGCCACCTCGATGACGTCCTCCTCGGCGCGGCCGGGGACGGCGACGATCTCGCGCACGCGCCGGACGCCGTCGCGCTCGAGGGCCTGGTGCACGACGATGTCGACCGCCGACGCGACGGTGGGCACGACGAACCGGGAGCTGACGTTGTCTCCGGCGAGCAGCGGCAGGGTGCACATCTTGAGGACGGCCTCGCGGGCGCTGTTGGCGTGCACCGTGCACAGGCCGGGCAACCCGGAGTTGAGCGCGATGAGCAGGTCGAGCGACTCGGCCTGACGGACCTCGCCCACGATGATCCGCGACGGCCGCATCCGCAGGGCCTCCTTGACCAGCCGGCGCAGCGGCACCTCCCCGGTGCCCTCGAGACTGGGCTGACGGCACTGCATCGACGCGACGTCGCGCAGCGGGATCTTCAGCTCGAAGACCTCCTCGCACGTGACGACCCGCTCCCGCGGCGGGATCGCGGCGGCCAGGCAGTTGAGCATCGTCGTCTTCCCGGCCTGGGTGCCGCCGGCGACGAGGATGTTGAGACCGGAGACGACCGCGGCCTCGAGGAAGGCCGCCGCCTGCCGGGTCAGCGTCCCGAGCCGGACGAGGTCCTCGAGCCGGTCCGCCTTGACGACGAACTTGCGGATGTTGACCTGCCAGTGCTCCTTGGTGATGTCGGGGATGACGACGTGCAGCCGCGACCCGTCCGGGAGCATCGCGTCGACGAACGGGCTCGACAGGTCGACCCGGCGACCGGAGCTGCGCAGCATCCGCTCGACGAGGTCGCGCACCTCGTCGGCGCCGAGGATCGTCGTCGTCAGCTCGGCCACCCCACCGCGGGCGACGAAGACCTTCGACGGCTCGTTGATCCAGATCTCCTCGACCTCGGGGTCGTCGAAGTAGCGCTGAAGCGGGCCGTAGCCCGCGACGGCGTCGAGCACGGACTTCACCGCGTCCCCGAGGTCGCCCAGGGTCGGCATCCCGCCGTGCATCGAGCGCTCGTCGTAGTCGGTGACGGCGTCGCGGACGAGCCGGCCGACCTCGCCCGACTGGCGCGCAGGGTCCAGCCCCGAGCGGCGGATCAGCTCGCGGACCTCGCCCTCGACCAGCCGGACAGCCTCCGACACGTCCCCTGCCCCCTGCTCACAGCCTCGTACCAGGACGGGCACAGGCTAACCGCGGGATCGCCCCCGATCCGGGGATGCCGGACTTGTCCTGTGGAGAAGCATCGACGGCGAGACGACCCCCTGCGTGGCCGGTTCGCGACACAGGCCACAAACGGCCCCGGCGGAAACTCACCCGAACGGACGATGCGACGATATGACGTCCCACGGCACATTCGTCGCACGACGAACTGGCCCCTCGGGGCCATGGCCCGACCTCCCCCTCGCCATCGTCACCGGCGGGGCGGGGCCCGACAGGCCGCATCGCACCGGGGGGTGCAGCGCGGCGGCGGTGACGACACGCCGGCTGAGCCGTTGCCTGGGGAGGTCGACGGCTCGGCCGGCTCGTCGACGTCCCCGAGCGTCGCCCAGCCCCCGTCGCACCGTCGCTGCGCCGACGTCGTCGGCGACCCGACACCTCCAGGTTGCTCCCAGGAATGTGTCACATACCCGCCCGAACGGACGATGTGGGCATCTGACGTCGTACCTCACAGTCGTCGGACGCCGGATCGGGATCCCCAGCCCCCGGCGCTCTCCCCCACCCCCGGCTGCCCCCGGGCGTGCCTCACCCACTCGGAGGATCCGCCATGCCCGCTACCCGTCACCGCCACGACCCGCCCCGCGCCGCGCTGGACCCGGAGATCGTCGCCCAGGCCCGCCGTCGACGCCGGCGGCGCCGGGTCGCCGCCGCACTCGCCACCATGACCCTCGTCTCGAGCATCAGCACCGTCGCCTACTCGTTCTGGACCAACCCCCAGACCACGACCACCGCCGGGAGCATGGGCCTGGGCACGGTGACCGGCGCGGTCGGTGTCGCCCTCACCGGTGCCGGGTCGCTGCTCATCGGCACGAGCCAGCAGGTCACGGGCACCCTGTCCAACTCCGGCACCACGCCGGTGCACATCTCGCAGGTGACCTTCGCCGTCGCCTCGGTCAAGGACTCCGGCGGGGTCGCCCTGCCGTCGTCCTCGTGCGACCCGACCTGGTTCTCCGTCACGTCCGCCACCGTCAACGCCGACGTCCCCGCCGGCGGCAGCCTCCCGCTGACCTCGTCGATGGGCGGCAGCTTCACGCTGACCAACCTGCCGAGCACCAACCAGGACGGCTGCAAGCTCGCCACGGTCATGCTCTCGGCCACCGCGAGCTGAGCCCGTGCCCCGGACAGCCCCGGGGTCGTCCCCGACCGGCCGTCCGGTCGGCGTACGGCGCCCCGCCCGCCTGCTCGCCACCGGCCTCGCCACCGCCGCGCTCACGCTCGTCTCGACGACCGCGTGGGCGTGGTGGAGCGGGCCGGGGGCGGGCACCGTTCCGCGGTCGGTCGGCGGCGCCCCCGTCCTCGTGGTCGGGTCGGCGTCGCTGAGCGGGGTCCTCACCCCCGGGGTCGCCCGCGACCTCACGGTGACCGTGACCAACCCCGGGCCCGCCCCGGTCACGGTCACGGGCCTGGGCGGCTCCGTCACCGGGACGAGCGCGGGCGGCTGCCCCACGTCATCGGTGACCGTCGCCGGTGCCACCCCCGCCGGCCTCGTCGTCGCCGCCGGGGCCTCGACCACGAGGACCCTCACCGGCGTCGTCACCCTGCTCTCGTCGGCGCCCGACGCCTGCCAGGGCGTCGGGGTCACGCTCTCCGTCTCCGTGACGGGTCGGCTGTGACGGGCCGGCTGTGACGAGCCGGTCGTGACGAGCCCACACCGCCGGGGTCGGGCCGTCGTGCCGGGGCTCGCGGTCGCGGCGGCCGCCGTGGCCCTCCTCCTGGCCCTCGTCGTCGCCGCTCGGCCGGCGGCGGCCTACTGGACCTCCTCGGGCACCACCTCGGTGGCCGCGACGGCGGGCACCCTCACCGCGCCCGCCGCCCCGACCGTCGGGGCGGTGACCGCGAGCAGCATCGCGCTGTCCGGCACGCTGCCCGCCAACCCCTCCGGGACGACGTACGTCGTCACCGTGGCCGGCACGACGGTCTGCGCGCCCACGAGCGCGACCTGGAGCTGCACGGCCACCGGGCTGGGCGCCGACACCGTCGTCTCCGCGACCGTCACCGCCTCCGTCGGCGCCAGCTGGACCGCGACCTCGGCCCCCGCGACGACGCGGACCGCCTGCGGCGTTCCCGACCACCTCGCCGTCACGGCCGCCGGCAGCGTGGTGGCCGGGGTCTCCCTCACCGCCACCGTGCAGGCCCTCGACTGCCGCGACGTGCTCGACACGAGCCGGACCGACAGCGTCACCGTCACCGCGACGCTGCTCGGGGTCCCGCTGACCTCGGCCGGCGCGACCCTCGTCGGGGGGCGCGCCACCGTGACCTTCACCCCGACCGCCGTCGGCCTCGTCACGCTGACCGCGACCGCGCCCGGCCTGACCGCCGGGGCGACCTCGACGACCGTCGTCGCTGGCGCCGCCGCCTTCCTCGTCTGGGACACGCCGACCCGCACGGCGGCCGGGGCGACGACCCCGCTGACGATGGCCTGCGGGGCGCTGCTCGGGTCGCTGCGCACCTGCGTGCAGTCCCCCGCACCGGGCGTCGGGACCGCGACGTGGAGCAGCACGGTGGCGCTGGTCGACGCCTACGGCAACCCCGCGACCGCGAGCACGTCGACGACGGTCTCGGTCGCCGTCGGGGTCGCCGCCCCCGCCACCCTGACCATCCCCGCCGGGGCCACGCGGACGTCGGCGGCGTTCTCGACCGGCCTGACGACGGCGGTCGCCGGGGTGGGCGCGACCATCACGGCGAGCAGCGGCCTGCTCTCGTCGGTGAAGGTGACCAACGCCGGCTGACGACCCGGCGTCAGACGGTGAAGACGACCTTGCCGAAGAGCTCGCCCTGCGCCATCCTCGCGAACCCGTCGCGGGCCTGCGCCAGCGGCAGCACCGAGTCGACCGCCGGCTCCAGGCCGTGCAGCGTGACGAACCGCGCCAGCCGCGCCAGCTCGTCGCGCGAGCCCATCGTCGAGCCGACGACGCGCAGCTGCTTGAAGAAGATCTTCGTCAGCTCGGCCTTGCTCGGGGCGTCGCCCGAGGTCGCGCCGGCGATGACGACGGTGCCGCCCGGGTTGAGCGAGTTGACCGAGTGCGACCACGTCGCCGCGCCCACGGTCTCCATCACCGCGTCGACCCGCTCGGGCAGCCGCTCGCCGCTGCCGAACGCTCGGTCCGCGCCGAGCTCGACGGCCTTGGCGCCCTTGGCCTCGTCGCGGCTGGTCACCCACATCCGGTAGCCCGCCGCGGCGCCGAGCTGGACCAGCGCCGTCGACACGCCGCCGCCCGCGCCCTGCACGAGGACCGTCCCACCGGGCTGCACGCCCGAGTTGGTGAAGAGCATCCGGTAGGCCGTCAGCCACGCCGTCGACAGGCACGCCGCGGACTCCCACGACATCCCCTCCGGCTTGGGCACGAGGTTCTGCTCCGGTACGGCGACCTGCTGCGCCAGCGTGCCGTCGTACAGCTCCGACAGCAGCGTCCGCTTCGGGTCGAGCGTCTCGTCGCCGTGCCAGCCGGGCGAGGCGACGACCGCGTGGACGATGACCTCGTGGCCGTCGGGGTCCACCCCGGCGCCGTCGCAGCCGAGGATCATCGGCAGCCGGTCGGCCGGCAGGCCGACGCCCTTGAGCGACCAGACGTCGTGGTGGTTGAGACCGGCGGCCTTGAGCGACACGGTGACCCAGCCCTCGCGGGCCTCGGGCTCCGGGCGCTCCCCCACCTCGAGGGCGGAGAGCGGGTCGTCGGCGTCGGTCCGGGCGGCGTACGCAGCGAGCATGCTCGTCACCCTAGCCGCGGGTGCGGGCCCGTCGCCGGGCCGCCACCCCCGACGCGAGGAGGATCACGAGGACCGCCAGCGCGCCCAGCGACACGAGCGCGCCGACCCGCAGCCCCGGGGCGGCGTACGCGAAGCGCACCTCGTGCCGCCCCGCCGGGACGGCGACCGCCCCGAACGCGCCGTCCGCCGGGCGCAGCGTCGCCGGGCGCCCGTCGACGGTCACCGACCAGCCGGGCGCCTGGAGGTTGTCGGCGACGACGAGCCAGCCCGCA
The DNA here is from genome assembly GCF_006715055.1 of Lapillicoccus jejuensis. NCBI lineage: Bacteria > Bacillati > Actinomycetota > Actinomycetes > Micrococcales > Intrasporangiaceae > Lapillicoccus > Lapillicoccus jejuensis. The sequence continues at coordinate 315,614 of NZ_VFMN01000001.1, forward strand.
CGCGGGTGGTCCACGCTCGCGGCGACGACCCCGGTGTCGTCGGTGGTCACCGTCACCGCCCCCCAGCCGGACGACGCCCCGCCGTCGCCCGTCCCGTCGTCCCCGCCCGGGAGGACGACCGTGTCGTCCGGCACCCCGGCGGCGAGCGCCGCCAGCGCCGCGCGCTCGTCGGCGACCCGGAGGGCCCGGTCGGCCCAGCGCACCCGCGGCAGCGCCGTGGTCCGCTCCCACACCGTGGCGCCGGGCGCCGCCTGCGCGAGCCGCAGCCCGTCCGCGGCCGGGGCGACGGTGCCGCAGCGCACCTGGTCGCCGCCGCCGTCGAGCGCGCCCGCGGCGATCCCGGTGAAGGTCAGCGTGGCGGCGCCCGCCCCGGTGCGGGTCTCGGCGGGGACCGGGACGACGAGGGCCGTCCCGGCCGGCACGTCGTCCGGCAGCGTCCGCCCGCCGGTGGCCCCGTCGAGCGTGACGGTGACCGCCGCGGGCGCCGTACCGGCCCTCGGGTCGCGGCGCAGCGCCGTCGCCGTCGTGACGACGACCGCGCGCACCCCACCGGCGGCGACCCCGCAGGTCACCGGCCGCCCGGCCGCGACCGCGACCCGGCCCGCGGGGCTGGGCGCGCGGGCCGGTCGGACGGTGCCGGGTACCTCGTCCCCGGGCGCCAGCCACCAGCGCACGGCGAGCCGGTCGAGCAGCGGGGAGCGGCCGACGTCGGCGAGCGGCAGGCTGCGCGAGGAGAAGTCGGTGAGGGTCGGCACGAGCTGCACGCGGGGATCGACGGCGAGCAGGTAGGCCCGCCACGGCTCGGAGAGGAACTGGTGCCCGACGGGCGTGCGCAGCCGGTACCACGGCAGCGTCGAGGGGTAGGCGAGGAAGTCGCTCGAGGCCACCCGGTCGGACCCGGCGACCCCCTGGAGGAACGCGTGCGACGCCGTCACCGGGTAGAACGTCCCCTCCGGCGAGGTGCGCAGCGCCCGGGCGGCGTACGCCGTCCCCTGGCCGGCGACGAGGAGGACGACCACCGCCACCGCGGCGAGCCGGACCGGGCGCCGGCCGGTCCGCAGCGCGACGACGACGGCCACCGCGGCGACCAGCCCCACCCCGGCGGCCCACGCGACCTCGGGGGCGAACAGGTCGACGTACCGCTTCGCGACGGCGTCGCGGACCCCGTCGACGAGCGCGGCGACGGTGACGACCGCGGCGAGCGTGGCGACGGCCGCCGTGAAGGCCCACCGCCGCCGGCGGCGCGGCCCCGCCACCCCCGGCGGGGGCCGCAGCAGCCGCTCGAGCCCGAGCGCGGCGAGCGCGACGAGCAGCACCTCGAGGACGGCACGGACCCGGGCGATGGGGTTGGCGGCCAGGCCGGGCAGCTTCTGCACGAGCCACAGCAGCGGCCCGCCGAGCCAGCCCGCGACGACCGTCACGGCGACCGCGACGACGAGGAACCCGACGACACCGCGCCGCGACCGCGGCCGCCGGGGCGCGAGCGCGCCGACGAGGGCGAGGACGAGGGTGGCGGCGCCGACGTAGGTCACGGACTCCACCGGCAGCACGCCGCTGCTGGGGAGCGACCCGACGCACAGCCCCTGGCTGCCCGGCGCGGCCGCCGTGACGAGGGTGCGCAGGGCCTCGTGGGTGCCGGTGTAGGACTCGCGGTAGGCCAGGTCGGTCTCGCGCAGCCGCAGGACGAACGGCAGCATCGTGAACGCGGTGACGGCGGCACCGAGCGCCACCCCCACGCCGCCCCAGGCCAGCCCGCGACCGACCTCGCGCCACGCGCCCGGGCGGCGCGCCCCCACCAGGTGGCGGGCGGCGAGCCGGGCGACGACGTACGCCCCGGCCGCGTAGACGGCGAGCGCCGTCACCGCGGGGAAGCCGCCGAGCAGCAGCCCGGCGACGACGAGCGCGACGGCGACCGCGCTGCCGCGGTCGCGGCGCTGGACCAGCCGCTCGGCCGCCCAGAACAGCGCCGGGACGAGGGCGCCGACGCGGGCCTGGGGCCACTGCGCCCAGCCGACCATCCACCCCGAGGTGGCGACAGCCGAGCCGGCGACGAGCCCGGCCCCCGTCGGCACCCCGAGCCGGCGCAGCCACGCGAGGGTCCCCGCGACGACGGCGGCCAGCTGGGTGAGGACGAGCCAGGCCGGGGCGAGGGTCAGCGGCAGCACCCACAGCGGGAGCGCGAACGGGCTCCACTGGCCGTAGTCGGGCCCGGCGACCGGCGCGCCGCCGACGGGCCACGGGTTCCACTGCGGGTAGCGGCCGCCCGCCACCTGCCGGCGCAGCTCGGCCATCGTCGGCAGGACGCTGTCGACGATGTCGCTGCGGCACAGGTTGGTCGTCGCGACCCGGGTGCCGTCGGCCGCCGACCACGGGGCGAAGCGGGTCAGCAGCGCCGTGTCGGCGAGCACGCCCCGCCCGAGCAGCGCCGGCCCGAGGACGACGAGGACCGGCAGCGCGACCGCGAGGACGCCGAGCAGGGTCGCCGCCGACGGCCGCCGCGACCGTGCCGGCCGGCGGCCCGGCCGCTCAGTCGCGGGTGGGCTCGGCACCGTGCAGGACGCGCGTCACCCGGCGCGAGAGCTGGTACCGCGCCCACAGCCCGACCTTGAGCGCGACCCGCACCGGCAGCCACGCCGGGCCGGGGTAGTGCCGCGACAGGTAGAGGTACGCGCTGTCGTGGTGCGCCTTGGACATCCCGACGAGGTCGCGCGAGGTCGACGCGCCGCCGTGGTGGCGCACCACCGCGGACGGGACGTAGACGACGTCGTACCCGGCTTTCCCGAGCCGCTCGCACAGGTCGGTGTCCTCGAAGTACATGAAGTACGACGTGTCGAACCCGCCGACCGCCTCGAAGGCGTCGCGGCGCAGCACCATGCAGGCGCCCGACAGCCACCCGGCGCGCTCCTCGCGCGGCTCGCCCCGCTCCCGCCGGTAGGACGCGGTCCACGGGTTGCGCGGCCAGACCCACCCGAGCAGCGCGTGGCCGACCCCGCGCCCGAGCGACGGCAGCTCGCGCGCCGACGGGTAGAGCCGGCCCTCGGTCGTGAGGATGCGCGGGCCGAGCACGCCGGCGCGCGGCCACCGCTCGGCCGCGGCGAGCACCTCGTCGAGGGCGCCCTCGTCGAGGGTGAGGTCGCTGTTGGCGACGACGACCCACTCCTCCCCGGCCCGGGCGACACCGACGTTCGCGCCGCCGCCGTAGCCGAGGTTGTCGCCGGTCTCGACCAGCTGCAGCAACGGCCCCTCGTGCTCCCGGACCCACTCGACGGTGCCGTCGGTGCTGCCGTTGTCGACCACCGTGACCGGCACCGGCCCGGCCGAGGAGGACCTGACCGACTCGACGAGCTCGGGCAGGTGGTGTCCTGGGAACCAGGTGACCACGACGACACGGATGCGGGCGTCAGCCACGGGCGGCCTCCTCGAAGACGCGGGCGTGGCCCGCGGCGCTGGCCTCCCAGGTGTAGCCGGCGGCCCGCTCGACCCCGGCGGTGCGCAGCCGCGACCGCTCGTCGCCGTCGTCGAGCAGGGCGCCGAGCGCACGGGCCAGGTCGGCCGCGCGCGGCGTCGCGGCGTAGGCGACCGCGTCGCCGCCGATTTCCGGCAACGACAGCCGCCGGGTCGTCAGCACCGCCGCGCCGCAGGCCATCGCCTCGAGCACGGGCAGGCCGAAGCCCTCCCCCAGCGCCGGGTACGCGACGACCTCGGCGCCACCGAGCAGCGCGGGCAGCAGGTCGTCCTCGACGAAGCCGGGGCGCACGACGCGCAGGTGGGCGGGCACGGCGGCGAGGGCCGGGGCGACGCCGGTGTCCCACCCGCGCCCGCCGGCGAGGACGAGCGCCGGCGGGTCGGTGCGCCCCTCGCACACCCGCACCCACGCGGCGACGAGGGCGGGGACGTTCTTGCGCGGCTCGAGGGTGCCGAGGAAGGCGACGTACGGCGTCCCGTCGGGCAGACCGAGGCGGGCGCGGACCGCCGCGACCTGCTCCGGCGCCGGCGGGCGGAAGCGGGCGTGGTCGACGCCGTGCGGCACGACGGCGAACTTGCGCTCGTCGCCGCCGACGTGGTCGACGACGTCGTGCAGCGTCGCCGCGCTCGGCACGACGAGCCGGTCGGCGAGCCGGACCGACGCCCTCGTCCACGCCGTGAAGAACCGGCGCTTGGCCGGGAGGTGGACGCTGGGGATGGAGAAGAACGTGCCGTCGTGCAGGGTGACGACGGTCGCCGGCCCGCCGGGCGCCGTGAGCGCGAGCGGCAGCGTGTAGTGCGGCGAGTGGACGACGTCGGGGCGCAGGCGCGCCACGAGGGCGGGCAGGCCGACCTGCTCCCAGGCCAGCCGCAGCGGCGTCGGCGCGACCCGCGCGGGGGCGGCGTGCACCCGCTCCGGCGCGAGGAGCCGGGCGAACAGGTCGACGTCGCGCGCGGTCGACGCGACGTGGGTGTCGAGGCCGAGCCCGGGCAGCCGGGCGACCAGCTCGTCGACGTACCGCCCCACGCCGCCGCGGTCGGCGGGCAGGGCGGTGGCGTCGACGAGCACGGTGGTCACGCGGGCAGCTCCTGCGCGCCGCGGTCCCGGGCCTCCCGGGCCAGCAGCGCCAGGGCCAGCACCCCGGTGAGCGCCGGCAGGACGATGACGAGGCCGACGGTCACCCACGGGTCGAACGGCCCCCAGCGCACGAGCTGGCCCGCGCTGTGCGAGAGGGCGTCCCAGCCGAAGGTCTGCGGCGGCGAGTACCACGTGACGAGGATGGTGACCCAGGCCCCGGCCTGCGTGAGCAGCGCCCCGACGAGGACCCACGGGGCGCACCGGCGCAGCGCCCGGGCGGTGAGCACGGCCGCCCAGCCGACGGCGACCGCGCACGCGGTGACGACGACGAGGTGGAAGAGGTAGCGCCCGGAGGTGCCGGTCACGACGAGGTGCCAGCGCTTGTTGGTGGCCCAGCTGCCGGCGGCGCACACGACGAAGGTCAGCGCCAGCGGCGCCACGAGGAGCAGCAGCCGGCGCCGCTCCCCGCCCCCGCGCCGCACGAGCAGCCCGGCGGCGACCCCGACCCAGGCCAGCCCCGTCCAGCCGAACACGACCATGTCGGTGAGGTCGGGGCTGCGGGGCAGGCCGATGCCGCCCCACGACAGCTCGACGAACTGCCGGAAGAAGGTGGGGACGAAGGTCCAGAGGTTCCCCTTGTCGTCCGGCTGGCCGAACTGCGTGAGGGCGAACCTCGGCCCCGCCCCGTCGGTCTGCACGGTGTGGAAGAGCAGGAGGTTGCGCACCCACCACCACGACCCGGCCGCGACGATGACCGCCGCGATGACCAGCGGCACGAGGACCGGGCGCAGCCCGCGCAGCCCCCCCACGCGCTCGCCGCGACGCACCTGCGCGCGCCAGCCCAGGACGTAGGCGAGCGCCACGACCGGGGGCATGACGAGGGCGAAGCCCTTGGTCATGAGGGCCACCGCGAGCGCGACCCCGACCCCGACCGCCGTCCGACGACGCAGGTCGCCCGTCACCACCCGGGCGAGCAGCCAGCACAGCACCGACCCGCTGAGCAGCAGCAGGCTGTCGTTGTTCACCGACGACTCGTCGCGCGGCATGTTGGGGAAGGTCAGCGGCACGATGGCGGCGAGCAGCCCGACCCGGTGCGCGACGCGCAGCCGCTCGGGCGTCGGCCCCCCGACCGCGCGCCCGCCCCACGCCCACAGGCGCCGCGCGGCGGCGTAGGCCAGCGCGGGCACGGGGATGCTCAGCACGACGCTCAGCAGCCGCAGCAGCCACAGCTGCTGGTCCCAGGCCAGCGACTGCACCCCCGGGACGCGCAGGATCACGGCGCCCATCCAGAAGTAGAGGGGCGGGTGCTGGACCATCTGGTTGGGCGGGAAGTCGGAGCTGACGTGGCTGCCGCCGAGGTCCTCCCAGGTCGGTCGGTCGCCGCGGGCCGGCGTCGAGGACACGGCGAGGGTCTTGCGCTCCGGCGGCGGGTAGCCGGGGAAGAACGCGGCCAGCTGCCGGGCGGCGTCGCTCGTGCCGAGGGTGGCCGGGTCGTGGAAGTCGAAGGGGGCGCGGGCGTAGGCCTGGGCCATGTCGAACTGCGCCGTCTCGTCGTACCCCATCGTCATGGGCCACACGAGGCTGGCGCCGAGCAGCAGCGCCGCCCAGGCGAGGGTGAGGGCGCGTACCGACGCCGGCAGCGACGCCAGCCCCGCGCGCAGCCCGGAGCGGCGCGGCGTCCGGCCGGGGGCCGTGGCGACCGGTTCGACCGTGTCGACGGGTTCGACCGGGTCGACCGGGTCGGCCGGGTCGGCCGGGTCGGCCGGGTCGGCCGGGTCGGCCGGGTGGGGGGTCACGCGGGTGGGTCCTCTCGCAGCAGATCGCGGCAGCTCGCAGCAGGTGGGCCGACGCTACCAACTGCGCCCCGCCCGGCCGGGCGCCGTCGGCCGCGGGCGCGCCTGTGCCATGATCGCGACCCCGGCCCGTCGGAGCACCGGCCCGGGCGACGCGACGAGATCGGAGACCCGACGTTGAGCCTGCAGGACGCCCCGACCGGGACGCCGGCGCCGACGGTGAGCATCGTCACCCGCACCCGCGACCGCGCGGTCCTCTTCGAGCGGGCGCTGCGCTCGGTGCGCGACCAGACGTTCACCGACTACGAGCTCGTCGTCGTCGACGACGCCGGGCGTCCCGGCTCGGTGCAGGAGGTCCTCGACCGGGTCGAGGGGCTGCCGGCGGGCCGTGTCCGGATCGTGCGCAACGAGGAGTCCGGGGGCCGCGAGGCGGCGATGAACACCGGGGTGGGGGCCGCCACGGGCGAGCTGCTCGTCCTGCACGACGACGACGACTCCTGGCACCCCGGCTTCCTCGAGGCGACCGTCGCGCACCTGCGGGCCCACCCGGACCACCTCGGTGTCGCGACCCGCACCGAGCTCGTCGTCGAGCGGCTCGAGGACGGTGTCGTCGTCGAGCAGGACTCCGGGGTGCTCGCCCCGGAGCTCGCGGTCCTCGACCTCGCGCACATGGTCCACCGCAACTACGCCCCGCCCATCTCCTTCCTCTACCGGCGCGCCGTGCACGACGCCGTCGGCCCGTACGACGGCTCGCTGCCGGTCCTCGCGGACTGGGAGTTCATGCTGCGGCTGCTCGCGCACGGCCCGGCGGGCTTCCTGCCCGACACCCCCCTCGCCCGGTGGCACCACCGTCCCGACGACCACGCCGAGACCGGCAACAGCGTCATCACCGCGCAGCTGGAGCACCAGCGCTACGAGGTGCTCATCCGCGAGCGCTACCTGCGCGCCGCCGTCGCCTCCCAGCCGGCCGTCCTCGGGCTGCTGCTCGAGCTGGCCCGCCAGGAGGAGCAAGCGGGGGCGCAGGCCGACGGCCGCGCCGAGCTGCTGCGGGCCGAGGTCATCGCGATGGCGCAGTCGGTGCACGCCCGGCTCGACACCGGCCCCTCCAACGAGCCGCTGGGGTTGGTCCTGCAGCGGCTCGAGGCGGACCTCGTCACCCACGGCAACCGGGTCGCCGCCCGCTTCGACGCCCTCGAGCACCGCCTCGACGAGCTGCGCGCGCTGCAGGTCGCGAGCAGCACCCGGGCGCGCCTGTCGCGGGTCGCGCGCCTCGCCGCCCGCCTCGTCCCGGCCTCCGGCCGGCGCGGCTGAGCGCTCCTCCCCCGGCTCGGCAGGCGGGAGTTCACGGTCCGCGTCGGTACCATCGGGGACCGGCGGGCCTGCGGGCCGGTCAGACCGAGTCACCTGCCGGCCCAGGTCACCCCTGGTGAAGGAGCCTTTCCGCGTGCGCCGCATCGCCATCTACCTGTTCCACGACCGCGTGGGCCGCGTGGACGACTACGTCCCGTACAAGCTGCGGTCGCTGCGGCCCTTCGTCGAGGAGATCTTCGTCGTCTCCAACGGGCCGCTCACCCCCGAGGGCCGGGCGACCCTCGAGGAGGTCGCCGACACGGTGTGGGCGCGCGAGAACGTCGGGTTCGACGTCTGGGGCTACAAGGAGGCGCTCGAGCTCATCGGCCCCGAGCACCTGGCCACGTTCGACGAGCTGATCCTGCTCAACTACACGTTCTTCGGCCCCATCCACCCCTGGGGTCCCGTCCTCGAGCGGATGGACCGCGAGCAGGTCGACTTCTGGGGGCTGACCGCGCACGGCGAGGTCGACCCCAACCCGCACCCCGGGCAGGACGGGCCGCTGCCGGAGCACCTGCAGTCGCACTGGCTGGCCGTGCGCCGCCCGATGTTCACCTCGCTCGAGTGGCAGCAGTACTGGTCGACGATGCCGATGATCACGTCGTACGAGCAGTCGGTGCTCCTGCACGAGGCGCGCTTCACCGCCCACTTCGCCGCCAAGGGCTTCCGGTGGACGACGGCGTTCCCGACCGAGGACTACCCCTCGATCCACCCGATCTTCGACAACACCGTGCTCATGCTCGAGGACGGCTGCCCCATCATCAAGCGGCGGCTGTTCTTCCACGACCCGTGGTACCTCGAGCAGATGGCCATCATCGGCCGCCGGGTGATGGAGCACGTCGAGACGACCGGCTACCCGCCGGCGCTGATCTGGCGCAACATCGTCCGCTCCGCGGAGCCCCGCTCGCTCTACACGAACATGTCGCTGCTCTCGGTGCTGCCCGACGGCCCCGAGGGCCGGGCGCCGCAGGGCCTGCGGATCTGCCTCGTCGCGCACGTGTTCTACGAGGACCTGCTGCCCGAGATGGTCACCCGGATGGAGATGGTCCCGGGCGACCCGGACGTCGTCATCACCACCGACACGGACGCCAAGCGCGAGCGCTTCCTCGAGGTCCTCGGCGACCGCCCGGGCTGGGAGGTCCGGGTCCTGGAGTCCAACCGGGGCCGGGAGACCAGCGCCTTCCTCGTCGGCTGCCGCGACCTGCTCGAGCCGGGTCGCTACGACCTGGTCGGCAAGCTGCACTCGAAGAAGTCGGCCCAGGACGGCTTCATGCCGGGCCAGCTCTTCAAGCACCACATGTTCGACAACCTGCTCTCCTCACCGGGCTACGTCGGCGCCCTGCTCGACCTCTTCGCGCAGGACGAGACCCTCGGCATGGTCTTCCCGCCGGTCGTCAACATCAGCTACCCGACGATCGGCCACTCGTGGTTCACCAACCGCGAGAACGCCCGGGCCCTCGCCGACGAGCTCGGCATCGCGGCGCCGTTCGACGCCTCGACCCCCGTGGCGCCGTACGGCGGCATGTTCTGGTGCCGCCCGCAGGCGCTGGCGCCGCTGCTGCGCCGCGACTGGCGCTACGAGGACTTCCCCGACGAGTCCGGCTGGGGCGACGGCGGTCTCGCGCACGTCATCGAGCGGCTCTACGCCTACTCGGCGGCCGAGGCCGGCTTCCACACCCGGATGGTGCTCAACCACGACTGGGCCGAGATCAACTACGCCTTCCTCGAGTACAAGCTGCAGCTCGTGGCCAGCCGCCTGCCGGCCCGGCCGCTGGAGCAGATGAACTACCTCACCAACGTCACGACCGAGGGCCCGCTGTTGCTGCACCTGAAGAACGAGGTCGACCGCCGCTACCCGCGCCTCGGGCGCGGGGCGCGGCCCGCCTACCGGATCGCGCGCGGCGCGGCCCGGGCCGCGCGCACCCTGCGGTCGGGGCGGTGACGGCGTGAGCACGACCACCGCCACGACCGCCGGCTCCGCCACGAAGCCCGCCGCGCTGCACGGCCCGCTGTCCATCGCGCAGGCCTTCGACCCGCGGCGCAACAGCATCGGCTTCCTGCGCTGGTTCCTCGCGTTCGCGGTGATCTTCTCGCACGCGGGCCCGATCGCCGGGTTCTACGGCAGCAAGAACCTCGGGGTGCAGTGGTCGGACGAGCAGTCCTTCGGCGGCGTCGCCGTCTCCGGGTTCTTCTTCCTCAGCGGCTTCCTCATCAGCCGCAGCCGGCAGGGTCGCTCGACCGTCTTCCGGTACTTCTGGCGCCGCATCCTGCGCATCTTCCCCGCCTTCTGGGCCGCGCTGCTGCTCACCGCGTTCGTCTGGGCGCCGCTGGCCTGGTGGCACGTGCACCACACCCTGCGCGGCTACTTCTCGGCCCAGACCGAGTCCCCGCTCACCTACTTCTGGAACAACATGTTCCTCGAGCTGGGCCAGCGCAACCTCGCCGGGATGGGCAACGAGGTGCCGCTCGCGGTCTGCTGCGGGCGCGACTGGAACGGGTCGGCGTGGACGCTGGCCTACGAGTTCAAGGGCTACATCCTCATCGGCGTCCTCGGCCTCATCGGGTTCCTCGCGCACCGGTGGATCATCGCCACGCTCTTCGCGCTGATGATCGCGCTCAACACGGTGACCTTCCTCAACATCCCGGTGAAGGCCGCGGTGCTGCAGCCGCTGCTCAACGACTTCTTCCTCGTCATGCTGCTCACGCCGTTCGTCACCGGCATGCTCTTCTCGGCCTTCGCCGACAAGATCGTCGTCGACGACCGGGTCGCGGTCGGCGCGGCCGCGATCGCCTTCTACACGTACTTCGTCGCGTCCGGCTGGAACGTCTACGGCCAGTTCGCCTTCCTCTACGTGCTCATGTGGTGCGCGATCCGGCTGCCGCTGCGCAACTGGGAGCGGTACGGCGACATGTCGTACGGCATCTACATCTACGCGTGGCCGATCATGTACCTCGCGACCTTCTTCCACCTCGAGACGCGGGGCTGGCTGGCCTACCACCTCGGCGTCGTCGTCGCGTGCCACATCACCGCGTGGCTCAGCTGGCACCTGCTGGAGAAGCGGGCCCTCGCGCTGAAGAACTGGACCCCGGCGTGGATGGCCCTCGGCCTGCAGCGCCTCTCACCGGTGACCCAGCGGGCCCGCGCCACGCTGGTGGACCCGCGCTTCTCCTCCACCCCGTACGCCGCCCGGCTGCGGCACGAGGCGACCCTCGCCGGTGGCGACCTGGTCTCGCACGACCCCGCCTCGCGGGTGGCCCACGCCGGCACCACACCCGGGACCGCCACCCCGCCGCCGGCGACGCGCGCGCGCACCATCGGCCGGTGGACCGCCCTGTCCGGGCTCGCCGTCGTCCTCCTGCTCGCCGCCCTCGTCCTCCCCCGGGTGTACGACGCCCGCTACTCCCCCGCCGCCCGCGGCGTCGCCCCCGCGGCGGCGGCGGGCGCCTCGCCGTCCTCGAGCCTGGCCGCCGCCACCACCCCCGTGACCGCGACCACCGGCGACGGGGCGGATCTCGCCGGGCTCCCGGCGGCCGCCGCCCACGCGGCGCCGGACCCGGCCACGGTGGCGGCGTGGCAGCAGCACCAGGCCCAGTCGCAGGCCGTCGTCCAGGGCAAGGACGGGATGTCCTTCCTCGGCGAGGCCTACCTGCACAACGTCACCCAGGCCCTCGGCCTGCGCAGCTACTCCCCCGCCGAGGTGCAGCGCGCCGCGGCCTCGCTCGACGCGCAGTCGACCTGGCTGACCCGGCACGGGATCGCGTCCCAGTTCGTCGTCGCGCCCGCCAAGTGGGAGGTCTACCCCGAGGACCTGCCGGACTGGGCCTCCCCGCGCGGAGCGAGCATCCTCGACCAGCTCGTGGGCTACCGCCCCTCCGCGCTCGTCGACCTGCGCCCCGAGCTCGTCGCCGCGAAGGCGAGCGGCAAGCCCTTCTCGCTGAAGAACTCGCACTGGAGCGACTACGGCGCCTACGTCGCCTGGGCGGCGATGGCCCGGCACCTCACCGCCGCCTACCCCACCCTCGGACCGGTCGCCGTGCCCACCCTGAGCGGGACCACGACGCAGGACCTCGACAACGAGTTCACCGCCATCGACGGCGACAAGGGCCCCAACGACTGGCAGGTCCCGCAGTACGCCACCCCGCTGCGCACGCCCCGGCTGGTGGGGGCCGACGGTCGCGCGACCCCGCTCGCGGCCGGCACCCGGATCGACGTCGCCAACGCCCCGATGCACCTGGTGACGCCGTCGGCGCCCAACCGGAAGCGGCTGCTGGTGCTCGGTGACTCGACCGTCACCGCGGTCGCGCCGCTGCTGACCAACGCCTTCGCCGACGTCACCATCGTGCGGCACTACCTCGACCAGCCGGACAAGCAGCCGAGCCTGGCCGCCCTCGTCGCGCGGTACCACCCGCAGGTGGTGCTCACGCTGACGACGCAGCGCAACCTCGACGTCCCGCTCGGGCAGGACCTCGGCGCGCTCCAGGCCGGGCTGCAGTGGGACCGCACGACCGCCACCGGCGAGGCCCGGTGGACCGCCGGCGGGGCGGCCCCGACCGGCGGGCTCGCGGTCGACGGGTCCGCCGACGGCCGCGGCACCCGCACCGTCACGCTGCCCTCGGGCCCCGCGTCCGCCGGCGGCGTCGCCGCGCTCGACCTCACCGCGTCCGCCGGCGGCTCCGTCCGGCTGACCGGCACCACCGCGTCCGGCCCGTGGTCGACCACCGTGCGCGTGGCCCCCGGGACGACGTCGACCTGGGCGCTGCTGGCGGCCGGCCTCGAGGGCGGCCGCGTCACCCTCAGCGCCGGGTCCGGCTCGGGGGCCGACCAGACGCTCACCGCGCTCACGGTCAGGCCCCGAGCCGCGTCGTGAGCGCGGCGGCGCCCGCGTCCCGGAGGGACCGGGTCGTCCTCGGCGCCGGGCTCGTCATCGGCGTGGCCGTCCTCCTCGCGCGGCTGGCCCCCCGTCTGACCGACCCCGCCCTCTTCGCCGAGGACGGGACCGTCTTCTCGATCCAGGCCTGGGTCAGCGGGGCCCCGACCCTGTGGCGCCCCTACGCCGGCTACCTGCACCTCGTCCCGCGCCTCGTCGCGCTGGCCGCCTCGCCGCTGCCGTTCCACGCCCTGCCCGCGGTCTACACGTGGACCGCGACCGTGCTCACCGCGCTGGCCTTCCTGCCCGTGCTCAGCCCCCGGATCGCGGCGGTGCTCCCGTCCCCCGCCGCGCGCGCGACGGCGTACGTCGCCCTGTGCCTCACCCCCCACCTCGCCGAGGCCGGCGGGGTCGTCGCCTCGCTGATCTTCGTGCTGGGGACCACCCAGGTCCTGCTCGCGCTGCTCGCCCCACCGAGCGGCCCGCGCGCCCGGCTGGTGCACGTGGGCGAGGTGCTCGTCCTGCTCGCCTGCGTCCTCAGCGGACCGCTCGTGGCCTTCCTGTGGCCGCTCGTCGTGCGCCGCTGGTGGGTGCACCGCGCCCGCGGCGACCTCGTCCTGGTCGGGGTCGCGCTGGCCGGCGCGGTGGTGCAGGTGCTGGTCCTGCTCGCCTCGCCGCGGCAGGTGCGCGGGCACACCCCCGTCGTCGTGCCCGACGTGCTGCTGCGCCGGCTGGGGGCGGAGTGGGTCCTCGACCAGGCTGTGGTGGTGCGCGACGCGCACTCGCTCCCGCTCCTGGTCGCCGCCGGCCTCGTCCTGCTCGGCGTCCTCGTCGTCGCCGTCCTGCGCCTCGGGCTGCTCGGGCTCTGGCTGGGGCTGACCGCACTGCTCACCCCGGCCGCGGCGGTCGTCGCCTACGGCCCGGTCTACGCGCTCCCCGAGGCCGGCGACCGGCACCTGGTCCTGCCCGGCTGCCTCCTGCTCCTCCTGCTCGTCGCGGCGCTCCTCCCGCCCCCCGACCGCGTCCGGGCGACGCGGGGTCGCCGGCGCCGGTGGGCCACCCCCGCGCTCGCCGCGGTCCTGCTCCTCGCCGGGGCGCCGGGGCTCGTCGCCCACTTCGCGCTCTCGCCCCGACCGGTCGTGCCGACCGGGGCCCGCCTGGACGCCTTCGAGCGCTGCCTCGAGCAGCGCGCGCGGACCTGCAGGATCTCCTACAGCCCGCGCGGCTTCGTGCTCGTCGTGCGACCCCCGACGTCCTCGTAGACCTCCCACAGCCGCCGGGCCGTCGCGGTCCAGGTCAGCTCGGCGGCCCGGTCCGCCGCCCGGTGCAGCCGCTCCCGGGCCCCGGGACCGGGCTGGGTCGCCTCGGCCAGCGCCGCCGCCAGCGCCCCCTCGTCCTCGCGGGGCGCGACGAGCGCGCCGCCCGCCCCGACCTCGACGAGGGCGGGGTCGTCGCTGGTGACGACGGGGGCCCCGGCCGCGAAGGCCTCGACGACGGGCAGGCCGAAGCCCTCGGCCCGGCTCGGCATCACCACGACCGCCGCCCCCGCGTAGAGCGCCGCCAGGTCGGCGTCGTCGACGCGGCCGGTCACGAGGACCCGCGCCGCCACCCCGGCCCGCCGGGCCAGGTCGGCGACGTCGACGTCGCCCCAGCCGGCCGGACCGACGACGACGAGCGCGAGCCCACCCGTGTCCGGCCGGGCCAGCGCGGCGAGCAGCACGTCGAGGCCCTTGCGCGGCTCGGCGGTGCCGACGAAGAGGGCGTACCGCGTCGGCACGCCGCGGGCCGTCCGGCGGGCCGCCGCCTCGTCGGGCGGCAGCGGCGGCAGCGTGCTCACGCCGGGCAGGACCGGGACCACCTCGCCACGGGGCGCGAGCACCCGGCGGACCTGCTCGGCGACCGCGGCGGTCGGGGTGACGACGACGTCGGCGTGCGCGGCCGCCCGCTCCCCCATCCGGTGGTGGAAGGCGACCCCGCGCGGTGTCAGCGTCCCCGGGTGCGTCCACGGGACGACGTCGTGGCAGGTGACGACGAGCCCGACGCCCGGCACGGGCGGGGGCACGAGCAGCGTCGGGGCGTGCACGACCCCGGCGCGGGCGGCCCGCGGCCACGGGGAGCGCTCCCACAGCGGCGGCAGGAGGCGGGCGGGCACCGGGAGACGCCGTACGGGGACCTCGAGGTGCTCCCCCGGCGTGCCCTCCCGCGGGGCGAGGGCGCGCAGCGGCCGACCCTCGGCGGTCGCCGCGAGGGCCCGGACGAGCTCACGGGTGTAGCGGCCCGTGCCGCCGGGCACCCGGGCGGCCAGCTGGGCCGCGACGACGGTCACGGGGGTCGCCGTCCGGGCTGGGGACACCCTGCGCCTCCTCGTCTCGCCCGGCGCGGGTGTCGGGGCCCCGACCGCGGCGCGGGTATCGTGACTCTGCCACACGCGTGGCGCCGAGGACCCGCCCGACCCGGGGCCGGGACGCGCCGGGGCGCGAGGACGGCACGGACGGGAAGGACGAGCAACGGCATGAAGGTGGCCACCCTCGGACGGGCGACGCGCCGGTCCGGGCCGCAGACGTCGCTGCGCGGCGAGCTGGTCGCCCAGCTCGTGCGCAAGGACCTCAAGGTCAAGTACCAGGGCTCGACGCTCGGCTTCATGTGGTCGCTGGCCAACCCGCTGCTGACCCTCGTGGTCTACACGTTCGTCTTCACCGTCGTCTTCCCGTCGCGGGTGCCGAAGTTCGGCTTCTTCCTCATGTCCGGGCTGCTCATCTGGAACTTCTTCAGCCTCGGCGTGTCCGGGGCGGCCACCTCGATCCTCGGCAACGCCGGGCTGGTCAAGAAGGTCCCGTTCCCGCACTCGGCCCTGCCGCTCGCGGCGATCGGCTTCGCCGGCGTCCAGGTCGTCCTGCAGTACGTCGTGCTCATCATCGCCCTGAGCGTGGGCGGCATGGCCCCGCTGCGGCCCGAGCTGCTGCTGCTGGTCCCCGCGACGTTCGTGGCGCTCGTCTTCACCGTCGGGCTCGGGATGTTCGTCGCGGCGACGACGGTGCGGCTGCGCGACACCCAGCACATCCTCGAGGTGGCGCTCTTCGCGTGGCTCTACGTCACGCCGATCATCTACCAGGTCAGCCTCGTCCACGACCGCTTCGGCGGCGGCCTCGTGGAGAAGCTGTACTACCTCAACCCGATGACCGGCGTCGTCATCTCGTTCCAGCGCGCGCTCTACGGGCAGGTCTACTACCCGGGCACGGACAAGCTGCTGCTGGCCAGCGCCGACGACCTCTTCTACCTCAAGGCGCTCGCCGTCGGCTTCGTCGTCTCCGCCGTCGTCTTCCTCGTCGGCCGCTGGCAGTTCCGGCGGCTGTCGGCCGACTTCGCGGAGGAGCTGTGAGCACCTCGCCGACCGGTCAGGCGAACCCGGTCACGCCGGCGACGACCGTGCCCGCGCCCGTGGCCCCGCCGGACGACGCCGAGGTCCTCGTGCGCGCCACCGGGGTGAGCAAGCGCTTCGCCAGCTACTCGCGCCGGGCGACCTCGCTCAAGGAGCGCCTGGTCAAGCGCGAGCAGACCGAGGCGGCCGACTTCTGGGCCCTGCAGGGGATCGACCTGCAGGTGCGCCGCGGCGAGACGGTGGGCCTCATGGGCCCCAACGGGTCGGGCAAGAGCACCCTGCTCAAGGTCCTCTCCGGCATCCTGCGCCCGACCGCGGGCGAGGTGCAGGTGACCGGGCGGGTGGCGTCGCTGCTCGAGCTCGGCGCCGGCTTCGACGGCGAGCTGACCGGCCGCGAGAACATCTACCTCAACGCCTCGCTGCTCGGCATCTCCCGGGCGGAGACCGACCGGCTCTTCGACGAGATCGTCGAGTTCAGCGAGCTCGGCGAGTTCATCGAGTTCCCGGTCAAGCACTACTCGTCGGGGATGTACGTGCGGCTCGGCTTCGCCGTCGCCGTGCACATCGACCCCGACATCCTCATCATCGACGAGGTCCTGGCCGTCGGTGACGCCGCCTTCCAGCAGAAGTGCCTCACCCGGATCGCCGACTTCCAGAAGGCCGGCAAGACGATCCTCTTCGTCTCGCACAGCTCCTCGCTCGTGGAGGAGCTGTGCACCCGCGCGGTGCTGCTCAGCCACGGTCACGTGCTCTTCGACGGCCGCCCGGGCGAGAGCACCACCCGTCTCAACGCGCTGCTCGGCATCGACCGGCTCGAGAGCGAGAAGGACGGTCTGGTCACGATCGCGTCGATGGACGTGCGCGACCCCTCGAGCGGCGAGTCGCTCGAGACCTTCGCGTGCGGCGCCTCGGTCGAGGTGCACGCCGAGATCGAGTGGCACCAGCCGCTCGCCGCCGGCGCCGACCTGTCGCTGCACCTCACGGCGCCCGGCATCCCGGACCCGGTGGTCGTCATCGAGCCGGACTGGACGCCGGTCCCCCGCGAGCAGCTGGACGCCGGCCGCACGACGATCCGCTGGGTCGTCGAGGCGCTGCCCGACCTGCCCGGTGACTACTCGCTCGTGCTGGCCGTCTTCAGCCAGGAGATCCTCGTCGGCCACGGCCGCATCGGCGGGATCCGCCTCGAGGGCGCCACCGCCCGCACGGTGCCGGGCCGGCTGGTCTACGGCGAGCCGGGGGCGCGCCCGAGCGCGACCTCGTAGGCGCGCAGCGTCGCCCGCGCCGTCGCCTCCCACGTGAAGCGCGCAGCCCGCTCGCGCCGGGTCCCCGGGTCGCCGACGGGATCGCGCAGCGCCCGCTCCAGGGCGTCCGCCCACGCCTCGACGTCACCCGCGTCGCCGTACGCCGCCGCGTCGCCGAGCACCTCGCGGGTGACCGGCAGGTCGGAGGCGAGCACGGGGACCCCGCACGCGAGGGCCTCCAGCGGCGGCAGGCCGAAGCCCTCGTCGAGCGAGGGGAAGGCGAGCAGGGTCGCGCCGGCGACGAGCGCGCGCAGGTCGGCGTCGTCGAGGTGGCCGGTCAGCCGCACCCGGTCCTCGGGCGTCAGCGCCAGGCTCTCCCCCCAGCCCTCGCCGCCGACGAGGACCAGCGGCGGCACGTCCTCGCGGCGGGCCGAGAGCAGCCGGTGCGCCGCGACGAGGGTGGCGAGGTTCTTGCGCGGCTCGAGGGTGCCCACCGCGAGCAGGTACTCGCCCGGCAGGTCGAGGCGGCGCGCCACCTCGGGGTCCGGCTGCGCGCGGTGCCAGACCGGGTCGACGCCCAGCGGCGTGACGTGCACCCGGTCGGGGTCGACGCGGTAGGCGTCGAGAACCTGCTCGCGGACGGCGGCGCTCGGGGTGCAGACCGCCCCGGCCCGGGCGATCCCGAGCGGGACGAGCTCGCGGTAGGCCAGGGAGGCCGCGGCGACGGTGGAGCGGTGCCGCAGGTAGGCCAGGTCGTGCACCGTGAGGACGCCGGCCGCGCGGCGGGCCGGCGGCAGGACGAAGTTCGTCGCGTGGAAGACGTCGAGCGGTCCGGTGAGCAGCTCGACCGGGACGGCGCCGGCGGGGCCCCAGGCGCGCCGCAGCAGCCGGGCCGGCACCGGCCGCGAGCGCACCGGCACGCCGTCGGGCAGCCGCGCCGGCAGCGCCCCGGCGCCGCGGACGGTGAAGGCGGTCGCGACGAGCGACGGCGCCTCGCCCGTCGGCAGCGCGGCGAGGGCGTGGACGAGCCGGTGCACGTAGGTGCCGACCCCGGTGAGGCGCCCGACGAGCGGCGTCGCGTCGAGCCCGACGGTGGGGCTGACGGTGGGGCCGGTCACGACTCCTGCCCCCACTCGCGGGCGGGGACGCCGCGCCACTCGCGCAGCACGGCCCGGCGCGAGCGCGTGCGCGGGGCGTCGCGGCGGTCGGCGAGGACCGCGGGCAGCCGGCGGGCGAGGCCGGCGAGGACGGCGAGCCGCAGCCGCGGGTCGTGCACCGCCGCCGTCGAGGCGGTGGCCGGTCGCAGGCGTCGTACGGCGAGGCTGGCGGTGGTGACGACGAACCGGACGAGCACGCGCGCCGCGAAGCCGGCCGGCGCCTCGGCGGCGACCATGAGCAGCCGGTTGCGCTCGGTGTGCACGGCGAACATCCGCGACGCCGGGTCCGAGCTCGCCGCGTGCCGGTGCCGCACGACGGCGTCCGGGGCGTAGCCGATCCGCCACCCGGCCAGCCGCAGCCGCCAGGACAGGTCGGTGTCCTCGTAGTACATGAACCAGTCGCGGAACCCGCCCACCGCGCCCGCGGCGAGCGTCCGCAGCACGGCGGCGCCGCCGGAGAAGCCGAACACCTCGACCGGCCGGTCGTACGGCGCCCCGTCGGGCTCACCCAGGCCGCGGTCGGCGCCGTAGCCGTCGCGCAGGAGGACGACGCCGGCGTTGTTGACGACCGCGCCCCCGGGGGCGTCGAGCAGCATCCGCGCGGTGACCGCGGCCAGGTCGTCGCGGGCCTCGAGCACCCGCAGCGACGCCGCGAGCCAGCCGGGGTCGGCGACCGCGTCGTCGTTGAGGACGGCCACCCAGCGGGTGGTGACGCGGGGCAGGGCGACGGCCATCGCGCCGGCGTAGCCGGCGTTGGTGGGCAGGCGCAGGACCTCGTCGGGGTGCGTCTGCTCCTCGAGCACCTGCGCGGTGCCGTCGTCCGAGCCGTTGTCGACGACGAGCAGGCGCGCCGGACGGGTCTGCGCGCGGACCGAGGCCAGGCACCGGGGCAGCAGCTCGCGCTGGCGCCAGGTGACGACGACGACCGTGACGTCCGGTCGGGCGTCCGGTCGGGCGTCGGGTCCGCTCACGCGGACGGGCCGCCGACGACGTCGTGGACCGCCCGGGCCAGGGCGTCGTCCCAGCGCGGCAGCAGCGGCAGGCCCTCGCGGCGCCACCGGTCGTGCCCGAGGACGCTGTAGGCGGGGCGGGGGGCGGGCGTCGGGTACTGGTCGGTGCCGACCGGCCGGACCCGGTCGGGGTCGTGGCCGAGCAGCCGGAAGACCTCGCGGGCGAGGTCGTACCAGGTCGCCTCCCCCGTGCTCGTGCCGTGGTAGATCCCGGGCGCCGCGTCCTCGCGGACGAGCGCGACGACGGCGTCGGCGAGGTCGGCGGTCCAGGTCGGCTGGCCGCGCTGGTCGTCGACGACGTTGACCGTGTCGCGCTCGGTGGCCAGGCGGGCCATGGTGCGCACGAAGCTGGATCCGCCGGCGCCGTACAGCCACGCGGTCCGCACGATGTGGTGGCGCGGGGCGAGCGCGGCGACGGCCCACTCGCCGGCCGCCTTGGTGCGCCCGTAGGCCGAGCGCGGGGCGGGCGGCGCGTCCTCGGCGTAGGGGGTGTCGGCGAGGCCGTCGAAGACGTAGTCGGTCGAGACGTGGACGAGCCGGGCGTCGACGGCGGCGACGGCGCGCGCCACGTTGGCGGCTCCGACGGCGTTGACGGCGAAGGCCTGCGGCTCGGCGTCCTCGGCGGCGTCGACCTGGGTCCAGGCGGCGGTGTTGACGACGAGGTCTCCGGCGCCGACGGCGTCGGCGACGACCCGGGTGCACGCCGCGGGGTCGGTGACGTCGAGACCGGCGCGGTCGACGGCGGTCACCGTCCAGCCCGCCGTCCGACACGCTTCGACGACGTCACGGGCCAGCATCCCGCCGCCTCCGGTCACGAGCACCCGCATGGGGCCCAAGGCTAGCGGTCGCCGTACGGCGTCCCGACGGCGTCCCGACGGCGTCCCGACGGCGTCCTCGGCGCGCGGCGTCAGCGACCGGTGGGGCTGCTGGTTCTCGTGATGCCGATCCGCCCGGTCCGACCTACCCTCGGACGGTGCCCGTCGGCCAGGGCCCGGGCGCACCCCACACGCCCACACCCCTGCCCGGAGGCTCCGATGCCGACCGTCCCTCGTCCCCACCCGAGCGGCCGGCCCGCGGCCGGACCCCGTGCCCGCCGCCCCTGGTGGGTGCACCTGCTCGCCGGCCTGGTCGGCGCGGCGCTCGTCGCCCTGCCCACCGCGCTGCCCGTCATCACGCCCGTGTGGGCGGCGCCGCACCCCGTCGCCCCGCACGTGACCCGGGTCGACCTGGCGGGCGTCGACGCCGCCGCCCTCGCCGCGGCCCCGGCCGCCCTGGCGCCCCGCGCGCTGCTCGCGGCCGACCGGACGCCGGCGGGCGCGCCGGGTGCGTCGGGCTCGGGTGCTGCCGCACCGGCCGTCACTGCACGGGCCGCGGCGGGTGACGTCCCGGCCGTCTTCACCGGCACGCTGTCGACGCCGCGCTTCACCGCGGCCGGGGTCACCTGGTCCGCGACCGGCGCCCCGGCCGACGTCGTGGTCCAGGTGCGGGTCAAGGAGCGGTCGGGCTGGAGCGGGTGGACGCGGCTGGCCGTCGCCGGCGGCCCCGACGCGGGCAGCGCCGACGCGCGGCGCGCGGCCGGCCGGCGGTCGACGGAGCCGGTGAGCACGGCCGGGGCGACCGGCGTCCAGGTGCGGGTCGACAGCCCCGACGGCACCACGCCGCGGGGCCTGCAGCTGGTGTACGTCGACCCCGGCACGTCCGCCGCCGACGCGAACCCGTCCGGCCGGCCGGCCGCGAGCGCCCAGGGGGCCGCGGTCGGGTCCCGCCCGACGATCATCACGCGGGCGCAGTGGGGGGCCGACGAGAGCCTGCGCGACTGCGACCCGACGTACGCGCCGACGGTCCGGGTCGCCTTCGTGCACCACACCGTGACGACCAACTCCTACGCACCCGGCGACTCGGCGGGGATCATCCGCGGCATCTACGCCTTCCACGTGCAGGGCAACGGCTGGTGCGACCTGGGGTACAACGTCGTCGTCGACAAGTACGGGCAGGTGTTCGAGGGCCGCGCGGGAGGGGTGGATCGGCCGGTCCTCGGGGCGCACACCCTGGCCTTCAACTGGGACAGCTTCGGGGTCGCCGCCCTCGGGGACTACTCGGCGGCGAGCCCGTCCTCGGCGATGCTGGGCTCGATCTCGTCCGTCGTCGGCTGGAAGCTCGGCCTCTACGGGCGCAACCCCGGCGGGCAGGACCGGCTGACCTCGGCCGGCGGCGACGGGGCGAGGTGGCCGGCGGGGACCGTCATCACCTTCAACGTCGTCTCCGGGCACCGCGACGCCTGGTCCACCGACTGCCCCGGCGCCCGCCTGTACGGCGCGCTGGCCTCGATCCGGCAGAGCGCCTACGCCCGGCTCGTGTCGACGACGCGCACCGTCGACGACCTCTACGCCGTCTGGGGCACGACCCAGTGGCCGCCGAGCGGCCGCACCGAGCTGCACGTGCAGAGCGGCGCCAGCGGCTTCGCGGCGCGGGCCGCCGACGTCACGACCAAGTGGGGCACGGGCAACCCCGCCCAGTGGCGCTACTTCATCGGCTCGCGCAGCGGCGACACCCGACCCGACCTCATCGGGGTGCAGACGGCCGGGACGCGCTCCGGCCGGCTCGAGGTGCACGAGGCCAGCTGGGCCAGCGGCTACCAGGACACCGACACCGTGACGGCCACCCCGTTCGCGGCCGGCGCGCAGGCGCAGGTCGCGGTCGGCGGGCCGGGCGGCGGCAACCTCTACGTCGTCTACCCCAACCGGTCGACCGGCCGGGTCGAGATCCACGGGCTGTCGGCCTCCAGCGGGTGGAACCAGTGGGTGCTGCACTCCTCGACCGTCGTCCCGGCGGGCTACTTCGCGTCCACGACCCGGTTCCTCGTGTCCGACAACGGCGACCTGTACGTCGTCCTGCACGGCTCGACCGGGTCGGGGCGCAGCGAGATCCACGTCGCCTCCGCGGTCAGCGGCTACGCCGCCTGGAGCCTGCACGTGGCGACGACGTTCGAGCCGACGTCGGACACCTCGAGCCGCTGGGTCCTCGGCTCGGGCGCCCGGCCGGACGTCTACTGGGTGCCGCTGACCGGCACGTCGTCGGGGCGCGCCGAGGTCTGGCGGCTGAGCGCGGCGGCGTCGTACCGCTCGGCGGGGCGCTACGTCACCTCGCTCCCGACGCTGGCGTTCCCCGCCGCGCAGATCGGGGTGGGCTGAGCGGTCGGCCGCCGCCGCTAGGGTGGCGCCCCATGAAGGGAATCATCCTGGCCGGCGGCTCCGGCACCCGCCTGCACCCCATCACGCGGGGCATCAGCAAGCAGATCATGCCGGTCTACGACAAGCCGATGATCTACTACCCGCTGTCGACGCTGATGATGGCGGGCATCCGCGAGATCCTCGTCATCACGACCCCGCAGGACGTCGAGCAGTTCCAGCGGCTGCTCGGCGACGGGCGCTCGTGGGGCATCGAGCTGTCGTACGCCGTCCAGCCCAGCCCGGACGGTCTGGCGCAGGCCTTCATCATCGGCGCCGACTTCATCGGTGACGAGTCGGTCGCCCTCGTCCTCGGCGACAACATCTTCTACGGCATCGGCCTCGGCACCTCGCTGCGGCGCAACGCCGACCTCGTCGGCGGCAAGGTCTTCGCCTACCACGTCACCGACCCGACGGCGTACGGCGTCGTCGAGTTCGACGACGACGGCACGGTCCTCTCGATCGAGGAGAAGCCGGCGCGGCCGAAGTCGAGCTACGCCGTGCCGGGTCTGTACTTCTACGACAACGACGTCGTGCAGATCGCGCGTGAGCTGGAGCCCAGCCCGCGTGGCGAGCTGGAGATCACCGGCGTGAACGACGCCTACCTGCAGCGCGGGTCGCTGTCGGTCGACGTGCTGCCGCGCGGCACGGCGTGGTTCGACACCGGCACCTTCCAGGGGCTGCTCGAGGCGAGCCAGTTCGTCCACGTCGTCGAGGCCCGCCAGGGGCACAAGATCGGGTGCGTCGAGGAGGTGGCCTGGCGCAACGGCTGGCTCACCGACGAGGAGTTCGACGCGCTGGCCGAGCCGCTGGTCAAGAGCGGGTACGGCGCGTACATGAAGGGTCTGCTGCTCGAGGGGAAGGGACGCTGATGGACATCCGGCCGCTGTCGATCGAGGGGGCGTGGGTCGTCACGCCGCGCCAGTTCCCCGACCCCCGTGGGGTGTTCGCGGAGGGCTTCCGCGCCGACCACCTCGCCGAGGCCATCGGGCACACGATGACCGTCAAGCAGACCAACCTCTCGGTCTCCGTCGCGGGCGCCGTGCGCGGCATCCACTACAGCGACGTGCCGCCGTCGCAGGCGAAGTACGTGCAGGCCATGAGCGGCGCGTTCCTCGACGTCGTCGTCGACATCCGGGTCGGCTCGCCGACCTTCGGGCAGCACGAGGTCGTCCACCTCGACACCGTCGACCGCCGCGCGGTCTACCTGTCCGAGGGCCTCGGCCACGCGCTGGTCTGCCTCGAGGACGGGATGTGCGTCTACCTCTGCTCGGAGGTCTACGCCCCCACCCGCGAGCGCGGCATCACCCCGACCGACCCGCAGATCGCCCTCGCGCTCCCCGACGGTCTCGAGGCGATCCTGTCCGAGAAGGACACCGCCGCCCCGACCCTCGCGCAGGCGCAGGAGCAGGGCCTGCTGCCGTCGTACGACGACTGCGTCGCCTACCGCCGCTCCCTCGCCTGACCGACCCGCCCGGACATTATCGGGTGACCCGATAACGTCAGGCTCCGCCGGAGAACCGTTGTCCGGCGGAGCCTGACGTTATCGGGTCACCCGATAATGTCCGCGCCCTGCACCTCGTCGATCCAGGCGCACAGCTCCTCGAGACCCTCCGGGAGCTCGACGGACGGGGACCAGCCCAGCTCGTCGTGGGCGCGGGTGACGTCGGCCCAGGCGGCGCGGACGTCGCCGTCGCGGAACCGCCCGGTCACCTGCGGCGGCGGGGCGTCGTACCGGGCGGCGACCCGGCGCGCCAGGTCGTGGATGCTCGTCGCGGTGCCGGACCCGATGTCGACGGCCCCCGCCGGTACGGCGTCCTGCGTCACGGCCGCGAGGAGCGCCCGTGCGACGTCGCCGACGTGGACGAAGTCGCGCAGGATGGCGCCGTCCTCGTAGACCGGGATCGCCTCGCCAGCGCGCGCGAGGCGCGCGAAGAGCGGGACGATCCCCGTGTAGGGGTTGCTCAGCGACTGGCCCGCACCGTAGACGTTCTGCAGCCGCAGCACGACCGGCTCGACGCCGACGGCGAGCGCCCAGGCCCGCAGGACGTGCTCCTGCGCGAGCTTCGTCGCGCCGTACACGCTCGTCGGGGCCGGGACCATCCGCGGGTCGCCGGCGGGCAGCGGCCGAAGGCCCTCGGGCTGCCACCGCCCCGCCTCGAGCACGGCGTGCGAGCGCTGCCCGGGCTGGACCGCCTGCCCGTCGGCGCCGACCCAGGTGCCCTCGCCGTAGACGGCGCGGCTCGAGGCGAGGACGACGCGGCGCGGGAGGACCTCGTGCCGCACCAGCGCGTCGAGCATCGTCGTCGTGCCGACGACGTTGACGTGGGCGTGCCGGGTCGACTCGGTGAGCGACTGCGCGGTCCCGGTCTCGGCGGCGAGGTGGACGACGACGTCGGGCCGCAGCCGCTCGAGCAGCCGGTCCCACGTGGCCGCGTCGGTGACGTCGGCGACCTCGAGCCGGGCCCGCTCGTCGAGGGCGGCCGGACGCTCCCGCCGCTCGTGGACCTGCGGGTGCAGGACGTCGACCGCGACGACGTCGTACCCCGCGTCGGCCAGCGGCCCGGACAGGGCGCACCCGATGAACCCGGCCCCGCCGGTGACCACGCACGACCCCGCCGACTGCACCATGGCGCCAACCTAGCGTCCGGGGGCGACCCGAATCGGATCCGGCCCGCTCGGCTCGGGTCGTGACCCGAGCCGAGCGGACAGAATCCGATTCGCGACCCTCACACGGCCGAGGTCACCGCCGCCGCGACCGCCGGCGCCACCCGCGGGTCGAACACGCTCGGCACGACGTGGTCGGGCGTGGGCCGCTCGACGAGGCCCGCGATGGCGTGCGCGGCCGCCAGCTTCATCGCCTCCGTGATGGCGGGGGCCCCGCTGTCCAACGCCCCCCGGAAGATTCCCGGGAAGGCGAGCACGTTGTTGATCTGGTTGGGGAAGTCGGAGCGTCCCGTCGCCACGACGCGAGCGTGGCGGTGCGCGACCTCGGGGTGCACCTCGGGGTCGGGGTTGGCGAGCGCGAAGATCATCGCGTCCGGCGACATCCGCGTCAGGTACGCCTCGGGCACCGTCCCGCCCGACACCCCGACGTACACGTCGGCCCCGTCGAGCGCCTGCTCGATCCCGCCGGCCACACCGCGCGGGTTGGTCAGCCGCACCAGCTCGGCCTTGTGCTCGGCCAGGTCCTCGCGGCCCGCGTGGAGCGTGCCGCGGCTGTCCGTGACGACGACGTCGCGCACGCCGGCGAGCAGCAGGATCTTCGCGACGGCCACCCCCGCGGCCCCCGCCCCGGCGACGACGACGCGCAGCGACGCGAGCTCGCGCCCGACGACGCGGGCGGCGTTGAGCAGCCCGGCCAGCGTGACGATCGCGGTGCCGTGCTGGTCGTCGTGGAAGACGGGGATGTCGAGCCGCTCCTTCAGCCGCCGCTCGATCTCGAAGCACCGCGGCGCCGAGATGTCCTCGAGGTTGATCCCGCCGTACGTCGGCGCGACCCGCGCCACCGCCTCGACGAGCTCCTCCACCGTCCCGCTCTCCATGCACAGCGGCACGGCGTCGACGCCGGCGAAGTGCTTGAACAGCACGGCTTTGCCCTCCATCACCGGCATCGCCGCGAGCGGGCCGATGTCGCCGAGCCCGAGGACGGCGGTCCCGTCGCTGACGACGGCGACGGTGTTGCGCCGGGAGGTGTAGGTCTGCGCGAGCTTCGGGTCGGCCGCGATGGCCAGCGACACCTTGGCCACGCCCGGCGTGTAGAGCAGCGACAGGTCGTGGGCGTCGCGCAGCGGCTGGGTCGCGACCCCGGCGAGCTTGCCGCCGAGGTGGGCGCGGAAGACGGGGTCGGCGGGGTCGACGAGCGGGGTGGGGATGGTGGGGTCGGCGGACGGCACGATGAGCACCCTTCACGGGTCGGGGGCGCCGCCCGAGGACGGGCGGCGCGGGGGCGGAGCGGCACACGCATGGGTGTCTGCAGTTCGCAGGCCGAGGTGGTGGCCACGTCAACGCGGGGACGGCCGACGGGCTGGTGGGCCCTGGCCGTTGGGGCTCATGGTGCCACGGGCGGGCACCGCGGCACGAGGCCCCGCGCCGCAGTGTGACGCGGCTCGCTCCCCCCGCGTGGCCCGCGCCCGGACCAGAATGGCCCGATGAGGTCGCTGCGGGTCGGGGTCGTGCGGGTCACCGGGCGCTCGATGGAGCCGAGCCTGCACGAGGGCGACCGCCTCGTCGTCCTGTACGGCGCCCCGCCGGTCCGCGGCCGGCTCGCGGTGGTGCGTCTGCCCGACGGCCCCGACGGCCCGCGCCCCGTGTCGGTGAAGCGGGTCACCGGGCGGGCTCCCGGCGAGCCAGGGTCCTGGTGGGTCGAGCGGGACAACCACGCCGAGGGCCTCGACTCGTGGACCGTCGGCGGGATCCCCCGCAGCGACGTGCTCGGCGTCGTCGTGGGCCGGGTGCCGGACCGCCTCGTGCGGCTCGCCGCCCCCCGGGTCACCCCCCGTGTCCGCGGCGGACGTCGGGGGTAGGTTGGCGAGGACAGCGCTGCCCCGCGCTGGCCGATTGTCACCGTCACGAAGGGAACGCGTCCGATGTTCCGATCGCTGCTCGCCCGTCTGGTCGAGCCCACCGCCGAGGTGTCCGCGCACTGCGACCTCCCCTGCGGCATCTACGACCCGGTCCAGGCCAAGCTCGAGGCCCAGTCGGTCAAGGCCTGCATGGAGAAGGTCAAGGACAACCAGGACCCCGACTTCGTCGCCCGCGCCCGCACCGTCAAGGAGGAGCGCTCCGACCTCGTCAAGCACCACCTCTGGGTGCTGTGGACCGACTACTTCAAGCCGCCGCACTTCGAGAAGTACCCCCAGCTGCACCAGCTGTTCAACGAAGCCACCAAGCTCGCCGGCGCCGGCGGGACCAAGGCGTCGTGGGACGTCGCCGTGGCCGACCAGCTGCTCGCCAAGATCGACGAGATCGGCGACATCTTCTGGGAGACCAAGAAGGCCGCGGCCTGACCCACTGCGGTCACCACGGCGCACGACGCCGTACGACGTCGCGGGGCGGCACCTGAGCGCAGGTGCCGCCCCGTGGCGCGTCCGGGCTCGGACGCCTCAGCGCGCGGTCGGCTCGGCGACGGGCACCGCACCCGAGCCGTCCCGGCGCAGGTCGAGGACGCGCTCGAGCGCCTCGACGACGGCGGGGTCGTACTCGTAGCCCAGCCCGAGGTGGATGCGTTCGACCGCTGCTGCTTTGCTGGCCGACGTCGGGTGCTCGCCGGCGAGATCGTCGTACGCGTTGGCGACCTTGATGATGCGGGCGGCGAGCGGGATGTTCTCCCCCAGCTCGCGCACATGCCGGTACGGCTTGGCCTGCACCTCGAGAATGTCCGCCACATCGGCCAGTACCCCGGTGGTCCGCACGATCTCGGCACCGTCCCGGGCGATCCGGTCCTGGTCGGCCGGGGCGGCCATCATCGTGGCCCCCTGGGGTATCGGGGTCCGCAGCGCCAGCTGGCCGATGTCGTGCAACAGCGCCGCGTACTCGACCGATGACGCCTCTCGGGACGACACGCCCAGCATTCGCGCCATCGCCACGCTGAGATGCGCCACCCGGGTGGGGTGGTCGGGCCTGGTGTAGCCGCCGAGCTCGGTCAATCGGGACAGGGTGCGGATCGTCTGCCCCTGGGTCTCGCGGATCCCCGCGTAGCGACGGAGCGCGAACTGCGTCAACGCCAGCGGGAGGAGGAACACCGGGATGGCCACGATCCCGATGGCGCGCTCCGCCAGCGCGATCAGCGTGCCCGACGCCGCCAGCGCCGCACCCAGACCCACGATGTCCCCCAACCCGTTCGACACCGCCGCATGCCAGGGGACGCGGTGGTCCACCGCCTCCACGGCAGCGGTGAGCAGGCTCTCGGCGACGATGGCCACCCCCGACACCAGCACCATGGCCACGGCGAGGAGCCAGCGCCGCTCCTCCCAGTCCAGCCGCTCCAGCGGCTGACCCCCGACCAGAGGGAGCCAGCGGAAACCCACGGCGACGACCGCCACGGAGAGGAAGCGGATCGCCACCTCCGTGTAGTGCGGCGCGAGATGACGCCGCAGCCGCAGACCGGTAGCGAGGAGCATCGCCACAGCGGTGGTGAGGAGACAGATCGCGGGACCGAAGGTGACGTGCTCCAGGCCGACCATCGTCGTCATGGCCAGACCGAACGTGCCCGCCACGGACATCGGAGCGCTCTCCCGCGCGCCTGGGAGCCTGATCCGGTTGACCTCTCCCAGCACGATGGTGAGGAGGAACGTGACCAGGACCCACCGCTCCGTCGAGGTGGTGACGGGACGCGGCCCGGGTGTCGACGCCGCGACGAGGGTCAGCCACAGGCAGACGACCACGACCGCGCCCGCGGTCGTGGCGAGGACGGTGGCGAGCCGGCCCCGCGCCCACCGGGCCCTCATGACCTGACCTGCTCCGGGGTCACGACCGGCCCCGGCTGGGGGTCGATCCGGGAGGCCATGAGATCGGAGGCCGCCGGGTCGTCGTGGTCGAGGTAGCCGTCCATCATCAACAGCTCGTCCTCGCTCACCTCGGCCGGGACCCACCGGTGACGTTCGAGGGCGTTGCGCAGTGCCTCGACGATCCTCGGGTCGAACTGGGTCCCGGCTCGGGCCGCGACGGCCTCGAAGGCACGCGACGTGCCGAGCGAAGGGCGCTCGGGGCGACGAGTGGTCAACGCGTCGTAGGCGTCGGCGACGGCGATGACCCGACTGCTGAGAGGGATGTCCTCGCCGGCGAGCCCGTCCGGGTAGCCTCGCCCGTCCCAGCGCTCGTGGTGATGTCGGATGGCGGTCAGCGACGTCTCGAGGAAGTCGATCCCCGACAGCAGGAGGACACCCTGCTCGGCGTGCCGCTTGAGCACCTCGAGGTCGTCCCGACCCACGTTGGCCCCGCGGCGGACGACGAGGGTCGGGAGGGCCACCTTCCCGATGTCGTGCAGCTGGGCGGCGAAGCGCAGGGAGGCCGCCTGGCTCGTGGACAGGCTGAGCGTCTCCCCCATCCACTCGGCCAAGCGAGCGACTCGCTCGCTGTGGCCCCGGGAGGCCGGGTCCTTGATCTCCGCGGCGGTGACGAGCCCGGAGAGCGCGCTCTCGTGCGCACGCACCTCCTCGACGTACTGGTTGATGACCCACTGGGCGACGAAGAGCGGCGCCAGGATGAGCACCGCGCTGAAGGGCCCGACGCGGGCGGGGAACCACAGGGTGACGAAGAGGAAGCTGATGGCGCCGTACCCGAAGTAGGCGAGACCGGAGCTGCTGACCATGCTGAAGAACGTGACCCTGACTGGTTGCGCGGCGTCGGCCCTCAGCACGGCCGCGATCAAGAGGGCGTTGACGGTCATCTGGACGATGTCGGCCGCCAGCAGCGGCAGGGCGACGTGCAGCACCAGCGGCCACGCTCCCTGCAAGGGGATGGTGAGCGTGCCGCCCAGCAGCAGGTACGCCGCGCCCCCGACCCACCCCAGCGTGGCGGCCATGGCCGTGTTGAACACGCGTGTGCGCAGTGCAGAACGCTGCGGCTCGACGACGTAGACCAGGGCACCGACCAGGGACGCCCCGACGGGGCCGACGGTGGGGATGCAGGCGAGAAGGATGATGCTGAGGAACGACAGGGTGACGTTGAAGCCGAGTCCCTGCCCGCGGAGGAAGTGGCTGAGGACCGCCAGCGCGGCGAGGACGCCGAGGGCGACCAGGTCCTTGGGTGGCCCCACGACGGCGAGGTTGACGGCGAACCCGACGACCGCGACGAGGCAGGTGAGACCGACGACGACCTGCACCCGGCGTCGGCGCCCGCGGTCGGTGGCGCGGGGGTCGGCGGGCATGTCTCCCACGGTAGCGACCGGTGGCCGGGCTGTCCGTGGCTGTCCGGTCACGTCGGACAGCGTGCGGGGGGAGCCTGGAGGCTCAGCCGCCCCAACCCCAGATCGAGACGGGACCGGTGGTGCTGGTGCCGGAGTGGGCGACGGCGGTGGTGACGGCGGTGCGGATCACGGCGGGACTCCTGAGAACGAGGGGGGGGTGTCGGTCGGTCGACGAGGTCGGGGGGAGCCTGGAGGCTCAGCCGCCCCAACCCCAGATCGAGACGGGACCGGTGGTGCTGGTGCCGGAGTGGGCGACGGCGGTGGTGGCGGCGGTGCGGATCACGGCGGGACTCCTGAGAACGAGGGGGGGTGTCGGTCGGTCGACGAGGTCGGGGGGAGCCTGGAGGCTCAGCCGCCCCAACCCCAGATCGAGACGGGACCGGTGGTGCTGGTGCCGGAGTGGGCGACGGCGGTGGTGGCGGCGGTGCGGATCACGGCGGGACTCCTGAGAACGAGGGGGGGTGTCGGTCGGTCGACGAGGTCGGGGGGAGCCTGGAGGCTCAGCCGCCCCAACCCCAGATCGACACCGGGCCGGCGGCCGGCTGCTGCGGCGCGGGGCGCACGGGGGCGGAGGCGGAGCCCCAGGTCGGCAGCGACGGGGTGGTCAGCATCGAGTCGGCGAGCTTGGCGAGGGTGCTGAAGCGGTTCATGGCGAAGGACCTCTTTCTCGGCCGTGATCGGGGCACGGCGTCATGGACGGGATTCCGTCGGGTCGGAATGTCCGGGGAGTGGGACGATGTCGCGCGTCCGCGCCATCTGCTGCGCTCTCAATTTCGCAGAGCGAAGGCCTGTGCAGCACGAGAGGTTGTCAGCGGGCGGCGAAATTTGCCAAAACTTGAACCGTAACTGGTCTATTCCGAGGCTATTGTCCTGATATACACCAGGCAGCCTCAGGGACCTTGGGCCCTGCCCGTCCCCCGGCCTCGGGGGGACCGGGGCGGCGGGAGCCCTCGCCCGGTCGTGAGACACTGGGCGGCGGACCAGTCCGTCGCGCCCTGCCGGGGGCGCCTGCACCCGAAGGAGCCCAGATGAGCAAGCGTGCCCGCAAGCGTCGTACCCGCAAGAAGAGCGGCGCCAACCACGGCCGTCGGCCCAACGCCTGACGCCTCCGCGCCGCCTCGAGCGACGCAGCGAGAAGCCCCCGCGACCACCGGTCGCGGGGGCTTCGTCGTCGGGCTCGTGGGGCTCTCAGCCGGCGAGGATCCGGACGGGGCTCTCCTCCTGGGCCTCCGCGGCCGCCACCTCGGCCCGGGCGATGCCGAAGCGCATCTTCTTGGTGTGCTCGAGCGAGTCCTCGATGAGCATCCGGTTGGTGCGGATCAGGTCCGAGACCACGCCGAGCATCGCCGAGAGGAACGAGATCATCAGCAGCGCGATGCCGAGCAGCAGCGACTGGATGTGGTTCCCGCCCGAGTCGGTCTGCAGCAGGATCGCGTAGCGCAGGAACGGGGTCAGCCCGAGGACGCCGAAGACGACGGCGAGCAGCCCGAAGATCGCGTACGGCTTGTACATGATGTACGACCGCACGATGGCCATCCCCGACTTCATGACGTGCTCGCGCGTCGAGGAGAACAGCCGCGACTCGCGCGTCTTGGGGTTGGTCGTCACGGGGATGCTGGCGATCCGCAGCTTCTTGTTGCCCGCCTGGATGATCGTCTCCATGCAGTAGCTGAAGCGCGTGATCGTGTTGAGCAGCATGAGCGACTCGCGCGAGTAGGCGCGGAACCCGCTGGCGGCGTCGGGCAGCTCGGTGCCGGCGGCCCGGTTGACCACGCTGCTGCCCAGCTTCTGCAGGGCGATCTTGCCCCGGGAGAAGTGCTCGACCATGTGCACCTGCCGGTCGGCGATGACGATCTCCGCCTCACCACGCAGGATCGGCTGGACGAGGTCGGTGATGCGCTCCTGCGGGTACTGGTTGTCGCCGTCGGTGTTGACGACGATGTCCGCCCCGAGCTCGAGGGCCCGCTGGACGCCGTCGTGGAACGAGCGCCCCAGACCGCGGTTGCGCGCGTGGCGCACGAACTCCGTCACCCCGTGCGCGCGGGCCACCTCGACGGTGCGGTCGCTCGACCCGTCGTCGACGACGAGGACGACGATCTCGTCGATGCCCGGGATCTCGCGCGGGATCGAGGACAGGACGAGAGGGAGGGTCTCCTCCTCGTTCAAGCACGGCACCTGCACCACGAGCTTCACGGATCCACCTTTCTGACGGATCCACGATAGCCGTCTGCACGCCCTCCCCGGACCCGCGCGTGCGTGGGCTCCCGGAAGCGGTTGCCACGGCGTACTACCATGACCACCGCTCAGCCGGGGCTCAGGAGGCTCCCGGACAGGGGTCGGAAGGGACGAGGCGACGGTGGATGTGACAGGACCGCGACGGTCGGGGGGCGCCTCGGCCGTCGTGCGGGACCAGCATCCCTACCGCCTGGCCTGGGCGGCCGTCGACGCGGTGATCTGGTTCGCGGCGGTGCCGTTGGCCCAGTGGCTGCGCTACGACTTCGCCGCCGCGAAGGCGATCACGACCGGCAGCGTCCTGTGCGGGCTGCTCTGCGCCCTGGTCCACCTCGGCTTCGGCCTGGCCCTGGGCCCGTACACGATCTCCCACCTGCGCGCGTCGTTCGAGGAGGTGCTCGACCTCGCCCGCGCCGTCGTGCTCACGACGGTCGTCGTCCTCACCGTCGTCCTCGTCGCCGGCGCCACCTCCGCCGTCGTCCCCCCGACGACGGTGCCGCGCAGCGTCCCGCTGGTGGCCGGTGCCTTCTCGGTCGGCATCATGCTGGCCGCCCGGATGGCGGTGCGCGCGGTGCGGGTCGCCCGCCGCGGTGGGCGGACCGACGTACGGCGCGTCGTCGTCTTCGGGGCCGGCGAGGGCGGCCGGCAGCTGGTGCGGGCCATGCTGCGCGACCCGCAGTCGACGTACCGGCCCGTCGCCCTCATCGACGACAGCCCGCGCAAGGCGCGGCTGACCATCGAGGGGGTCCGGGTCCGCGGCAGCCGCGCGGACCTCGCCCGCGTCGCGGCGCGGTACGACGCCGACGCCCTCGTCGTGGCCGTCCCCTCGGCCGACGCCGGGCTGCTGCGCGACCTCTCCGAGCGGGCCGCCGCCTGCGACCTGCCCGTGCTCGTGCTGCCCGCCGTCCAGGACATCATCGGCCCCCCGACGTCCCGGGACCTGCGCGACGTCAACCTCGAGGACATCCTCGGCCGGCGGCCCATCGACCTCGACGCGACGGCGATCGCCGAGTCCATCGTCGGGCGCCGGGTCCTCGTCACGGGGGCGGGCGGGTCGATCGGCTCGGAGCTGTGCCGCCAGATCGCGCGCTTCTCCCCCGAGCGGCTGATCCTGCTGGACCGCGACGAGTCGGCCCTGCAGGAGGTGCAGCTGTCGCTCACCGGTCACGGCCTGCTCGACAGCGACGACATCGTCCTCGCCGACATCCGCGACGTCCGCACCATCGAGGGCGTCCTCGAGCGCACCCGGCCCGACGTCGTCTTCCACGCGGCGGCGCTCAAGCACCTCCCCCTCCTCGAGCGCTACCCGCACGAGGCCTGGCTGACCAACGTCCTCGGCACCCTCAACGTCCTCACCGCCTGCCAGCGGGCCGGGGTCGGCACCGTCGTGAACATCTCGACCGACAAGGCCGCCGACCCCACCTGCGTCCTCGGCTACAGCAAGCGGGTCGCCGAGCGGCTCACGGCCTCGTTCGCCGCGACCGGCACCGGCCGCTACGTCTCGGTGCGCTTCGGCAACGTCCTCGGCTCGCGCGGCTCGGTCATCCACGCCTTCACGGCCCAGATCCAGGCGGGCGGCCCCGTCACCGTCACCCACCCCGAGGTCGAGCGGTTCTTCATGCTCATCCCGGAGGCCTGCCAGCTCGTCCTCCAGGCCTCGGCCATGGGCGGCGACGGGGAGGTCATGGTCCTCGACATGGGCCGCCCGATGCGCATCCTCGACGTCGCCCGCACGCTCGTCCGGCGCTCGGGCCGTCACGACGTGCGCATCGTGTTCACCGGGCTGCGCCCCGGCGAGAAGCTGGGCGAGGACCTCTTCTCCACCACCGAGGACGCGGCGCTCACGAGCCACCCCCTGGTCAGCGCCGTCGGCGTCCCCCCGCTGGCCCCGGCCGCGGTGCACGGGACCCCGCCCGCCTCGGCGCAGGAGGCCGGCGCCTGGATGCGGCAGGTGGCGCGCGACCACGACGTCCCTGTCCCCGCCGCGGGGAACCGAGGGTGACCCGGGTCCTGCTCTCCCAGGCCGACGTCACCGTCCGCGAGCGCGACGCCGTCGCCGCTGCCGTGATGTCGGGCTGGGTCGCCCCGCTCGGCCCCGAGGTCGACGCCTTCGAGGCGGAGATGGCCGAGCGCAGCGGCGTGCGCCACGCCCTCGCCCTCTCCAGCGGCACCGCCGCGCTGCACCTCGGCCTGCTCGGGCTGGGCGCCGGGCCCGACACGGTCGTCGTGGTGCCCTCCCTCACCTTCGCCGCCTCGGCCAACGCCGTCACCTACACCGGGGCGACGCCGTACTTCGTGGACTCGCGGGAGGACGACGGCACCATCTCGGTCGACCTGCTCGAGCGGGCCCTGTCCGAGCTGAGGGCGCAGGGCCGGCGCGTCGCCGCCGTCATGCCGGTCGACCTGCTCGGACGGACCGTCGAGCACGACGCCCTGCGGGCCGTCGCGGCCTCCTTCGAGGTCCCGGTGATCGTCGACGCGGCCGAGTCGGTCGGGGCGACGTACCACGGCCGGCCCGCGCCCTCCTTCGGCGCGGTGTCCGCGATCTCGTTCAACGGCAACAAGATCATGACCACCTCCGGCGGCGGGATGCTGCTCTCCGACGACGCCGACCTCGTCGCGCGGGCGCGCTACCTGTCGACCCAGGCGCGCCGGCCCGTCCCCTGGTACGAGCACACCGAGACCGGGTACAACTACCGGCTGTCCAACGTCCTCGCGGCCCTCGGACGCGTCCAGCTCTCCCGGCTCGACGAGATGATGGCGCGGCGTCGCGCCATCCGGCAGCGCTACGCGCGGGCCGTGGTCGACCTGCCCGGGGTCCGCGTGCTCGGGCCCGGGCCCGGCGCCCGTGACGACACGGGCGACAACTGCTGGCTGACCGCCCTCGTGCTCGACGACGGGGCGCGGGCCGACCGGCTGGTCGCCGCCCTCGACGAGGCCGACATCGAGGGGCGGGCCCTCTGGAAGCCGATGCACCTGCAGCCGCTCTTCGCGCAGGCGCCCGCGACGCTCGACGGTACGAGCGAGCGGCTGTTCCGCACGGGCGTCACCCTGCCCAGCGGGTCGTCCCTCGACGACGCGGCCGTCGACCGGGTCGTCGTGGTGCTGCGGCACGTCCTGGGGGGCTGACGTGGACCGCTACCGCGTCCGCGACCTCGTCGTCGCCGTCCCGGCGCTCGTGCTGTCGACCCCCGCGCAGCTGGTCGTCGCCGCCGTCGTCGCCGCGCGCCTCGGCCGGCCGGTGCTCTTCCGCCAGACGCGGGCCGGCCGGCACGGCGAACCGTTCCGGCTGCTGAAGTTCCGCACCATGCTCGACGTCGACGAGGCGGCGGGGCTCCTCACGGACGAGCAGCGGCTGACGCCCACGGGCCGGGTCCTGCGGGCCACGAGCCTCGACGAGCTGCCGGGCCTGTGGAACGTCGTCCGCGGCGACATGGCCCTCGTCGGCCCGCGCCCGCTCCTCGTGGACTACCTCCCGCTCTACTCGCCCGAGCAGGCACGGCGGCACGAGGTGCCCCCCGGCCTCACCGGGCTGGCCCAGGTCAGCGGCCGCAACGCGGTCGGCTGGGCCGAGCGCCTGCGGCTCGACGTCGAGTACGTCGACCGGCGCAGCCTCGCGCTGGACCTGCGCCTCCTCTGCCGTACGGTCGCCGTCGTGCTGCGACGCGAGGGCATCAGCGCCGACGGCCAGGCCACCATGAGCCGCTTCACCGGCGACCCGGGACGGACGGCGTGAGCGACCCCGGGGACGCGCCGGCGCCGGCGACCCCCCTCGTGGTCGTGGGCGCCGGGGGGATGGGCCGTGAGGTCCTCGAGGTCGTGGAGGCGGTCGAGGCCTCGCGGTCGGCCGCGGGCCTCCCCCCCGCGTGGCGCCTGCTCGGCGTCGTCGACGACGCGGCCTCCGCGGCGAACGCGGCCCTGCTCGCCCGCCGCGGCGTCACCCTGCTCGGCCCGACCGCGGTGCTGGACGACCTGGCCCCGGACGTGCACGTCGTCCTCGGGGTCGGCAGCGGTGCCGCTCGGGCGTCGCTCGCCCGCGCCACCGCCGGACGACCCGCGGCGACCCTCGTCCACCCGTCGGCGACGGTCGGCGTCCACGTCGCCCTCGGCGAGGGCACCGTCGTGTGCCAGGGGGCCAGGGTCACCACGGACGCGGTCCTCGGGCGGCACGTCATCGTCAACAGCAACGCGGCCGTGGCCCACGACTGCCGGCTGGGCGACTTCGTCACCGTCAACCCGCTGGCCGCCCTCTCCGGTGGCTGCACGGTGGGCGACGGCGCGACCATCGGGGCCCACGCGGTGGTCCTGCAGGGCCTCGAGGTCGGGTCGGGCGCGACGGTGGGGGCGCAGGCGTGCGTGGTGCGCCCGGTCCCGGTCGGCGCCGTCGTCAAGGGGGTCCCGGCGCGATGACGGCGGACCCCACGACCGGGCGACCCACGGCGGTGGTCACCTCGACCATCGCCATGACGGTCGCCACCTTCCACCGCGAGCTGCTGCGCCAGCTCGCCGACGGGGGGTACGACGTCCTCGTCGTCACCTCCCCCGGTGCCGAGCTCGACGACCTGCGCGACACCGCCGGCGTGCGCACGGCCGGGATCCCCATGGCCCGCGAGATCGCCCCGCGCGGCGACCTCGTCGCGGCGCGGGCCTGGTGGTCGCTGCTGCGCCGCGAGCGGCCCGCCCTCGTGGTCTGCGCGACCCCGAAGGCCAGCCTGCTCGGGTGCGTCGTCGCGGCGGTGGCGCGGGTGCCGCAGCGGCTCTACTACTGCGGGGGCCTGCGCCTCGAGGGCGAGCGGGGGGGCCGGCGCGCGCTGCTCGCCGCCACGGAGTGGGTCACCGGGCGGGCCGCCACCCAGGTCGTCGTCAACTCCCCCTCCCTCGCCGCCCGCGCCGCGCGCCTGCGCCTCTTCCGCCGCTCGACGCTGCGCCGGACGGCGCCGGCCAGCAGCCACGGCGTCGACACCGACCACTTCGCGCCGCGCCCTCCCGACGCGGGGCTGCGCGAGCGGCTGGGGCTGGCCCCCGACGTGCCGACCCTCGTCCTCGTCGGCCGGCTCACCCACGACAAGGGCATCGACGCCCTCCTGCGGGCCCTCGCCCGGCTCGAGGGCCGGGCGGTCCGGGCCCAGCTCGTCGTCGTCGGCCCTCAGGACGAGCCCGACTCGGCGCACTACCTCGACGCCCTCACCCGCTGCCGCACCGTCGTCGTCCCCGTGGACCGGGTCGCGGACGTGCGCCCCTACCTCGCCCTGGCCGACCTGCACGTGCTGCCCTCGCTGCGCGAGGGCTTCCCCAACGTCGTCCTGGAGGCGGGGGCCATGGGCGTGGCCACCGTCACGACCGACGCCACCGGGTGCGTCGACAGCGTCCGGCCGGGGGTGACCGGGCTCGTCGTCCCCGCCGGGGACGGGGACGCCCTGGGCGACGCGATCGCCGAGCTGCTCGCCGACCCCGCCCGACGGGCCGCGATGGGCGCGGCCGCCCGCGACTGGGTGACCGCGCGCTTCCGCCCCGCCGACGTCGTCGCCTCCCTGCTGGGAGACCTCGTGCCGGCCCCGGGCCCGACGAGCCCGGTCCGCTCCCGATGAGCCCCCTGCACACCGTCGCGGCCTACGGGCCCGCGGCCGGCTCGACCCGCGTCCGGCTGCTCGACTGGGTGCGCCACCTCGACCTGCCCGCTCAGCACCACGGCTACCGCGGAGGTCGGGACAACGCCCTCGGCGGGCTGGCCCGCGACCCGCTCGCGACGCTGCGCGCCGAGCGCTCGCTGCACGGGCTGCGGCTGCCGGGGCACCGGGTCCTGCTGTCGCGGGAGGCCTCGCCCCTGTCCACGGGCGCGGTCGAGGAGCGCCTGCTGCGGGACGCCGGGCGGGGCACCTACGACCTCGACGACGCCCTCTTCCACGACGACGTCGGCCCCCGCAGGCTGCTCGGCCGCCCGCGGCGGGCCCGGCGCGCGGCGGCGGCCGCGGACGTCGTCCTCGCCGGCAACCCCTACCTCGCCGACTGGGCCTCCCAGCACGCCCGCGACGTGCGGGTGGTGCCGTCCTGCGTCGAGCCCGGGCGCTACCGTCCCGTCACCGGCTGGGCCGTGGGCGACCGGCCCCGCCTGGTCTGGATCGGCAGCCCCAGCACCGAGGCCCACCTGGCCACGGTGGGACCGGCGCTGCGCGAGGTCCACCGGCGCACCGGAGCCGTGACCCTCGTCGTGAGCGGCGCCGCGCCCACCGCGGCGATGGCGCCGTACGAGGACGTCGTGGAGCGGGTGCCCTGGACCCCCGAGGGATTCGCCGCCGCGCTGGCACAGGGGGACGTCGGGCTCGCCCCGCTGCCGGACACCCCGTGGAACCGCGGCAAGTGCGCCTACAAGCTGCTCCAGTACGGCGCCACCGCCCTCCCCGTCGTCGGCTCCCCGGTCGGCGCGAACGCCACGGCGCTGGAGCGCCTCGACGGGTTCGCGGTCGACGGCGTCGACGACTGGGTCGATGCCCTGGTCGTCGCCCTCACCGGGAGCGAGCAGGAGCGGGCGCGCCGCGGCCTGGCGGCCCGGGCCGCGGTCGAGGACCACTACTCGTTCGCGGCCTGGGCCGACCGCTGGCGGGACGCGGTCCTCGGGGGGTCGGCGTGAGCGCGACCGTGCAGCGCGCCCGCACCGCCCTCGCCCACCCCGCGGCGGGAGCGGCGCTGGTCACCGTCGGGGTGTCCGGCACCCAGGGCCTCATCGGCCTGCTCACCGCGCGGTGGCTCGGACCGACGGACCGGGGGGTCGTCGTCACGGGGGTCACCGCCTCCAGCCTGCTCCTCCTCCTGGGGGGCCTGGGCCTGCCGCCGACGCTGCGGATGACGCTCGCCCGGCCGCAGGGTGGGCTGTCCTTCCGCGGCATGGTCGTCCTCGTCGCCCCGCTCGTCGCCCTCGTCTGCCTCCCCCTGGCGCTCCTCGCGGCCGGCGTCCTGCGGGTCTTCGGCGACGTGCACCGTCCGCTCACCCTGCTCGCCTTCGCCGCCTTCTGCGTCGTGGCCGTCTGCGCCACCCTGCTGCGCGAGGGCCTGCACGGCACCGGGCGGCACCGCTGGGCCGTCGGCGGCGACCTCCTCTCCGCCGTCGTCCTGCTCGGCTCGGTCGGCGTGCTCCGCGCGACCGACCGGCTGGGGGTCGAGAGCTACTTCGTGGCGGCGACCCTCGGCGGCCTGTGCGGCATCGCCCTCCTGCTCACCTGCGGGTGGCGCGACCCGGACCCGCCCGGGACCCGACCGCGGCGGGGGGCGCTGCTGCGCCTGAGCCGGGGGTCGCTCGCGTGGGCCCTGCTGGCCGCCTTCGCGTGGAAGGGCGACCGGCTCCTCCTCGGACTGGTGACCGACCCGACCCAGGTCGGCGTCTACGGGACCGCGGCGACGCTGTCCGACGTGGCGTGGCTCGTCCCGGTGGCGATGTCGACGGTCCTCGCCCGCCGTGTGTCCGCCGAGGACAGCGCCGCGATGGTCCCCCGCTGGCGGCGGCGCATGCTCGGGCTCACGGCTCTCGCGGCGGTGCCCGTCGGCGTCCTCGGCACCGTCGTGCTGACGAGGCTGCTCGGCCCGGGCTACGCCGGCGGGGTCCCCGCGCTGTGGCTGCTGCTGCTCGGTACCCTCGCCCTGACCTCGTACCAGGCGGACCTCGCCGGCTGCCAGGGTCTCGGCCGGTTCCGGGCGGGGTGGCAGTCGGCCCTGGCCGGCTCCGTCACCCTCGTGGCCCTCGCTCCGCCGCTCGCCCTCGCGCTCGGCGGGACCGGGTGCGCCCTGGCCAGCGTGGTCGCCTACGCGGCCATGGCGGTGGTGTGCCGCCGCCAGCTCCTCGCCCTGTTGCCGACCCCCCACCCCCGTGGTCCGGAGACTCCATGACCCCCTCCTCGCCCCCTCCCCCCGAGCCGACCCCGGCGGGCTCCCGGCGCCTGCGGGTGCTGCCGGCGCGCGCCGTCGCGGCCGCCCGCGGTGTGCAGCTGGCCGGCCTGGCCTACGTCCTCCTGCTGCCCGTCAGCCGGACCGCGCTCCTCGCGCTCGTCCTCGCCCTCGTGCTCGCCTCCTCGCTCGTCCTGCTGCTCGACGCCCGGGCCGCCGGCGGACGGCTGGTCGCCCGGGAGCTGCGCTGGGCCCTCCTGCTGTACGTCGCGTTCCTCGCCGCCTGGACGCTCTGGTCGGCGCTGCGCCACGCCCCCGGCCTGACGCACCAGCTCGTCGTGTGGGGTGTCGCGCCCGCCGTGTGGGTCGCGTGGGCGCTCACCCTGCGGGGGGAGCACGTGCGCCGGGTGGTGACGACGATCGTCGTGGGGACGCTCGTCTCGGGTCTGCTGCTGGTCTGGTGGATGCTGCACGCGTACGACGTCCTGCCCTTCCCCGCCGCCGTGGCCCGCGTCCAGGGCGGCGGGAGCACCCTGGTCGGGTCCGCGCTGAGCGTGCGGTGGTACGGGCTGTCCGCCGTGGGTCTCGCGACCCCCGTCGTCGTCGCCGCCCTGGCGATGCGGCGCGAGTCGTGGGCGCCGTCCTGGCGGCTGTCCCTGCCGGCCAGCCTCGTCGCGACGACGGTGTGCATCGGCGCCGGCCGGCGGGCCTTCCTGCTGACGCTCGCCCTCACCGTCCTGCTGCTGCTGGTCGTCCGCGCCCTCGGGCTGTGGACCACCCGCCGGGCCCCGTCGTGGCGCAGCGCCCTGCACCAGGTCCTCGCCCTGGCCGCGGTCGCCGCCCTGCTCCTCACCCCCCTCGGGAGCAACACGCTCTACCAGGTGGGCAGCGCGACGGCGATCGCCGCGCACAAGGTCGGGGTGGCCCTGCCCGCCCCGACGCCGCCGGGCCGCAAGGCCACCCCGACCACCCCGAGCACCCCGGGCACCACGGCCGGGGGCACGACGGCGCCCGGCGCAGGGTCCTCGACCCCCGGCGGCGGGACGCCCGGTGGGTCCGGCGGGACGAGCGGCGACGCGCCGCCGTCCGCCTCGACCCCCGAGGAGCCCGCGCCCGCCCCGGCGCTCAACGAGGACGACGCGATCCGCGCCGACGAGGCGGGCGAGCTGGCCGCGGGCTGGCACGGGAGCCCGGTCCTCGGGCGCGGCCTCGGCGCCGTCCTGCCCGACGGGTACCGGCGCAACGAGGCCCGGCCGTGGGACTTCGAGCTGCAGTACGCCGTCGTGCTGATGAACGTCGGCGTCGTCGGCTCGCTCGTCCTGGCCGCGTGCGCGGCCCTGGTGCTCCTCGCGGCCGTCCGGGCGGCCCGCCGTCAGCCGCGCAGCGCCCTCGTCGCCGGCGCCGCCGCCGCGCTGGGGGTCGTCGTCGCCAACGCGACGAACCCGTACCTGCAGGCCCCCGGCCACCAGTGGACGCTGTTCCTCGGGGCCGGGGTGGCCAACGGGATCCTCGTGGCCGGCCACCGGAGGGGCTCCGACCGCCCGGCGTCGGCGGCGGACTGAGCCGCCGGGGTCAGAGGGTCTCGACGCGTGCGGGGTCGGGACCGTCGGTCCCGCCCGCGGGCCCGGCACCGCGCACGACGCCGCGGGTGTCCAGCAGCACCGTGCTCAGCTCGGCGAGCCGGGCCAGGTCGTACTCGCGGTGCGGCTGCAGGAGCACGACGATGTCGGCCTCCCGCAGCGCGGTGTCGAGGTCGGGCTCGCACGTCCGCGCCGTCGACGGGTCGTGCCGGTGGCGGCGCCAGACGGGCACGTGGGGGTCGTGGAAGCGCACGTCGGCCCCCCACGCGGCCAGCTGGTCGGCCAGGGGCTCGGCCGGGCTCTCGCGCAGGTCGGCGATGTCGGGCTTGTAGGTGACGCCGAGCAGGAGCACCCGCGCCCCGTTGACCGCGAGACGGCGGCGGTTGAGGGCCTGCTGGACCCGCCGCGCCACGTAGAGCGGCGCCGCGGTGTTGATCTCCTCGGCGAGCTCGACCATCCGGAAGGCGTAGCCGAGCTTGGCCCGCACCCGGTGCGAGAGGTACGACGGGTCCACGGGGATGCAGTGCCCGCCGACCCCGGGGCCGGGGCGGAAGGCCATGTAGCCGAAGGGCTTGGTGGCCGCGGCGTCGATCGCGTCCCACAGGTCGATGTCGAGCTCGCGCGAGAACCGCACCATCTCGTTGACGAGCGCGATGTTGACGTGCCGGAAGGTGTTCTCCAGCAGCTTGGCCATCTCGGCCTCGCGCGCGCCCTTCGTCGTCACCACGGAGTCGACGAAGCGGGCGTAGAAGTCGCGCGCCGCGAGGGTGCACGCCTCGGTCAGGCCCCCGACCACCTTCGGGGTGTTCTGCACGCCGTACGTCGCGTTGCCCGGGTCGATCCGCTCGGGGGAGAACGCGATCCGCACCTGGGTGCCCAGCTCCCACCGGTCGCGCAGCACGAGCGGGGCGAAGACCTCCTCGGTGGTGCCGGGGTAGGTCGTCGACTCGAGCACGACGAGGGTGTCGGCCGTGAGGTGGTCGCCGATGGCCCGCGCGGCCGACTCGACGGGGCGCAGGTCCGGTCCCCCGTCCTCGCTGAGCGGGGTCGGGACGCACACGAGGACGACGTCGGCGTCGGCGATGACGGCCGGGTCCTGCGTCGCGCGGTAGCCCGCGGCCAGGCCGCGGGCGAGCTCGGCGTCGTCGACGTCGTCGATGTGCGACCGGCCGGCGTTGAGGGCCTCGACCACGGCGCCGTCGGTGTCGAGCCCGGCGACCTGCAGCCCGGCGGCGGCGGCGCGCAGGGCCATCGGCAGGCCGACGTACCCCTGCCCGATGACGACGAGACGGGTGGGGTTCATCGGCGCTCCTCGAACCAGCGGACGGTCTCCACGAGACCGTCGTCCAGGGGGGTCGGCTCGAGGTCGGGCAGCAGCTCGCGCAGCCGGCTGTTGTCGGCCTGCGAGGCCCGGACGTCGCCCGGCCGGGAGGGGTGGTGCTCGACCCGGGCCTCGCGCCCGGTCACCCCCTCCATCCGCCGGACGAGCTCGAGCAGGGTGGTGTTGGTCCC
Organism: Lapillicoccus jejuensis; assembly: GCF_006715055.1. Taxonomy (NCBI): domain Bacteria; kingdom Bacillati; phylum Actinomycetota; class Actinomycetes; order Micrococcales; family Intrasporangiaceae; genus Lapillicoccus; species Lapillicoccus jejuensis. The sequence goes on from NZ_VFMN01000001.1 coordinate 359,290, forward strand.
GAAGGCGAGGTTGACCGGCTCCGGGTGGGACACCCGGCGCTCGACGGCCGACATCAGCGCCCGGCAGACCGTGCCGACGTACGTGAAGTCGCGCGACTGCGACCCGTCGCCGTGCACGGGCAGGGGCCGGCCCGAGAGCAGGGCGTCGAGGAAGATCGGGACCACCGCCGCGTACGCGTGGCCCGGCTGCTGGCGGGGGCCGTAGACGTTGAAGAAGCGGAAGGCGAGGGTGTCCAGACCGAAGGACTGCTGGTACGCCAGCACGTACTGCTCGGTGGCGAGCTTGGACACGGCGTACGGGCTCAGCGGCCGGACCCACTGCCGCTCGTCCTTCGGCAGGGCCGGGTTGAGGCCGTAGACCGAGGACGAGGACGCGGCGACGACGTGCCCCACCCCGGCCGCCCGGGCGGCCTCGAGCAGGGCCAGGGTGCCCGTGGCGTTGGCGTGGTGGCTGCGCAGCGGGTTCTCGAGGCTGCGCGGCACCGAGCCGAGCGCGGCGAGGTGGACGACCGAGTCCGCTCCCTGCACCGCGGCCTCGAGGACGGCCGGCTCCAGCAGCGACCCCTCGTGCAGCTCGACCCCCAGACCGTCGAGGTTCTCGCGGCGGCCGTTGGACAGGTCGTCGAGACCGACCACCTGGTGGCCGGCCGCGAGCGCGGCCCGCGCGAGGTTGGACCCGATGAAACCAGCTGCGCCGGTGATGAGCAGGCGCACCCGGCTCCCCCTTCGTGACGTCGACACCGGGTGGTCGTCCCGGTCCGGGCCGTCACTCTAGTCCCGGTCCGCACCCACCCACGCCAACCCCACGCGCGGGCGGACCGGGACCCGCCCGTTAGCATCGGCCCCCCAGCGGGAGAGGAGGCTGAGTGGACTCGCCCGTGGCCGTCGCCGCGGCGGTGACGGCAGGCGTGGTCGTCGTCGTCCTCGGCATGCTCGTCCTGCTCGCGTGGGGCGCCCGCGCCGGCGTCGCCGCCCTCGGCGCCGCCCCGCTGGTGTGCGGGGTGGTCGCGGCGTACGCCTTCTCGGGGCCGGTCACCCGCGCGCCCTTCACCCTCCTCGGGGTCGGCGTGGCCCTCGTCCTCGTGGCGGCGACCGGGTACGCCGCCCGCCGCGCCGCCGGTCTCCTGCGGCGTCGGCGCGCCGCGCCCGACCCCGAGCCGCCCGGCGTTCGGGAGGCGCTGACCGACCCCGTCGCCGTGCTCTACGTGCTGCTGGGCACGCTCCTGCTCGCGACGACCGTGTTCCTCGTCGCCACCCGCGGGGACCTCTCGCTGCCCTCGCAGACCTTCGACTCGCTCAACCACCAGAGCCTGGCCCGGCACATCGTCGAGGGCGGCGCCGCCGACCCCTGGACGGCCAACCGGTTCCTCGACCACCGCGACACGTCGTTCTACCCCACCGCCTTCTCCGCCCTCGCCGCCACCGTCTGCCTGCTGCTGCGGGTCGACGCGGTGGTCGGGTGCAACCTCACCGCCGTGCTGATGGCCGGTCTGGTGTGGCCGAGCGCCATGATGCTGCTCGCGCGACAGCTGCTCGGCCGGTCCGCCGTCGTCGTCGGCGCGGTCGGCGCGCTGTCGATGACGGCGTGGGGCATGCCGTGGGCGCCGCTGGGGTGGGGGGTGCTGTGGCCGACGATGGCCGCGGCGGCGTACGTCCCCGTCGTGCTCCTCGGCCTCGTGCTCGTCCTGGGCATCGGCGAGCGGCGCCCCCGGCGGGCGCTGGGGTCCGCCCTCACCGTCCTCGGCGCCGTCGTCGGCTCCATGTACCACCCCCGGGGGCTGGTGCTCGCCGCGCCGCTGCTGCTCGTCGTCGGCTTCTGCTGGCTGGTCCGCCGCGGCCTGCGCCACCGGGCGCGGCCGTGGTCGATCGCCCTCGGCGGCCTCCTGCTGGCCGCGACCTCGCTCTGGGACCTCGTGGCGGTGGCCACCCTGGCGGGCGTCGACCACCGCGTCCTCGCGGTCGACTGGCCCGTGCGCGAGGACGTGCCCACCGCCGTCGTCTCCGCCCTCACCGGCTCCGGCGACCACACCGTCCCCAGCGTGGTCCTCACGCTGCTGGCCGCCGTCGGGCTCGTCGTCGCCGTCCGCTCACCGCGGCTGGCGTGGCTCCCCGTGGCCCTCGTCGTCCTGGTCGCGCTCGACGTGACGACCGCGTCGGTGCGGACCTCGTGGAGCGGGGACCTGACGCGCTACTGGTACTCCGACCGCTACCGCAGCGCGACGGCGACCCCGGTCGTCCTCGTCCTGCTCGCCGGCGTCGGGGTCCGCTCCCTCGTGCGGCGGGCGTCCCCCCGGACGGCGCCCGAGGCGGATGGGGCGGCTCCGGCGCCCCGCACCCGACGCGAGCGGCGGGTGCGGCGAGCGGCGACGGGCCGACCCCGGCTCGGCTCCACCACGGCGGTCACGACCGCGGTCGCTGTCATCAGCGTCCTCGCCGTCGCGGCGTCGACCCCGATGTCGATGGGCTACCTCACGCGGTGGTACGCGACCCTCGCCGGGCAACCCACCCACGGGCTCGCCAGCGCCGAGGAGGTCGCCGACCTGCGGACCATCGGGACGATCGTGCCCCGCACGGACATCGTGCTCAACAACCCGCTCGACGGGTCGGCCCTGCTCTACCCGGTCGCCGGCGTCCGGGTGAGCAACTACACGAGCTCCAGCGAGGCCACCCCGCACGCCAACGCCCTGCGGTCCACGCTCATCGTCGACGGAGACCACGACCGCATCTGCGGCTGGTTCCGGTCGGACGGCATCCGGTGGGTGGTCAACGGCGGACCGACGTACTCGACCTGGGCCACGGCCCCGAGCCCGGCGCCGTACATGCAGATCCCTGAGGGGTTCTGGGCCACGACCCTCGTGTTCTCGCACGGCGACCTCAAGCTGTACGAGGTCACCGGCTGCCCCGGTCTGTGAGCCCGCCGGGGCCGGTGCTCAGCCCTCGGAGGAGCCGGTCACCCGGATCATCGTCAGCCGCTGCAGGATCGTCGCCCGCAGCTCGACGGGCGCGGCCTCGGCCCGGCAGGACCGCTTGACGACGGCCTTGAGGGCCTCGTCGAGGTGGTACTGCTGCAGGCAGGCGGCGCAGTCGTCCAGGTGGGCCTGGATCTTGGCGCAGTCGGCCGGGCTCATCTCGCCGTCGAGGTACTCGTACACGCGCAGCAGCGCCTCGGAGCAGTCGGTGGCGATCCCGCTGCCGCCGGCCGCGAGCTGACCGCTCGCCCCGGTGGCGTGCTGGTGGCCGCCGTGCTCGTGGGAGTGTCCGGTCGTCATCGTCCGGCTCCTTCCGTCACCGTCTCGCTGGACGTGCCCGCCTGGGGCGCCCTGAACCCGCGCTCGGCCGCGTAGCCGGACAGCCGCTCGCGCAGCTGGCGCCGGCCGCGGTGCAGCCGCGACATCACGGTGCCGATCGGCGTCTGCATGATCTCGGCGATCTCCTTGTAGGCGTAGCCCTCGACGTCGGCGAAGTACACCGCGAGGCGGAACTCCTCCGGGATGTCGAGCAGGGCCCGCTTCACGTCGCTGTCGGGCAGGTGCTCGAGCGCGACGTCCTCGGCGGAGCGCAGCCCCGACGACGAGTGCGACTCGGCCCGGTGCAGCTGGTAGTCCTCGATGTCCGAGGCGTCCGACTGCTGCGGCTCGCGCTGCCGCTTGCGGTACGTGTTGATGTACGTGTTGGTGAGGATGCGGTACATCCACGCCTTGAGGTTGGTGCCCGGCCGGTACTGGTGGAAGGCGCCGTACGCCTTGGCGTAGGTCTCCTGCACCAGGTCGTCGGCGTCGGCCGGGTTGCGCGTCGTGCGCAGAGCGGCGGAGTACATCTGGTCCAGCAGCGGCATGGCCTCGCGCTCGAAACGGGCCCGGCGCTCGGGCTCGCTCTCGCTGGCGACGTCGACGGTGTGGTCCGCCTCGCGCTGGGCGGCCGCCATCGCCTCGTCGAGGTCGAGGACGTCGGCGCTGGTGCCGGCCTGCGCGGCCGTGGTGTCGTCGGTCATCACCCCCCAGCCTAGTCGCGGGGAGCGACCGGCTCCCCCGGCGAGCGGTTCGGCGAGGACGAGCACGGGACCTCCTGGCGGACGGGGCAGTGTACGGCGCGAGGGATGGCGCGTCCCTCGTGGTTCCCTGGCGTGAACGCCCCTCCCCCGACCCCCATTCCCCGCGCCGCCCGGGGACGGCTCAGGCGGTCAGCGACGCCGCGAACCCGGCGACGACCTCGCGCACCCGGCCCGCCGCGCCGCGGGCGACCGTGTGCGTCCCGGCGACCGGCTGGACGCACCCCACGGGCACGTACGGCGCCACGTCGTCCGGCCCGCCGAAGGGGTCCCGCTCCCCCTGCACGACGAGCACGGGGGTGCCGGCGTCGACGACGAGCGCGAGCTCGCCCGCCCGGGATCGGTCCGGGCGCCCCGGCGGGTGCAGCGGGAACGACAGGCACAGCACGGCGTCGGCCCCCAGCGCGGCCGCGGTGCGGCAGGCCACCCGCGCCCCGGCGCTGCGCCCGCCGAGCAGCAGCGGGCCCGGCACCCGCGCCATCCGACCCCGACCGCGGGTCAGCGCGGTGACGACGGGGACCCAGGCGGCGTCGAGCGTCGGGGGCGGCGTCGCGACCCGGCGTCCGGCGACCAGCCACGGCTGCTCGACGAGCACGGTCGCCCACCCGCCGTCGTGCAGCGCGTCGAGGGCCGCGCGCAGGTCGACCGACCCGAGCCCGCCCCCGGCCCCGTGCCCGAGGACGGCGGTGCCGCGGGCCCCGCGGGGGCGCCGGACGTGCGCCCGGGCGACGCCGTACGGCGTGTCGAGCCCGTGCACCTCGGCGCCCGGCACCACGGCGTCGGCAGCGCCCGTCCCGGAGGCCGTCACGACCCGACGACCTCCCCCGTCACCGGGTCCACGACACCGTGCAGCTCCTCGCGCGGGATCGGGAGCAGCAGCTGCTCGCCGTTGTTGCGCGTCGCGCCGACGGCCGGGCCGACCGGGTAGGCGTCGAAGCGGCCGGGCCGCTCGTAGGCCAGCAGCGCGGCGACCTCGTCCTGGCTCGTGCCCTCGGGCGCCAACCAGGTCGCCCAGTCCTCGCGCTCGAGGACCAGCGGCTGCCGGTCGTGGATGCGGTCCAGGCCCGGCTCCGCCGCGGTGGTGACGATGGTGAACGTCGTCAGCCACGCGGCGGGGTCGCCCTCGTCGGCGACGTCCCGGTCGCGCCAGAACTCGTAGAGGCCGGCGAACGCGACGACGTCCCCGTCGACGCGGTGCATGAAGAAGGGCTGCTTGCGCGGCTTGCCCTTGGCGTCGGTCGCGGTCGGCGAGACCTGCCACTCGTACCACCCCTGCGCGGGCACGAGGCAGCGCCGGGACGCGGCCGCCCGGGCGAAGCCCGGCTTCTCGAGGACCGTCTCGGCGCGGGCGTTGACCATCCGCAGCCCGACCTTGGCGTCCTTGGCCCAGGACGGCACCAGGCCCCAGGTCAGCAGCCGCAGCTGCCGCACGGCGGCCGCGTCGGGGCCGGCGCCCCGCGGGGCCCGGGTCAGCACGACCGGGGCCTGCTTGGTCGGGGCCATGTTGAAGTCCGGCTGCCCCGGCGGCGGCACCTGCGGTCGGGCGAGGACGCTGCGCGTCGGCTCGGCCGTCGCGTCGAGCTCGATGTCCAGCTCGAGGACGAGCTCGGCCACGTCCTTGCTCGCCGCGTAGCGCCCGCACATGAGCGCCACCCTAGGGGGGTACGACGACGCCCACCCCATCCCGACCAACTACGGTGGACGCGTCTCGCACCCGCCACGAGAGGACCACCCAGCATGTCGATCGTCCGCCGGATCGCCCGCCCGATGCTCGCCGCCATCTTCGTCTCCGGAGGGATCGAGCAGCTGCGCCACCCCGGCAGCAAGGTGCAGAAGGCCTCCCCGCTGCTGGAGAAGGCGATCCCGGCCCTCGGGCTGCCGGACGACAAGGAGATGCTGGTCCGCGCCAACGGCGCCACCATGGTCGCCGCCGGCGCGCTGCTGGCCACCGGCCGCCTCCCGCGCCTCGGCGGGTTGCTCGCCGCGGCGTCGCTCGCGCCGACCACCGTGGCCGGGCACAACTTCTGGGAGGTCAAGGACCCCAAGGAGAAGGCGCTCCAGCGCACCCAGTTCCTCAAGAACCTCGCCATCGTCGGAGGCGCGCTCCTCGCGGCCGTCGACACCGAGGGTCGCCCCGGCCTGGCCTGGCGGGCCCGCAACGCCGGCCACGTCACCAAGCGCGAGGCCCGCCACGCGGCGAAGTCGGCCCGGCGGGAGGCCAAGCTGGCGGCCAAGCAGGCCCAGCTGCAGGTCCAGGACGCCCTGCACTGAACGACCCCGCACCGAGCATGACTCCCCCCGGCGGTGACTGGCCCGCCCCCACCGCCCCGCGACGGCTGCAGGCCGTCGTCCCGCTGCCCGGCAGCAAGTCGCTGACCAACCGCTTCCTCGTCCTGGCGGCCCTGGCCAACGACCGCTCGCGACTGCGGCTGCCGCTGCGCTCGCGCGACACGCTGCTCATGGCGCAGGCGCTGCGCGCGCTCGGTGTCGGGATCCAGGACGTGCGCGCCGAGGGCGCACCGGTCTCCGCGCCGGCCACCGACTGGCTCGTCACGCCCGGCGAGCTGCGCGGCGACACCCGGCTCGACGTCGGACTGGCCGGGACCGTCATGCGGTTCGTCCCCCCGGTCGCCGCCCTGGCCCACGGCCCGGTCGAGCTCGACGGGGACGCCGGGGCGCGGGTGCGCCCGATGGGGCCGGTCGTCGACGCGCTGCGCGTGCTCGGCGCCGACATCGACGACGGCGGCCGCGGCTGCCTCCCGCTGACCGTCCGCGGTCGGGGCGGACTGCGCGGAGGCCCGGTGACCCTCGACGCCTCGTCCTCCTCGCAGTTCGTGTCCGCACTGCTGCTCGCGGGCGCCCGCTACGACGAGGGCGTCACCGTGCACCACGACGGCAAGCCGGTGCCGAGCGAGCCGCACATCGCGATGACCGTCGAGACCCTGCGCGACGCCGGCGTCGACGTCGACGACGCCGAGCCGAACACCTGGCGGGTCGAGCCCAGCGAGATCAGCGCCCTCGACGTCCAGGTCGAGCCCGACCTGTCCAACGCCGGTCCGTTCCTCGCCGCCGCCCTCGTCGCCGGCGGGTCCGTCCGCGTGCCGGACTGGCCGCAGCACACCACCCAGGCGGGTGACGCGCTGCGCGACATCCTCGACGCGATGGGGGCCGACGTCAGCCTCGACCGCGAGGGCCTGACGGTCAGCGGCGACGGGTCGGTCGGCGGTCTCGACATCGACCTGCACGACGCCAGCGAGCTGACGCCGCTCGTGGCCGCCCTCGCCGCCCTAGCCGACTCCCCCACCTGGATCCGCGGCGTGGCCCACATCCGCTTCCACGAGACCGACCGGCTCGCGGCCCTCGCCAGCGAGCTCAACGCGCTCGGCGGCGACGTCACCGAGACCGAGGACGGGCTGCGGATCCGGCCGGTCCCGTTGCGGGGTGGGCGTTTCCGCACCTACCACGACCACCGGATGGCGACCGCCGGCGCCGTCGTCGGGCTGCGCGTGCCCGGTGTGCAGGTCGAGGACGTCGCGACGACGACCAAGACGCTGCCCGACTTCCCCGGCCTGTGGGCGAGCATGCTCGCGCAGACGCAGGTCGCCGAGCACCCGGCCTCGGGGGACTGACGCCCGTGCCGTCCCGCTGGCGCGACCTCGACGAGTCCGACGTCCGCGTCCGCCCCAACCCGCGCGGCTCGCGGCGGCGCACCAAGGAGCGCCCGGCGTTCGAGGACGCCGTCCCCGGCTTCGTCGTCGCCGTCGACCGCGGTCGCTTCACCGTCCTCGTCGCCGCCGGCGACGGCGGGCACGGGACGCCGGAGCGGACCGTCACCGCCGTCAAGGCGCGCGACCTCGGCCGCAAGGGCGTCGTCGTCGGTGACCACGTCGGCCTCGTCGGCGACGTCACCGGGAGCCCCGACGCGCTGGCCCGCATCGTCACGCAGGAGCCGCGGGTCTCGGTGCTGCGGCGCACCGCCGACGACACCGACCCGGTCGAGCGCGTCCTCGTCGCCAACGCCGACCAGCTCGTCGTCGTCTCCTCGCTGACCAACCCCGAGCCCCGCCCGCGCCTCATCGACCGCTGCCTCGTCGCCGCGTACGACGCCGGGCTCGACCCGCTACTCGTCCTCACCAAGGCCGACCTCACCGACCCGGCGCCCTTCCTGGCGTCGTACGCGCCGCTGCAGGTGCCCCACGTCGTCACCGCCCGCGAGGGCGACGTCGTCGCGCACGCCGAGCAGGTGCGCGAGCGCCTCGCCGGCCGCGTGTCGGTCCTCGTCGGGCACTCGGGGGTCGGCAAGTCGACCCTCGTCAACGCGCTCGTGCCCGACGCGCTGCGCGCCGTCGGACGGGTCAACGACGTCACGGGCCGCGGGCGGCACACCTCGACGTCCGCGGTCGCGCTGCGGCTGCCGTCGGCCGACGGGACGGGCGACGGCTGGGTCGTCGACACCCCGGGGGTGCGCTCCTTCGGCCTGGCCCACGTCGACCCGGCCCGGATCATCACCCACTTCCCCGACCTCGAGCCGGGGACGGAGCAGTGCCCGCGCGGCTGCACCCACGACGAGCCCGAGTGCGGCCTCGACGACTTCGTCGCCTCGGGCGCGGCCGGCCCGGCCGGTCCGTCGCGCCTGGACTCGCTGCGCCGGCTGCTGCGCGCCCGGACCGGTCGTGACGAGCGCGACGAGCGCGGCGAGGACGCCGGCGACGCGTCCGACCCCGCCTGAACCACCCCAGCCCCGGGGGCGTCTCCCCCGGTACCCCCTCCCCCGGACCCGAGGAGACCTGGTGACCATCACCGGACTGCCGCTGCACCCGCTCGTCGTGCACGCCGTCGTCGTCCTGCTCCCGCTCATGGCCCTGCTCACGGTGCTCGTCGCCGTCCGCCCCGCGTGGCGCGTCAAGGCGTGGTGGGTCGTCGTCGGCAACGCCCTCGTCGCCGGCGCGTCGCTGCTGGCCAAGGAGAGCGGCGAGTCGCTGCAGGCCTCCCTCGGCGGTCAGGTCGCCCGCGAGCACGGGGAGCTCGGTGAGGTCCTGCCGTGGTTCGCCGTCGCGCTGCTCGTGACGTCGGCGGCGCTGGCGCTGCTGCGCTCCCGGCGCACCCCCGCGCTGGTCTCCGCGGTCGTCACCGTCGTCGCGGCCGTCGCCGCGGTGTGGTGGACCGTGCGCACCGGCGACTCCGGCGCCCGCGCCGTCTGGCAGCGCTGAGCGGGGCGCTCCCGGACGGGGCACCCCCGGCCCGCTAGCGTGTCGCAGGTGAGCGGCGCGACGACGTACGACGACGACCTGCGCCTCGCGCACGTGCTGGCCGACGCGGCCGAGCGGGTGACCATGCCGCGCTTCCGGGCCGCCGACCTCGTCGTCGAGACCAAGCCGGACCTCACCCCGGTGACCGACGCGGACCGCTCCGCCGAGGAGGCGCTGCGCGCGCAGCTGCACCGCACCCGGCCCCGCGACGCGGTCCACGGCGAGGAGGGTGAGGACACCGGTCACGGCCCCCGGCGCTGGGTCATCGACCCCATCGACGGCACGAAGAACTTCGTCCGCGGCGTCCCGGTCTGGGCCACCCTCATCGCGCTCGTCGACGGCGACCGTCCCGTCGTCGGCCTCGTCGCGGCGCCGGCGCTGGGCCGGCGCTGGTGGGCCGCGGCGGGCTCCGGGTCCTGGAGCGGCCGCTCGCTCACCGGCGCCCGGCGCAACCGGGTCTCGCAGGTCGCCCGCCTCGAGGACGCGTCGATGTCCTACTCGTCGCTGTCGGGCTGGCGCGGCATCGACCGCCAGCGGCAGCTCGTCGACCTGCTCGACACCTGCTGGCGCAGCCGGGCGTACGGCGACTTCTGGTCCTACGTGCTCCTCGCCGAGGGCAGCGTCGACCTCGCCGCCGAACCCGAGCTGGCGCTGCACGACATGGCCGCCCTCGTCCCCGTCGTCACCGAGGCGGGCGGGCGGTTCACGTCCCTGGCCGGCGAGGACGGCTGCTGGGGCGGCAACGCGCTGGCCAGCAACGGCCTCCTGCACGAGGCCGCCCTCGCCCGTCTGGGGACGGGCCCCTCGGGCCAGGAGGCCCCCGCCGTCACGCCGTGACGACGGTGACCTCGCCGAGCCCGAGCCCGCGGATCCCCTCGGCGTGGGCGCTCGCGTCCCCCACCACGACGACGGTCCAGCGCCCGTCGACGGCGGCGCGGTAGGCGGCGTCGAGGTCGTCCACGCCGAGCCCCCGGATGCGGGTGAGGTTCTCGGTGGTGAACTGCGTGTCGAGCCCGTCGAGCGCCATCGTCACGGCCTCGTCGGCGACGGCGTCGGCCGTCGCGTACCGCGCGGGCGCGGTGAGCGAGACGAAGTCGACCCCCGAGCGCACCTCCTGCTCGGTGAAGCCGTCGCGCGCGCCCCCGAGGATCTCCACGAGGGTGCCGAGCGCCTCGACCGTGCTGTCGGCCCGCACGCTGCCGCTGGTGACGAACAGCCCCTCGCGCCGCCGCGGCCGGAAGGCCGAGCGGATCCCGTAGGTGAAGCCCTTCTGCTCGCGCAGCACCGCGTCGATCCGCGCGTTGGGGCCGCCGCCGAGGACGAACGACAGGACGGGGTACGGCGCCCAGCCGCCCGCCACCCGGCGGTCCGGGCCGGGGGCGGCGACGACGAGCTCGGTCTGGACCGAGCCGGGCCGGTCGAGCAGGACCACGCGGGCGCGGTCCTCGGCGTAGGCGGGGGCGGGCGGCGGGGTGGGCTCGCCACCCTCGCCCGACCACGCCCCGAGGGCCTGCTCGACCTCGCCGACGGCGTCGAGGCCGCTCAGGTCACCGGCGAGGACCAGCGTCCCGCCGGCGGGACGCACGTGCGCGGCGTGGAACGCGGCGACGTCGTCGCGGGTGACGCCGGAGACGCCCTCGCGGGTGCCGGCGGTCGGGCGCGACGCGCGGCTGCTGCCGTCGAAGAGCGTCGCGACCAGCTCGATCGCGGCCCGCTGCGCCGGCACCGCCCGCTCCTGCTCGATCTCGGCGAGGCGCTGCTTGCGGTGCCGGTCGACCTCGTCGGGGGGGAAGGCGGGCTCGGTGAGGGCCTGGCGCAGCAGGTCGAGGGCGTAGCCCAGGTGGCGCTTGGCGACGTCGACGTCGACGACGAGCCCGCTCTCGGAGACGCCGGCGCCGAGCGCCACGCCCTTGCGCTCGAGCAGCTCGGCGAACTCGGTCGAGGACCAGCGGGCGGTCCCCTCGTCGAGGGTGCGCGCCATGAGCGTCGCCACGCCCTCCTTGTCGCGCGGCTCCAGCGACAGCGGGACGGGCAGCGCGAGCCGCACGGACAGGACGTACTGCCCGGGGACGTCGTACGCGAGGACGGTCAGCCCGTTGTCGAGGGTGACCCGCCGCGCCGCCGGGAAGGCGTACGGCGCCGGCGGCGCCACCGCCGGCCGGGGCACCGGCACGTCGGTGGTGGGGTCGGTCGTCGTCGTCACGCGCTCTCCTCCTGGACCTCGTCCTGCTCGTCCTGCTCGTCCTGCTCGTCGGCCTGCTCGGCGCGGAACTCGACCACCGCGCGGGCCGACGGGGCCAGCCAGCGGGCCGCGGCCTCGCGCACCTGCTCGGGCGTGACGGCCGCGATCCGGTCGAGGAAGGTGTTGACGAAGGTCGGGTCGTCCGCCAGCAGCGCGTAGTGGCAGATGGCGTCGGCCCGCTCGTCCATGCTCGCGAGCGAGCTGAGCCAGGACCGCTCGGTCTCCGCCAGCGCGGCCTCGGTCTCGGCCGGCGTCGGTCCCTCCTGCGCGAAGCGCTCGAGCTCCTCGACGACGGCCGCCTCGACCGCCTGCGGGTCGGCGCCCTCGGCGACGTCGAGCGAGACCAGCCCCAGCGAGACGCCGTCGACGAGCCCCATCGCGTGGGCGGACAGCCCGGTGACGACCTGCTCGTCGCGCACCAGCCGCTTGGTCAGCCGCGACGTGGCCAGCCCGCCGACCGCGTCGAGGGCGAGGGCGCACGCGTAGTACTCCGGCGTGCCGTCGACCGGCAGCCGGAAGGCCAGGTAGAGCCGCTCGTTGGGCACGGCGGCGCGGCGCACGAGCCGGGCCGGCTCGGTGAGCGGCTCGAGCGCGGCCGGCGGTCGCGGGGTCGGCACCGTCGTGGCCGGCAGCGGCCCGAAGTACCGCTCGACGGCCGCGAACGCCGCCTCCGGCTGGACGTCGCCGACGACGGTGAGGACGGTGTTGCCCGGGCCGTACCAGGTGCGGAAGAAGGCGTGGACGTCGTCGAGGCTGGCGGCGTCGAGGTCCTCCATCGACCCGATCGTCGGGTGGTGGTAGGGGTGGTCGTCGGGGAAGACGGTGGCGTAGACGTCGAGCAGCGCGGTGCCGTAGGGCACGTTGTCGTAGCGCTGGCGCTTCTCCTCCTTGACCACGTCGCGCTGGTTGTCCAGGTTCTCCTGCGTCACCGCGTCGAGCAGGTGCCCGTGCCGGTCGGCCTCGAGCCACAGCGCGAGCTCGAAGGCGCCGGTCGGCACCGTCTCGAAGTAGTTGGTCCGGTCGAACCACGTCGTCGCGTTGAGCCGTCCGCCGTGCGCCATGAGGGCGGTGAAGTGCTCCCCCGAGGCGACCTGGCGCGAGCCCTGGAACATCAGGTGCTCGAAGAGGTGGGCGAAGCCGGTGCGGCCCGGCGACTCGTGCCGCGAACCCACCCCCACCCACAGGTTGACGGTGACGGTCGGGACGGCGTGGTCCTCGGAGACCACGACGCGCAGCCCGTTGGCCAGGGTGCGCGTCGCGATGGGGTAGGCGACCGTGGTCGCGGTGTCGCTCACGCGCCGACCCTACGCGACGCCTCCGACGGCGTCAGGCGCGGCGCGAGTCCCCGAGCCGCTCCGGGTCCTGGCCCATGGACTCCAGCTGCTGGATGGCCTGCCGACCGAAGACCTGCTGCTCGGTGATCGTCCGCTCGGCGCGGCCGCGCCCGACGAAGCTGACCGCCCAGTGCAGGAGCGTCGTCACCCGGTTCTTGAAGCCGATGATGTAGACGATGTGGACCCCGAGCCACAGCAGCCAGGCGACGAACCCGCCGAAGCGCAGCCTCCCGACGCTCGCTACCGCGGAGAACCGCGAGACCGTCGCCATCGACCCCTTGTCGAAGTAGTGGAAGCGCTCCTCGGTCGGCTGCCCGGCCGCGCGGCGCAGGATCTGCTTGGCCGAGAAGCGCGCTCCCTGGATGGCCACCTGCGCCACCCCGGGCAGCTTGTCGAGCGAGATCATGTCGCCGACGACGTGGATCTCCGGGTGGCCGGGCAGGGTGAGGTCGGGCAGCACGGCGATGCGCCCGGAGCGGTCGGTGTCCGCCCCGGTCTGGTCGGCGAGCTGCTTCCCCAGCGGGCTGGCCTGCACGCCCGCCGCCCACACCTTGCAGACGGACTCGACCCGGCGCACGTAGCCGGAGTCGACGTCCTTGAGCTCGATGCCGGTGGCGTCGACGTCGGTGACCATGCTCCCGAGGATCACCTCGACACCCATCTTCTCCAGCCGGCGCTGGGCGATCTCGCCGAGCCGGTCGCCGAAGGCGGGCAGCACCTGCTTCGCGCCGTCGACGAGGGTGACGTGCGCGGTCGAGGGGTCGATGTGCCGGAAGTCGCGGCGCAGCGTGCGCAGCGACAGCTCGGCGATCTGGCCGGCCATCTCGACGCCGGTCGGGCCGGCGCCGACGACGACGAAGCTGAGCAGCCGCGAGGCCTCGTGCTTGTCGCCGCGCAGCATCGCCAGCTCGGCGAGCTCGAAGCAGCCGAGGATGCGCCCGCGCAGCTCGAGGGCGTCGTCGATGCTCTTCATCCCCGGCGCGAACTGCGAGAAGTGGTCGTTCCCGAAGTAGGACTGCCCCGCGCCCGCGGCGACGACGAGGTCGTCGTACGGCGTGACGAGGGTGCGCCCGAGGTGCTCGGAGCTGACCGTGCGGGCCTCGACGTCGATGTGGGTGACGTCGCCGAGGATCGTCGTGACGTTCCTCTGCTTCGCGACGACCTCACGGACCGCCGGCGCGATCTCGCCCTCGGAGAGGATGCCGGTCGCGACCTGGTAGAGCAGCGGCTGGAAGAGGTGGGCCGTCGTCTTCCCGACGAGGGTGATGTCGACGTCCGCGCGGCGCAGTGCCCGCGTGGCGAACAGCCCGCCGAAGCCGGTGCCGACGACGACGACCCGGTGACGACCGCCGGCCTGGGTGGGTGCGCTGCTCATGACACCACTATTCCCCGTCGGCGCCCCCCTCCACCGTCCAGGGTGCTCCCGACCTCGTCACAGCCGGTGGCCAGGGGGTAGGGGGCGTACCGGGGGTCAGGACGGGAAGCGCACCAGCCGCAGGTAGTCGACCACCACGGAGTCGCCGTGGTCGTGGACCCCGTTCGTCACTCGGTCGCGGGCGGCGGGGTCGGGGTCGGTGACCAGGAGGGCGACGGTGTGCGGGCCGGCCGTCAGGTGCACCAGCCCGCCCGAGGCGTACTGCTCGACGTGCTGCGGGGTCGGCGCGTAGAGGTCGACGACCAGCGGGTCCCCCTGCCCGTCGAGCTGGAGGACGCCGTCGACGAGCACCTGCACGCGCCCGCGGTGGTCTCCGGCGAGGGCGCCGAGCTGGAGCCCGTAGTCGGCCTCCGCCGCGACGGGCAGCGTGAGCCGCACCTGCTGGCCCGGACGGGAGGTCGCGACCTCGAGCTGGGCCCCGCCGGAGAGCCGGACGTCGCGCTGGACCCCCGCGGGGGCCGAGGCCGGCGTCCGCGCGACGAGGGACTCCCCCTCCACGCGGTCGGCGCCGGGCCGGTACCCGGCGACGTACGGCGCCAGGGAGAACCTCCGCGTGAGGACCTCGCCGGTGTTGCCCACGGCGTCGACGCCGCGCACCGACACCGTGTGCGGACCGGTCGTCAGCGTGGCCGGGATCGGCAGCACGACGCGGCCCTCGACGACCGGGACGACGCCCGGTCCGTCCACCCCGCAGCCGGTGATCACCGAGAACCAGGGGTCCCACGAGACCTGGACCAGGGAGACGCCGCGCGGTGTCGTCACGACGATCGACCCGGGGCTGCCGAGGACCGGGTCGCTCGCCGACCAGGACGTCGCGGCGGGGGCTCCGTACGGGTCGAAGAAGTCCCCGAGGGGGACGTCGAGGCTGTCGGCCCCCGTCGGGGCCGGCGGGGGCGTCGTGTCGACGGTGAACCGCCCGGACCCCGTCCAGGCGCCCCACGCCCCGAGCCCTCCGGAGGCGTCGAGGCTCGCCTCGCGGACCCGGAAGGAGTAGCTCCCGTCGGTCAGCGCCGCCGGGGTCCAGCGCGACCCGGTCCCCGCGACCGTGTCGACCCGCGCCGTCCCGACCGTCGCGCCGGCGCCGGAGCGCACCTCGAACTGCAGGGCGACCTGGTCACCCGGCGACCCGGTCGCCGTGGCGAGCAGGGTCGGGGTGGCGGAGAAGACGAGGGCGCGGCCCGCGCAGACCTTCTCCTCGACCACGCTCAGCGCTGTCGGCACGGCTCCGGCCGGCGCCGCGGTCGCCGGGGTCGCCGCGGAGGCCGCGCCTCCCGCGAGCCCGGCCGCGAGCGGCGCCACCACGGCGAGCGCCTGGAGCGGACCCGTCACCCGCCCAGCCCGCCGAGCCCACCGAGCCCGTCGCGTGCGCGCGCTTCCCGTCCCCACCATGTCCGCTCCCGTGCCCGTGGTCGGCGCGCCGTCCGCGCCGGGGCGACTCTAGGGGCCGGGGGCGACACCGGGGGCCGGTTCCGGCTCGCCCGCCGTCAGCGGGGTCGGACCGGGCTCGCCCTCGCGGGAGCCACCGGCGACGCGCTCGTCGCGGGCCGTGATGACCGCGGCGGCGTAGGTGGCGGCGAGCAGGGGGACGACGAGGACGAGCAGGGCCGTGAGGACCGGCGGCAGCGGCGAGACGTCGAGCAGGACGCCCCACCCGGCCACCAGGTCCTTCGGGGAGGTCGCGGAGCCGGGGACGAACCACGACGTCAGCAGCATCGTCCACGTCGAGGCGGTGGTGGCGAGCACGGCGCCGAGCAGGCCCAGCAGGCCCGCGCGCACCCGGCGCGGGGCGCGCGGCGCGCGCAGCCGCTCGGGCAACAGGGCCGGCAGCCGCAGCAGGGCGACGGCCACGCCGGCCCCGACGGCGGCGGCCATCCCGTAGAGGTAGCGCCCCTGCGCGCCGGTGATCGTGTCGCCGGAGCGGCGGTACTCGGCCAGCGAGCCGGCGGCGACGACCCCGAGGACGAGGAGCACGGGCAGGACGGCGACGAGGAGCACCCGCCTCCGGCCGCCCCGACGGGCCGCCGGCACGAGCGAGCCGACGAGCAGGGCGACCCCGACGGCGATGGGCCAGCCCCACAGCACGAGCGGCGAGGGCAGCGGCAGGTCGGGCAGGCCGACACCGCCCCAGGTCCGCACGAGCAACAGGTGCCGGAAGCCCTCGAGGAAGTCCAGGACGGTGCCCGGCGGCGCCGGGGTGCGCGGGTCCACGCCCGCGCCGTTGGTGCCGTCGACCTGGACGGTGCCGAAGAGGAGCAGGTTGCGCAGCCACCAGCTGCCGCCGACGACGCAGCCGCCGAGCACCCAGGCGATGGTGCCGGCCCGACGCCGTACGGCGTCCCGCCACCCGCCGGGCCCGCGGTCGGCGGCCACCGCCCACGCCAGCGCCACGAGGACGACGAGCGGCAGGACGAGGGCGAGGCCCTTGGTCCACAGCGCGACGGCGAGGCCGACCCCCACCAGCGCGCCCGTCCGGGTCCCGGGGTCGCGGGTGACGAGCCGGGCGACGCCGAGCAGGACGAGCGAGGTCGACAGGAACAGCAGGGCGTCGTTGCCCGCGGACGAGCCGACGCGGGCGAGGTTGGGCAGTGAGAGCGGCACGAGCGCGGCGACGACGGGGACCCAGGTGGGCACCGCGTGACGGTCGGCGCCGGCGAGGCGCCGCGCCGTGGCGGCTGCGAGGGCGGGCAGCGGCGCGACGAGCAGCACCGAGAGCAACCGCAGCAGCCACACCTGGGCGTCCCAGGTCAACGCCCCGACCCCGGGGGCGCGCAGCACGAGGGCCTCGAGCCAGTAGGCCAGCGGCGGGTGCTGCACCATCTGGTTGAGGTTGGCCGACGGGGCTCCGGGCAGCGCGTCGAGCCGGGCGAAGGAGACCCGCTCGTCGCGCGGGCGCGGCGGGAGCCCCGAGTACGGCGTGATGGCCGGGTCGACGGGGACTCGGGCCACGAGCACCGTCATGGCGTGGCTGATCCGCAGACCACCCGGGTCGTGGAAGGCGAAGGGCGCCGCGGCGTAGGCGCGGGCCATGTCGACGTGCTCGGCCTCGTCGTACCCCTGCAACGGCGGCCAGAGCAGCGACGCGCCGAGCAGGAGCGCCACCCACAGGCCGGTGACCGCCGCCACGGGGCCGGGGCGCCGGCCTCGGTCTCGGGGACGGCGCGGCACCTCTCCAGTATGGCGACGCTGCCTGTGCGACGCGGGCGCGGTCGCCCAGGCGGCGTCGTGGCTGCTGCTGGAGCTACTTCTGGAACGGCGTCTTGTCGTCCGCCGCCTCCGGCGAGGTGTAGGCCTCCTGCTCCACCAGCTCGAGACCGCCCTCGACCTTGGCCGGCTTCATGAGGAAGACGCTGCGGGTCGACGGTGCGCCCGGCTGGGTGACGTCGAGCTCACCCGGGGCCACGCCCCCGGTGTCGACCTTGGTCTTCGCCCGGGCCGCGAGGATGCCGGCGCGGGTGAGGTCGCCCGCGTCGCAGGCGGTCGTGAGCACCTCGCCCCAGGTCTGGCCGAAGGTGTACCCCACGAGCGGGCCGAAGGTCGGGGTGTCCTGGTACGTGGCCCAGTAGCGGCCGGCCAGCGCCTTGACCACCAGCGCTCGTGAGCTGGGTGACGGCCAGCGGCTCGTGAGGTGACGCGCGTCTCGTCCGTCCCCGGGGGTCCGCGGGACTGACCGGCCCTCGACCGGGTAGTCCACCGCCTCGCCCGCCGTCCGAAGGAGCCCCGTGAGCACCACCCACCCCAGTCCATCCTGTTCGCCCGAGGTGGCGGATCTGCCTGTGCGGCAACGCGACTGGGCGCGGTCGGGACTGGCCGAGGCGCCCGACGCAGAGGTCCGGGCGACCCTCGAGGAGATGGTGCTGCACCCGGACTACCCGTGCCTGGGCGCCCGCTCGGTGTTCCGCCGCGAGGGTCTGCGGCACGTCGTCCTCGACGACCTCGACGACCCGGCGGTCGTCCCGGTGCTCACGCGGCAGCTCGCCGCCTTCGAGCGCGAGGTCGTGCCCACCCCCGGCTTCCACAGCTTCATGGCCACCTTCCGCGGCCCGGTGCACACCGACGAGGCCGCGTTCGAGCGCTCGCTCTTCACGCTGCTGCAGCGACTGCACGACAACGACGAGGCACCCTGGGCCCCCGGCGTGGGGTCGGACCCGGCCGACCCGCACTTCGCCTTCAGCGTGGGCGGGGCGGCGTACTTCGTCGTCGGGCTGCACCCGGCGGCGTCGCGCGTGGCCCGCCGCGCCCCGCTGCCGACCGTCGTGCTCAACCCGCACGAGCAGTTCGAGCAGCTGCGTCGCGACGGCCGGTTCGAGGGGATGCGCTCGCGGATCCGCGCCCGGGACGAGAGCCTGCAGGGCAGCGTCAACCCGATGGTCGCCGACCACGGCGACTCGAGCGAGGTGCACCAGTACTCGGGGCGGTTCCACGGCCCGGAGTGGGTACCGCCCCTGGACATCGACGGAAGGACCTCCGCATGACCGACGCACCCGCCGACGGCTTCCGCCGGCTCGCCCCGCAGACCGGGACGGCGTTCCTGCTGCCGCGCGGGGCCCGGCTCACCGTCGTCGACCCGACGGGTGAGCAGGTCGCCGACGTCTTCGCCGTCATGGCCGACGACCGCCGCGAGTGGTTCTCCTCCGGCCGCACCATCGACTACGCGAACTCGACCACGGTGACGACGGGCAGCCTGCTCTACAGCAACCGCAGCCGGGTCATGGCGGTCGTCGAGGAGGACACCTGCGGTCACCACGACCTCCTCCTGACGCCGTGCTCGCAGCAGACCTTCGACCTGCTCTACCCCGACCTGGACGGGGCGGAGCACCCGAGCTGCTTCGCCAACCTCGCCGGTGCCATGGCGGGGTACGACGTCCCGCCGGACACGATCTCGACGACGCTCAACGTCTTCATGAACGTCTGGACCGAGCGCGACGGAACGCTGCACATCGACCCGCCGACGTCGGTCGCCGGCGACCGGCTCGTGCTGCGCGCCGAGGCCGACCTCGTCGTCGGCCTCACGGCGTGCTCGGCGGAGAAGTCGAACAACGGGGTGTGCAAGCCGATCGACTACCGGGTCACCCCGGCGGGCGGCTGAGGCGGGTCGCCGTACGGCGTCACGCCAGGTGCGGGGTGAGGAACCGCACCGCGGTCGGGGCGGTGGCGCGCCAGTACGCCGTCGTGTGACCGCCGGGCGTGAAGCGCGAGGCCGGCGGCGGGGTGGAGCCGTCGACGAAGGCGTGGTCGGCCCTGACGAACGGGTCGCTGTCACCGCACGCGACGAGCAGGGGGACGCGGGCCAGCACCGGTCGCAGGGCGAAGACGTCGTGCGCCCGGAAGTCCTCGGCGTCGTCGAAGGCGCCGGGCGCGCTGTCGCCGGGGGCCGTCCACAGGGCGGCGCTCATCGTCGCGACGGCCCGCACCCGGCCTCGCAGCAGCGTCGCGGCCAGCAGCAGGGCGCCGTACCCGCCCATGGACCAGCCGAGCAGGGCGAGCCGCGAGGGATCGAGGCCGGCGTCGGCGAGCCGCGGCAGCAGCTCGGTCGCGACCATGGTCCCGGCGTCGACCCCGTCGCGGCGGTGGTGGAAGTAGGTCCCTCCCCCGTCGACGGAGACGACGGCCACCGGGAGGTCGCCGCGCGCGCCGGGCAGGTCGAGCGCGTCGAAGGCGTCGGTGTGGTTCCCGCCCTTGCCATGCAGCGCGAGCAGGACCGGCGGGCGCGCCGTCCCCGGCGCGGACGGCCGGCTGACCGCCCAGGTGACGTCGTCCCGCACCGCCGACGAGCGGAAGGTGCGGGTCTCGACGGCGGCCGTACCCCTGGCCCGCAGGGCCACCGCGGCTCCGCCGGCGAGCAGCGCCGCGCCCGCCGACCCGGTGAGGACGGCGCGCCGGGTGGGCCGGGGGGCGGTGGCCACGGGTCAGTCCTGAGCCGGTGCGAACAGCCCGCGCAGGGCCTCGCCGTCACCGCCGGAGGCCGTGACCGCGTGCGTGCCGTAGACCAGCACGAGCAGCCAGTAGCCGAGCAGCGTCAGGGCGAGCAGGACCACGAGCGCCGTGATCCTCCACCGTCGCGTCATCGGGACCTCTCGCCTCGAGCGCGGACGGACCCCTCCGGCCCCCCATCGCCGCGAGGAGCCTAGGGCCGCGGCGGGTCGGTCGTGACCGCTTCCGCTCCGCGCGAACGGAACCCGTCCCGTTGGCCCGTTTCGTCACCGGCGACGGGCGTCGTCACCAGCGTTCGAGGTGCACCACGTCGGCGTAGGCGCGGCGGTCGGGGCGCGTGATGACCGCCAGAGGCCGTCCGGCGGGGTGACCCAGCGACAGCATGAACGCGAGGAACCGGCCGTCGGGGAAGCCCAGGACCTCCTGGGCCGCGGCCTGGTCCTGGGCGGCGGAGTGCGCGGTTCCGATGCCGAGGTCTGCCGCCACCAGGGCCATGAGCATGGTGGCCTGGCCGAGATCGAACGCCAGGATCGAGCGCTGCTCGTCGTCGGCCGGCACCAGCGCGACGAGCGCCACGGCGGCCTGGGCGCCCGCGACGTGCCCGGCCCCCTGCCGGACCGTCGAGAGCGCGCGGAGCCGGTCGCGGTCCCGGACGAGGACGAAGTCCCACGGCTGCAGGTTGCCCGCGGACGGCGCGCG
Organism: Lapillicoccus jejuensis; assembly: GCF_006715055.1. Classification (NCBI taxonomy): domain Bacteria; kingdom Bacillati; phylum Actinomycetota; class Actinomycetes; order Micrococcales; family Intrasporangiaceae; genus Lapillicoccus; species Lapillicoccus jejuensis. The sequence continues at coordinate 380,228 of NZ_VFMN01000001.1, forward strand.
GCGACCGGCCTCCAGGACGCGCTCGAGGTCGGCGTCGTGCAGCGGGGTGTCACGGAACTCGCGGACGTCGCGTCGGGCCCGCACCGCATCCCAGGTCTCCATGGGGCATGGTCCTCCCGTGCACCCCAGCGGCGCCGGAGCCGGGTCGCCCTCGGGTCGAGCGGGGTGCGCCGTCAGGGCACCTGCGGACTGGCGCGTGTTCCAGCTGGTCTCGTCCGCCCAGTTCGGGTCGACCTGCCACCAGTGGGGGCCGTCGTCGGCGGCGACGTGCAGCGTCGTCCCGTGGACCCGCCAGACACGGGTGGGCATGTCGTAGCAGGACGTGGAGATGCCTTGTCCGACAGGAGAAAAGTTCGTTCCCAACACGCGTCACGCTCTACGCGTCATCAGGCGAACGAACCTCTCGTGAGGTGACCTGGTGTTCTCCGTCCTGTCACACCGGCAGCGGGGTTCCATGTCGTCGGCGAGCCCCGTCGTCGACCAGCCGACGGACCAGGGCCGCGAGGACCGCCAGCAAGACCGCCGGCACCTCGACCCCGGACCACGCGAGGAAGACGGTGGGGCTCTGTTCGGGGGCCAGCGCGACCGAGACGGCCACGAAGGCGGCGAGGAGGTAGACCGCCAGCACCGCGAAGGTGTCGCGCAGCATCGTGAGCAGCGCGAGCGTCTCGGCGGAGGATGCCGCTCGCCGGGCGGCCAGCGTCGCGAACCGCCGCAGGGCGACGAGCGCGACGGCCACCGGCACCCCGGCCCCCAGGGCGGCGAGGAAGAACGGCAGCCTCAGGTGAGCCTGGGCGGGGTAGGTCGCGGCGAGGTCCTCGCTGACGACGTACAGAACGCCGTACGCCAGGGCGCCGCCGGCCGCGAGGAGCAGGACGAGGACGCGCAGCGCAGTGCCGAGGAGCCGCATCCTGGGAGGTTACGCGTCGAGCAGCGCCCCGAGGGCGGCGTCGACCTCGGCGACGTACGACGCCTCGAAGCCGAACAGGCCGAAGTGGCCGGCGATGCTGTGCAGCCGCGTCACCGTCGCACCCGGGGTGAGGGCGGCCTCGGCCTCGCAGTCGCGCGGCGGGAAGAACATGTCCTGTTCGATGGGCAGGACGACGACCCGGGCGGTGATCCGGCCGAGCGCGGCCGCGAGGTCGCCGTCGGCGAGGCGCGCCACGTCGCCCCGCTGCCACTTCCAGCCCATGCAGAGCAGGGCGTCGGGGTCCATCGAGCAGAAGAGGAACCGGATGAAGTTCTGCTGGAACTCCTCGTAGGTGGAGAAGGAGAGCGCCGGGTCGAGCGGGGGGATGCCCCGCCAGAACTCGGTCTTCCAGAAGTCGGTCGTCAGGCCCATCACCGCCCAGATGTCGGCGTGACGGGCCAGTCCGTCGCGGACCTGCGTGTGCGACGTGTACTCGCCGCCGTTCCACCCCGGATCGCTCGTGATGGCGTCGAGGAGCGTCCTGGTGAAGAGGGTGTCGTGCGGCGTGTTCTGCGCGGTGCCGGCGATCGGCGCGGCCCGCAGCACCTTGTCGGGGAAGCGGACCGCCCACTCCCAGGTCTGCTGGGCGCCCATCGACCCGCCGACGACGAGGGCCAGCCGCTCGATCCCGAAGACCTCCCGCAGCAGCTGCTCCTGCGCCCGGACGTCGTCGCCGATGCGCACCTTCGGGAAGCGGGACATGGCGATCGACGGGTCGTCGGTCGTGTGCGGCGACGTCGACAGGCCGCCCCCGATCTGGTTGACCACGACGATGAACCAGCGGCTCGGGTCGAGCGCGTGCCCCTCGCCGATGTAGACCTGCCACCACGTGGCGTGGGTGCCGGAGAACCAGGTGGGCACGAGGATCGCGTTGTCCTTGGCCTCGTTGAGCTCGCCGTACGTCGCCACGGCGAGCTGCAGGTCCTCGATGACCCCGCCCTCCTCGAGCTCGAACCGACCGATCGAGAGCAGCGCGTAGTCCCCCTGCGCCTGCGCGGAGTAGAACGGGTTGTCGATCGGCACGGTGACCTCCTCGTCACGGTGGGCCGCGGCGGTCCGGACCCGTGAGCAGGCTAGGACGGCGCCGACGACGCCCGCACCTGCCCGGGTGGGCAGTCACGAGCCCGCCCCGCGCCGGTGCGCCCGACGCGCACTCGGGCGTCGATGCCCGTACGGTGACCTAGCCACACGGGTGAGACGACGGGGGACAGATCGTGACGATGACGTGGAGGACGGCGGCCGCGGCGTCCCTGTCGGCGAGCGTGCTGCTCGCGCTGGGGGCCACGGGAGCGCAGGCCGACGACGGGTCCACCGGGACACCCACCGGCGCGACCGGCGCGACGGCCCCTGCGGCGTCGACCACCCCGGTGCCGTCGTCCACCAGCACCCCTGCCCCCTCGACGACGACTCGGACACCCCGGACACCCCGGACGACACCCGCGACGTCCTCCTCGACGTCGACGTCGTCGACACCGTCGGCGGGCACCACGACCCCCGCGACCACGACCACCACGACCACCACGACCACCACGCCGGCGAAGCAGGGCGCCCCCACCGACGCCGGCGACGCCCCGATCGAGGCCCGGTGGCAGGCCCTCGGCGGGGCGGCCGGGGTCCTGGGCGCCAAGGTCGGCACGGGGGTGGAGGTCGGCGCCGGGCAGTACCAGCAGTACGCCAACGGCCGCATCTGGTGGAGCGCGGCCACGGGGGCGTGGGAGACCCTGGGCACGACGGCCGCGCGCTACCTGGCGCTGGGCGGGGCCGCCGGGACGCTCGGCTTCCCGAGGTCCGCGGCGCAGCCGATCGCCGGCGGGACGTGGCAGTGGTTCACCGGCGGCACCATCTGGGCCAGCGCCGCGACCGGCGCGTGGGAGACGACCGGCGCGACCAACGCGCGGTACCTGGCCATCAGCGGCCCGTGGGCCCTCGGGTTCCCGAAATCCTCCGTGCAGCCGATCGCCGGCGGGACCTGGCAGTGGTTCACCGGCGGCAACATCTGGGCCAGCGCGACGACCGGGGCGTGGGAGACGAAGGGCACCACCAACGCGCGCTACCTCGCGCTGAGCGGCCCGTGGGCGCTGGGCTTCCCGCGGTCCGCGGCGCAGCCGATCGCCGGTGGGACCTGGCAGTGGTTCACCGGGGGCAACATCTGGGCCAGCGCCGCGACCGGCGCGTGGGAGACGACCGGCGCGACCAACGCCCGGTACCTCGCCCTCAGCGGCCCCTGGAAGCTGGGCTTCCCCACCCGCGCGAACGCCGTCATCGCCGCCGGGCGGTGGCAGTGGTTCTCGGCCGGGGTGATCTGGTGGAGCCCCGCGACGGGGGCATGGGAGACCACGGGCGCGATCAAGACCCAGTACACCGCGCAGAGCGGCCCCCTCAGCTGGTACGGCTTCCCCACCGGCGCCCCGCGCAGCTACTACGGCGGCGTCCGGCAGGACTTCGTCGGGGGCTCGCTGCTGGCCGGCGTCCAGGCGGTCCTCGACCCCGTGCGCTCGCCGGTCACCGCCCGTGACGTGTGGGCGACGTGGCGGCCGGGCTGCCCGGTCGGCCCGGAGTCCCTCACCCTCATCCGGCTCAACTTCTGGGGCTTCGACAACCAGGTGCACCGCGGCGAGATCATCGTGCGGTCGGACCTCGCGCCCCGGGTCGAGTCGATCTTCGGCTCGGCGCTCGCCGAGCGGCAGCCCATCCGGTCGATGTGGCGCGTCGACTACTACGGCGGCAGCGACCCCGCGGCGATGGCGGCGGACAACACCTCGGGCTTCAACTGCCGTCAGGTCACGGGCGGCTCGGGGCTCTCGCCGCACTCCTACGGCATCGCCATCGACATCGACACCCTCGAGAACCCGTACTACGCGGGCGGCCGCTGGTGGCCCACCACGCAGTACGTCAACCGCGCCGACCTGCGCTGGGGGATGCTGTATTCCTGGTCACGCACCACGCAGGCGTTCGTCGCCAACGGCTACGAGTGGGGCGGCAGCTACCTCGACTACCAGCACTTCGAGTTCGTCGGCTGAGGCGGCTCAGGCCGCGGGGCGCAGGGTCACCGCGTCCTGCGCCGTGCGCGTGACGGTGAACCGTCCGACGATGGCGACCTTCCCGCCACCCGCGTCGCGCACCGCGGCGCCGTCCGAGACGGTCACCCGCAGGCCCTGACCCCTCGTGGCGCACCGGCACGTGCCCAGGAGGATCTCCGACGGCCGCCCGGCGGTCACGGGTGAGTCGGGCGCAGCGATCACGTCGAGGGTGACGGGCTCCTGGTGCAGCGCCCCGCGCAGCAGCAGGTTGGAGAACGGGTCCTGCCTGGCCTGCTCCACCGTGACGGCTCCGCTGAGGCTGTAGCCGCCGGTGGCCGGCGGCGTGAAGAAGGTCGGCGCGGGAGTGCTCGTGCCGGACGTGGGGGACGTCGTGGGGGTGCCGCTCGTGCTCGTCGGCGCTGAGGACGCCGTCGCCGTCGTCGACGACGTCGGAGCGGATGACGACGAGGCGGACGGCGACGACGTGGTGCACCCGGCGAGGGCGACCGTCACCCCGAGAGCCACGACGCACCCGGATCCGGCGCGGCCGCAGCGGCTGACGAGTCCCCGGGGCTGCCTCATCGCCCCATGCAACCACGACGGTCCGGCCGCGCGCGCGACGAGCCGGTCAAGGGGATGAGGGGGCGATCGCCCCGACCCGTGCCCGGACGGCCGGAGCCAGGGCGGCGGCCACGGCCAGCAGCGCCGCGACGATCCACAGCGCGTCCAGGAGGCCGACGCGGTCGGCGACCAGTCCGACGACCGGGGGCCCGACCAGGCTGGAGGTGTAGCCGATCGCGGCCACGACGCTGACCCGGGCGGCGCTGTTCGGCCCGCTCTCGGCGGCGGCGGACATGCCCAGCGGGAACCCCATCGACACCCCGATCGCCCACAGCACGGTCCCGACGGCGGTCAGCCACCAGGCGTCGGTGGTGATGAAGACGACCATCCCGACCACCCCCGCGCTCGCGGTCACGCGCACGACGGCGACCCGGCCGAAACGGTCGACCAGCGAGCTGCCCAGGAGGCGCGCGCTCATCTCCCCCACCGCGAAGAGCACGAAGTACGACGCCGCGACGGCGTCGCTGTGGTGGTGCTCCGCCCTCGCCGCGAGGGTGAGCCAGCTGTTCGCCGAGCCCTCACCGAACTCGGCCCCGAGCATGACCAGGCCGATGAGCAGCAGCCGGACGCTGGACCAGGTGCGGCACCACGCGAGGAACCGGTCACGGCGGGACCCGATCTCGGCGGGGCGAGCGTCCACCTCGACCGCCACCGCCGGCAGCCCGCGGACCACGTAGACCGCCGCGCCGACGACGGCGGCGCCCTCCAGCGCGAACTGCAGGTGGGCGGCGAGCCCGACCGCCGCGGACAGCGCGCCGAGCGCCCCGCCGATCACCGCGCCGCCCGACCAGGCCGCGTGCAGCAACGGCATCAGCGTACGGCCGGCAGCCCTCTCGAGCGCTGCCCCCTCGACGTTGATGAGGACGTCGAGCGTCCCGGTGCCGAGCCCGACGAGGACGAGCCCCGTGGTCACCCCGACCACGGAGCGCGCCAGATCGGCGCTCATCCCGATGACGCCCAGCCCGAGCGCCGAGACGACGAGGGAGGCCCCGACACCCCGTCGCGCACCGAAGCGCGCGTGGATCCAGGCCGCGGCGCTGAGCCCGGCCAGGGCACCGAGCGTGACCCCGGTGATGGCCGCGCCGAGGACGGCCTTGGAGACGTCGAGCGAGGACTGGATGCTCGGGAGCCGGGAACCGAAGGCGGCCACGACGACGCCCCCGAGGGCGAAGGCGACCAGCTCCGCGTTGCGCCACCGGGTGAGTGCTCCTGGTGCAATCCCCGACTCTCCGGCAATGGACTCGGACGGTGCGCTCACGACCGCACGCTACACACGGCGCCCATCGACCTCCGCCGCACGACGAAGGCCCGGACTCGATGAGTCCGGGCCTTCGTGAACCGAGCGGTTCCTGCGTAGCGGGGGCAGGATTTGAACCTGCGACCTCCGGGTTATGAGCCCGGCGAGCTACCGAGCTGCTCCACCCCGCGTCGGTATGCCTCAACCTTAGACGAGACGACGCCGGGGTCCAAATCGCCTCAGCCGGTGGGGGTCCCGCTCGAGGTCGCCGTCCCGGTCGGGGCGGTGGTCGAGGTGCCACCGGGCGTGAGCGTCGCCGAGCCGGACGGCTCCGCGGCGACGGCCCTGGCGATGGCCGCCTTGAGGGCGTCCTGCGCCTTGCCGTAGGCCGTGAAGTCACCCGCCTTGAGCGCCTCGTCGGCCTGCGTGATCGCCGTCTGCGCCTCGGCCAGCGCCTGCTTCAGCGCCGGGTTGTTCGACGCCGAGCCGCCACCCGTGCTGCCGCTGCCGCCGGTGCTGCCCGACCCGGAGCCCCCCGACCCGGTGCTACCGGTGCTGCCGGTGGTGTCACCGGAGCTCGCCCCGGAGTCCCCGCCGAAGAGCGCGTCGAGCGCCCCGTCGAGCGAGCCGGCCCAGGCCAGCTTGTCGCCGAACGTCACGACGACGGCGCGCAGCAGGGGGTAGGAGGTGTTGCTGACGCCCTGGACGTAGATCGGCTCGACGTTGAGCACGCCCTTGGCGACGGGCAGGGTCAGCAGGTTGCCGAACACCACCGACGACCCGCCGGAGCGCTGCTGGTTGAGGTAGGTCGACAGCGCGAGTCGCTGACCGTCCGGACTGGTGATCGGGGACGAGTTGAGGTCGTTCTGCACCTGTCCCGGGCCCCGGACCCCGTCGGAGGGCAGCTGCAGCAGCCGCAGCGTGCCGTAGCCGGAGGCCTTCTTGCCCTCCTGACTCCCCGCGTTCGAGTCGACGGCGAGGAACCCGGACAGGTTCTCCCGCGAGCCGTAGGGCTTGAACGTCGTCGTCAGCGAGAAGTCCGCCGCGGTCGTGCCCGGCATGGCGATGCTCAGGTAGTACGGCGGCTGGTCGGTCGTCCGGCTCTCCTGCGTCGGGTCGGCGGGCACCGTCCACAGGTCGTTGCTGCGGAAGAAGTCGGACGGGTCGGTCACGTGGTAGCGCGCGAGGACCTTGCGCTGCACCTTGAACAGGTCCTCGGGGTAGCGCAGGTGCGCCATGAGGTCGGCCGAGATGTCCGAGGTCGGCTGCACCGTGCCGGGGAAGACCCCCGACCACGCCTTGAGCATGGGGTCGCTCTCGTCCCACGCGTAGAGGTGCACGCTGCCGTCGAACGCGTCGACCGTCGCCTTGACCGAGTTGCGGATGTAGTTGATCTGCCCCGCGTCGATCGCCTGGACCGAGGTGCGGCTCGTCGTGATCGAGTCCGAGGTCGCCGCGTCGATCGAGGTCAGCGTCGAGTTCGGGTACTGCGCGGTGGTCGTGTAGCCGTCGAGGATCCACTGGATCCGCCCGTCGACGACCGCCGGGTAGGCGTTGCCGTCGAGGGTCAACCAGGGCGCCACCCGCTCGACGCGCTCGCGCGGCGTGCGGTGGTCCAGCAGCCGGGAGTCGGCGTTGACGGCGTCGGAGAGCAGGAAGTTCGGCTCGCGGTAGGTGATGGCGTAGGCCAAGCGGCGCAGCGACGAGCCGATGGCCACGCCCCCGGTGCCCGAGTAGGTGTTCTGCACCTGCTGCTGGCCCGTGCTGTCGGCCGGGTAGTCGAACTCGCGCGGGGACGCGCCCGTGGGAGCCCCCGCGACGGCGTACGTCGTGCTCTGCTCGCCGAAGTAGATGCGCGGCTCGTACTCGCCGAGCTTGCTGTCCTTGGAGACCGGCACCGAGCTCTCGAAGAAGACCGGGCGGCCGTCGGCGTCCTTGCGGTTGCCGTACGCCGCGACGACGCCGTACCCGTGCGTGTAGACGGTGTGGTCGTTGATCCAGTTGCGCTGGCCGGCCGCGATGCCGTCGAGGTCCATCTCGCGGGCCCCGATGACGGTGTCCTGGGTCTGCTTGTCGATCGGGTAGCGGTCGACGTCGAGGATGTCGGGGAACCGGTAGAAGTTCCGGCCCGCCTGCAGCTGCTGGTAGGTCGGCGAGACGACGTTGGGGTCGATGAGCCGGATCCCCGGCACCGAGGCGGCGTCACCGCGCAGCTGGCCCTGGGTGGCGGTCGCCGTCGCCGAGTAGGTCTGGTCCTGGACGCCGGCGACCCCGAAGGCGGCCCGTGTCGCCGCGATGTTGTTCTTGAGGTACGGCGTCTCCAGCGACAGCTCGCTCGGCTTGACCTTGAGCGACTGGATGAGCGCCGGGACGACGCCCCCGGCGACGATGGCCACGACGACGAGCCCGACCAGCCCGATCAGCGGGATCCGCCACGAGCGCAGCCAGATCGTCGTGAGGAAGAGCAGCGCGACGATGATCGAGGCGATGGTGAGGATGATCTTGGTCGGGATGACCGCGGTGGCCTCGGTGTACTGGATGCCCGTCATGAGGTCGCTGGTCTTCGTCGTCAGGTCGTAGCGGTCGAGCCAGTACGTCGCCGCGCGGAGCAGGATGATCACCGCGACGAGGACCGACAGGTGCACGCGCGCCGCGTGCGTCGTCGACCGGTTGCCCGGGGTGAAGTGCAGCGCCCCGAAGACGTAGTGGGTGAACGCCGCGACGACCAGCGCGATGACCAGCGCCGTCGTCAGGAGGCCGACCACGACCTCCAGCCACGGCAGGGTGAAGACGAAGAAGCCGATGTCGAGACCGAACTGCGGGTCCTTGGTGCCGAACGACTGCCGGTTGAGCCACAGCAGCCACGTCTGCCACTGCGAGGAGGCGCCGAGCCCCGTCAGCAGACCGATGACCGCGGGCACCGCCCACGTCGCGACGCGGCGCAGCGGCTCGATGGCTTCGCGGTAGCGCTCGAGCGCGTCGGTCTCCGGGTTCGGCACGTAGATCGGCCGCGACCGGTACGCGATGACGAGGCTCGAGGCGACCAGCGCCGCGGTGAGCACGCCGGTGACGAGGCCGAGCAGCAGCTTGGCCCCCAGCTGGGTCGTGAAGACCGACCGGAAGCCGACCGAGTCGTACCAGAGCACCTCGGTCCACACCTGCGCCGCGATCGTCGCGGCGACGATCAGGGCCAGCAGGGCCAGCACGGTCGGCACGAGCGGACCCCGCCGGCGCTCCCGCGGACCCGCGGCACCGCGCGGACCCCTCGGACCTCGCGGCTCCGCCGGGCCGTCGCCCTCGTCGCCCAGCCACCCTCGTTCGCTCACGCTCGACCTTCTCCGCCGTCTGTCCCTGGTCCGGCCCCGGCACCGGTGGTGGCAGCCGTGAGGCTGCGACGTCCCGCGGGGGCCCTCAATATACGGACGGGCGCTGACACGGGTTCCCCCCGGCCCACCGCCGGGACGGGCGCGGTCGCCGGGATGGGCGAGGATGGCCCCGTGAGCGACCAGCCCTCCCGGCCCTCCGAGCCGACGACCGACCCCCTCGCCATCGCCGCTCTCGACACCGAGCGCCACGTCGCCCGCAGCGGCTGGGACCAGCCGCCTCGGCTCTTCGCGCTCGTCCCCACCGCCGAGCTCGTCGCCCACGAGCCGCAGCTGCGCGCGACGCTCTCCGCCGCCGACCTCACCGACGGGGCGCTGTCGGCCGTCGAGCAGGAGAACCTGCCCCGCTCGGCCGACCTCGAGTCCGTCCTCGGCCGCATCGCCTGGCCCGAGGGCGTCACCGGCTGCGCGTTCGCCGTCGAGCGGATGGTCGTCCCGCCGGACGCCGAGCGCGACCTGCCCCGCGACCCCGACGCCGCGGTCGAGCGCCTCGCCGCCCACCCCGACCGGCGCGACGTGCGGCTGCTCGTCGCCGTCACCCGCGACGGCCGCTCGATCTGCCTGCTGCGCCAGCGCGCCCACGACGCCGACGACCAGGTCGCGACCGGCCCGGACCTCGCGCCCGGCCTCGTCGCCGCCCTGCGGGCGACCTTCGACGCCTAGCCCGTACGGCGCTCCGTACGCGCCTCAGCAGTGCGGCAGCGACGCCACCTCGTTCTCCCCGATCGCCGTGACGGCGGCCTCGGCGTCGTCGAAGGTGTCGACCTTGACGGCGGTCATGCCGTCGGGGACGTGGCCGACGACCTCCGAGCAGTTGTCCTTCGGCGCGAGGAACCACGTCGCGCCGGCCTCCCGGGCGCCGGCCATCTTCTGCCGGATCCCGCCGATGGGTCCCACGGTGCCGTCGGCCGCGATGGTGCCGGTGCCGGCGACCTTCTGCCCCCCGGTCAGCGAGCCGGGCGTGAGCAGGTCGTAGAGCCCGAGCGAGAACATCAGGCCCGCCGAGGGCCCGCCGACGTCGCCGGCGTCGATGGTGACCTTGAACGGGAAGTCGTACGTGACGCCGAGGTTGATGCCGAGGACGGTGCGGCCGTCGCTGGCGCCGGTCCGCGCCTGGACGGTGGTCGGCGTCCCGCCGCGGGTGACGCCGACGGCGAGCACGGCGCCCGGCTTCGCCTTCTGGATGGCCGCCCGCAGGGCGTCGGTGCTCGTCACCTTGACCCCGCCGACGCTCGTGACGACGTCGCCGACCTGCAGGGCGTCGCCGGACGGCGCGTCCTTCGCGACCCGTCCGACGGTCACCTGCTCCGGCACGGTGATGCCGAGGTGACGCAGGGCGACCGCGGTGGCGATCTCCTGGGAGCCGGTCATCTCCGCCTGGTTCTCGGCGGTGACGTCCTGCTGGGACTGCGAGGGCGGGAAGATCGCGTCGACCGGGTACACGTCCTGGGTCGGGCTGAGCCAGGCCTGGACGACGTCCCAGACCGAGACGGGGTAGCCGGGCCCGCCCTGAACCCGGACGGTGGTGAAGTCGAGCGCTCCCCCGTCGGCGTAGGTCTGGCGGCCCGCCACGGTGATGAGCCGCGCCTTGCCGTCCTCCCCGCCGCCGGTCGCCCCGAGGACGTTGGTCGCCGGCCCCGGCGACATGACGGCGTACGGCAGGTGCACGAGGTTGGCGGCGGCACCGACGAGCAGCCCGATGAAGACCGCCACGAGCAGCGCCACCGCTCCGCGGGAGGCCTTGGGGGTCGGCGGCGGCGCCCCGGCCGGGTCGTCGTACGGCGACACCGGCTCGCCCGGCGGGACCGGCGGCGGGGGCGTCGTCGACGTCGTCACGGCAGCCCCACCCACTCGTCGGACCCGTCGGTGAAGGTCTGGTGCTTCCAGATCGGCACCGTCGCCTTGAACTCGTCGACCAGCGCCCGGCACACCTCGAACGCCTCGGCCCGGTGCGCCGCGCTCACGGCGGCGACGACGGCGAGGTCGCCGACCTCGAGGTGTCCGTAGCGGTGCACGACCGCGATCCGCAGCACCCGGCCGTCGGCCGCCATCCGTGCCGCGAGGTCGGTCGCGACCTGCGCGGCGCTCGGGTGCACCTCGTAGTCGAGGACCTCGACGGGCTCGCCGTGGTCGTGGTCGCGCACGTGACCGACGAACAGGCACGTCGCCCCCGCCCGGCGGTCGCGCACCGCGGCGAGCAGCTCGTCGACCGAGAGCGGCGTGTCGCGCACCTCGGCGAGGACGACCTGGCCGGGGTCGGTCATGGGCTGCTCCATCGGGTCGGGACCGGGGTGCCTCCGGGCGCCCCGCGCAGACATTGTCGCCCGCCCCTCGCGTGCGCGCACGGGGTGGGTCGCGGGAACTCGCCGCGACGTGGTTCGGTTGACCGGGAGAGCGCACGCCCGAGCCGGGCGTGCCGGCGCGAGGAGAGCGACACCATGGCACCGACGACCGACGACCCGGACGAGCGCCCCGAGGACGACACCCCGCAGGACGCCGCGCCCGACGCCCCCGAGGACACCCCGCACGACACCCCGAGCGACACCCCCCGCGACACCCCCCACGAGCCGCCGTACGGCGCCCGCGCCCCCATGGGCTTCTCGAGCCCGGGGGCGCCGCCCCCCGCCCGCCGCGACCCCGCCCAGGACGAGGAGGACGGGCTGCCCGACCTGTCGGCGCTCCTCGGCGCCCTCGGCGGCTCCGGCCCGATGCCCGACATGGCGCAGCTCGAGGCGATGATGCGCCGGCTCGGCGGCGCCGGCGGGATGCCCGACCTCGGCCAGCTCGAGGCGATGATGCGCCAGCTCGGCGTCACCCCGCCCGCACCCGGGCAGGCGCCGATGGGCGCCTTCGCCGTGCTCCAGCAGCAGCTCCAGCAGATGTTCACCCCGCAGACCAGCGAGTCACGGGCGGCGATGGCGACCGACGTGGCCCGCAAGACCGTCGCCGCGGCCGGCAGCGACGCCGCCGTCACCGACGCGCAGCGCCGCGAGGTGTCCGAGGCGGTCCAGGTGGCCCACCTGTGGGTCGACCCGATGACCGCGTTCGACGCGCCGACCGGCCAGGGGGTGGCGTGGAGCCGCGCCCAGTGGGTCGAGGCGACGATGCCGACGTGGACCGAGCTCGTCGAGCCGGTCTCGGCCGGCGTCACCCGCGCGGTCACCGCCGCGCTCCAGGAGCAGCTGGGCAAGCTCGGCGAGCAGCTCGGCGACTCCCCCGAGGGGCTGGCCGGGCTGCCCGGTCTCGAGGGCCTGCAGGGCCTGGGCGGGCTGCAGAACCTCGACCTGGACGCCCTCATGGGCCAGGTCGCCCCGGCGATGGAGCAGATGGCGGGCACGATGTTCTCCGCGCAGCTCGGCCACGGGGTCGGCGCGCTCGCCGACGACGTCCTGTCCGGCACCGAGGTCGGCCTGCCGCTCGTGCGCTCCGAGGACGTCGCGCTGCTGCCGGCCAACGTCGACGCCTTCACCGAGGGCCTCGGCATAGACCGCGGCGAGGTGCGGCTCTACCTCGCCGTTCGCGAGGCCGCCCGCGCCCGGCTGTTCGCCGAGGTCCCGTGGCTCGGGCCGCAGCTCGAGGCCGCCGTGCGCGACTACGCCTCCGCGATCCGCATCGACACCGACGCGATCGAGGAGGAGATCCGCGGGATGGAGCCGCAGCAGGGGATGCAGGGCTTCGCCGAGCTGCAGGACAAGCTGCGCGACCGGCTCTTCTCCCCCACCCCGACCCCGCAGCAGCAGGCCGCGCTGGCCCGCCTCGAGACCTCGCTCGCCCTCGTGGAGGGCTGGGTCGACCTCGTCACCGACCAGGCCGTCGCCGGTCACCTCCCGCAGGCCGCCGCCCTCGGCGAGGCCGTACGACGCCGCCGCGCCGGTGGCCCGGCGCAGAAGGCGTTCGCCGGGATGGTCGGCCTGGAGCTGCGCCCGCGGCGGCTGCGCGACGCCCGCAACCTGTGGGCCGCACTGGAGGACGCCGGTGGCCTCGGCCTGCGCGACGGCGCCTGGTCGCACCCGGACATCGCCCCGACCGCCGCCGACCTCGACGACCCGCTGGGGTACGTCGAGAAGCGCCAGGGCCGCGGCGCCGCGCAGCAGCGCGACGAGATGGACGAGGCGCTCGAGCAGCTCCTGCGCGAGTCCGAGGGCGGCTCCGAGGGCGGCTCGGAGGGCGGCTCGGAGGGCGGCTCGGGAAACGGCTCCGACAGCGGGCGCGGGTGACCGACGACGGCGCTCCCCCCGGCACGCCGTACGGCGTCCTGCACGCGGACGCGGTGCGCGTCCTCACCGCCTGGGAGCCACCGGCGGCGGCGCGCGGGCCCCAGGAGCTGCTGCGCCGGGACTTCCTCGACCACCTGGCCCGGCACCCCGACGGGGTGGCCAAGGCCGGCCCGCCCGCGCACCTGACCGCGAGTTGCGTCGTCCTCGACGCCGACCTCGCCCACGTCCTGCTCACGCACCACCGCAAGGCGAGGCAGTGGTACCAGCTCGGCGGCCACGTCGAGCCGCTCGACCGGTCGCTGCGCGCCGCCGCCGAGCGCGAGGCGCGCGAGGAGGGCGGCATCGAGGGCCTGCGGGTCACCCTCGCCCCCGTCCAGCTCGACCGGCACCGGCTCGTCGGCGCGTTCGGCCGCTGCGCCGAGCACCTCGACGTGCGCTACGCCGCCGTGGCCCCCGCCGGCGCCCGGCCGGTCGTCAGCGCGGAGTCGCACGACGTGCGGTGGTGGCCGGTCGACGACCTGCCGCCCGGCACCGCGGCCGAGCTGCGTGCCCCGGTCGACCTGGCCCGGGCCGCGCTCGCCGCGGACCCGGCGCGTGGACGGTAGGTGACGCTAGAGGGCGATCGCGTCGTCGGCGGCGTCGTCCGGCACGACGTCCTCCGGGGTGTCCGCGGTGTCGTCGAGGTCGAGGCCGGCGGTGGCCGACACCCCCTCGAGGTAGCCGCGGGCCCGCTCGAGCCGCGGGTAGCCCTCGATGAGCCGCCAGAAGGCGCGGTCGTGGCCGGGGTGCAGCAGGTGCGCGAGCTCGTGCAGGAGCACGTAGTCCAGGACGTAGCCCGGCATCCCCTTGACCCGGTCGCTGATCCGGATCGTGCCGTCGGCCGGGGTGCACGAGCCCCAGCGGGTGGTCTGGTTCGCGACCCAGCGCACCGACGTCGGCCGCGCCAGACCGCCGAGGTAGCGGGTGGACAGGTCGGCAGCGCGGGCGGCCAGCTGGGTGTCGCTCGGGCGACGACGGCGGTCGCCGTCGGCGAGGCGCACGAGCATGGCGTCGACCCACTGCCGCTCCTGCGCCGGGCTGAAGCCGGCGGGGATGAGCACGACGGTCCGACCGCCCTCGCGGTAGGCGCTGACGGTGCGCCGCCGCCGTCGGCTGCGACGGACCTCGACGGCCTCGTGCGCGCCGTGGTCCTCGAGTCCGCTGCGTCGCGCCTCGACCATTCCTCGAGGGTACGACGCCCCGTCCGCCCGGGCGGGGACGCGCGCCGCCGCGCGCCGATGTGCGGTCCGTCCCCCCTGCTGGTCTAGGGTTGAGCGAGTCCTGCGCCGCCCCTTGCGGCGCAGCCGGACGCAGATGGACAAGGAGACAACCCCATGGCTGACCAGAAGACTGCCACCGAGACGGGTGAGACCTACTCGGGCGAGTTCTACTGCGTGAAGTGCAAGGAGAAGCGACAGGCCGAGGGGAAGGTCGTCGTCAGCGAGAACGGCCGCCGCATGGCCAAGGGCCAGTGCCCGGTGTGCGGGACCAACCTCAACCGCATCCTCGGCAAGAGCTGACTCCCCGGCGCCCGGCGCACCACCCCACGGCGGGCGGTCGCGCCGCGCCCGGCACCGACGCGTGCCACACGACGGGCGGGACCCCTCGGGGTCCCGCCCGTCCTGCGTCCCCAGCCCCCCGCCGCTCGCCGCTCCCCGTGCGGGGCTGTGGATGGCCGCGTGCGCGGTCGACGCCCTGTGACAGCCTCGCTGGGACGGGCCCGGGTGGCGGAGCGCGGGTCGGCGGAGGAGGCGACGGTGGACGAGCAGGAGGTCGCCCGCGGAGCGTGGCGCCGCGGGCGGGACGTCGTGCAGGTCGGCTGGTCCGGCGCGGACGGCCTGGTCCTGCACGGGCTCGAGCCCCGCGAGGTCATCGCGCTCACCACTCCGCAGACGCTGCAGGCGGGCCGGCTCGACGCCGCCGCCCTGGCCGGCACGGCCCGCACCGTCGGCATCCCCCGACGCCGGCTCGGGCTGCTCGTCGAGGTGCTCCGGGCCCACGACCTCGTCGGACCGGGCGAGCGGGGTGCGGCCGGTCGAGGGCCGTCCGGCCTCGGAGACCGGTGGGTCGTCGTCGGCGGGTCCGGCAGCCTGCCGTGGCAGACGGCGAGCCTGCTGCGCACGGCGGGGGTCGGTCGCGTCGACCTCGGCCACGAGGCCGTCGACGACCTCGACCACCGCCTCGGTCCCCCCGCTCCCCCGGCTCCACCGGCCACGGGAGCGGCCCGCCCCGACCTCGTCGTCCTCGCCGCCCAGCACCTCGTGCCCGCCCGGTGGGGCGACCCGTGGCGGCGGCGCGGGATCGCGGTGCTGCCCGTCACCCTCGAGCGGCGCCGGGTGCTCGTCGGCCCGCTCGTGCTCGACCCGGCCGGCCCCTGCCTGCACTGCCTCGACCTCGTGCGCACCGACCTCGACGGGGGCTGGCCGGCCCTCGTCGCCCAGGCCGACGACGGCGTGGACGCCCCGCGGGCGGGGCGGTCGCTCACCCCGCCGCCGGAGCCCGACGACACCGACCAGACCCTCACCGCGCTCGCGGCCGCCGTGGTGGCCCTGCTCGTGCGGTGTCACCTCGAGGGGCGCCCGCCCCCGGCGGGGGTGTCGGTCGAGGCCACGCTGCCCTGGCCACGGCTCGACCACCGGCGCTGGCCCCGCCACCCGGACTGCCCGCACCATGAGGACCGCTCGCACCACGGCGAGCGGGTCGCGGCGCCCACGTGCGCCACCCCACACCCGCGAACCGCGGCCGGCCGAGGGACAATGGAGGCGTGAGTGACCTCCCCCGCAACGCCGTGACGAGGGCCGCCAAGCTGGCGACCCTGCCCGCCGGGATCGCCGGCCGGGCCGCGTGGGGTCTGGGCAAGCGGATCGGGGGCAGACCCGCCGAGGTCGTCGCCGCCGAGCTGCAGGCCCGCACCGCCGAGCAGCTGTTCAAGGTGCTCGGTGAGCTCAAGGGCGGGGCGATGAAGTTCGGCCAGGCCCTGTCGGTGTTCGAGTCGGCGCTGCCGGAGGAGTTCGCGGCGCCGTACCGCGCCATGCTGACCAAGCTGCAGGACTCCGCTCCCCCGCTGCCCGCCGCGACCGTCCACGAGGTGCTGGCCGCCGAGCTCGGCCCCCGCTGGCGGCGCAGCTTCACCGAGTTCGGCGACACCCCGGTCGCCGCCGCCTCGATCGGCCAGGTGCACAAGGGCGTCTGGCGCGACGGCCGCGAGGTCGCGGTGAAGATCCAGTACCCCGGCGCCGGCAAGGCGCTGCTGTCCGACCTCAACCAGATCTCCCGGGTCGCCCGGGTGGCGACGGTGTGGGTGCCGGGCATCGAGATCGGCCCGCTCCTCGACGAGCTGAAGAGCCGGATGACCGAGGAGCTCGACTACGACCTCGAGGCCAAGGCCCAGGCCAAGTTCGCCAAGGGCTTCGACGGCGACGAGCGGTTCGCGCTGCCCAAGGTGATCAAGCACAGCGAGCACGTCATCGTCAGCGAGTGGCTCGAGGGCACCCCGCTCTCGCGCATCATCGACAAGGGGACGAAGAAGCAGCGCGACCACGCCGCCGCGCTCTACATGGACTTCCTCCTCGAGGGCCCGGACCGGGTGGGGCTGCTGCACGCCGACCCGCACCCCGGCAACTTCCGGATCACCCCCGACGGGCGGCTGGGCGTCATCGACTTCGGCGCCGTCAACCGCCTGCCGGGCGGCCTCCCGCCGGAGATGGGCCGGTTCCTCATGTGGGCGCTCGCCGGCGACGCGCAGGGCACCCTCGACGGGCTGCGCGACATCGGCTTCGTCCGCCCGTCGGTCGACCTCGACCCCGACCGGCTGCTGGAGTACCTCCAGCCCTTCGTCGACCCGCTGCGCACCGACCGGTTCCGCTTCACCCGGCCGTGGATCCGCGACGTCTTCAGCCACATCAACGACCCGCGCAAGCCCAACTACACGGTCGGGATGAAGCTCAACCTCCCGCCGGACTACCTGCTCATCCACCGTGTGTGGATCGGCGGCATCGCCGTGCTGTGCCAGCTCGGCGGGGAGGTCGAGGCCCGCGCGATCGTCTCGCGCCACCTCGTCGAGGCCGAGCTCCCGCCCGTCGGGAGCTGACGGCCCGCGAGGAGGGGCCTCACCACCAGGCGCTGTCGAGCTTTCCCTCGATGCTGCGCAGGTGGGTGCGGCTGCACGTGTCGCAGGTCCACACGGCCCGTCCGTTCTCCACGCTGCGCACCCAGGTCAGCCGGGCACCCGCGACGTCGTCGCCCACGACGGTCCGCCCGCACACCCCGCACGTGAGGGCCTGGTCGGCCACGCTCAGGCCTTCGCCTTCGCCGCCGCCTTGGCCTCCTTCTTGAAGGCCCGCACCTTCTCCAGCGACTCCCCGTCGACGACGTCGGCGACCGAGCGGAACGACCCCGTCTCGCCGTACGGCGTCGTCGCCGCCTCCCACCCGTCGGGCCGCACGCCGAGCTGCTTGGCCAGCAGCGCGACGAAGATCCGCGCCTTCTGGTCGCCGAAGCCGGGCAGCGCCTTGACGCGGGCGACGAGCTCACGGCCGGAGCCGACCCCGGTCCAGATCCGCTCGGCGTCACCGTCGTACTCGTCGCGGACGACGGCGGCGACGGCCTGGATCCGGGCCGCCATCGAGCGGCCGTAGCGGTGGATGGCCGGCGGGGTCGCGCAGAGGTCGGCGAACGCGTCCGGTTCCGCGGCGGCGATGCGGCCCGGGTCGAGGGTGCCGAAGCGCTCGAGCACCTTCGCCGGCCCGGCGAAGGCCCGCTCCATCGGGAACTGCTGGTCCAGCAGCATCCCGACGAGCAGGCCGAACGGGTCGGTCCCGAGGACCTCGTCGGCGGCCGGGTCCTGCGCGATGGTGAGCGACGCCTTCATGGCGCCAGCCTAGGCCGACCCGACCGGCCGGCGACCCGGACGCTATCCTCGGTGGCCGATGTCCCGGTGGGGGCCTCGTGCCAGCCGAGAGGAGAGCCCAGGTGACGACCGTCCTCGTGACCGGTGCCGCCGGGTACGTCGGACGACACGTCGTCACCGCCCTGCTCGAGCGTGGGGTGGCGGTGCGCGCCGTCGTCCGGCCCGGGTCGCGCTCGGACGTCGACCCCCGCGCCGACGTCGTCGCCCTCGACGTCCTCGCGCCCGACGCCGACCTCGACGCGCTGCTCCCCGACCCGGTCGACGCGGTCGTGCACCTGGCCTGGCAGGACGGCTTCAACCACCAGGCCCCCAGTCACGTCGCGCGCCTGTCCGACCACTACCGCCTGCTCACCGCGCTCGTCGACCGGGGCGTCCCCCGGGTCGCCATCCTCGGCACGATGCACGAGGTCGGCTACTGGGAGGGGGCGATCGACGAGCACACCCCGACCGACCCGCGCTCGCTGTACGGCGTCGCGAAGGACGCGCTGCGCCGCGCCACCCTCCTCGGGCTCGCCGACCGCGCCGAGGTCCAGTGGCTGCGCTGCTTCTACATCACCGGGGACGACCGACGGAACCAGTCGATCTTCACCCGCCTGCTCGAGGCGGCCGACCGCGGCCAGCGCGAGTTCCCCTTCACCTCGGGCGTCAACCGCTACGACTTCATCGACGTCGCCGACCTCGGGCGGCAGATCGCGGTCGTCGTCACGACCCCCGGGGTCACCGGGGTGGTCAACTGCTGCAGCGGCGACCCGCGCAGCCTCGGCGAGATGGTCGAGGACTTCATCGCCCGGCACGACCTCGGGATCACGCTCCAGTACGGTGCCTTCCCCGACCGGCCCTACGACTCCCCCGGGGTCTGGGGCGACGCGACCCGCATCCACGAGATCCTCGCCGCCGACGCCCGCTGAAGCACGGCCGGCGTCAGCGGACCCGACCCGGACCCGAACGCCCTCCGGACACGGACGAGGGCGGGGAGGCCGTCGCCCTCCCCGCCCTCGTGAACCCGGCGGTGCTGGTCGTGCTGGTCGTGCTGGTCCTGCTCCGGCGCTCGGCCGTCACTGCCGGTGGCCGGCCTCGCGCGAGCGGTGGATCTCGAGCTGGATCAGCCGAGCCCCCCGCCGGATGCCGCGGACGCGCTGCGTCCGCTGTCGCTGCGCGACGGTGTGCCGCGCGATCTCGTAGTGCTGGGCCTGGTACATGCCCGGTCTCCTTCTGCTGGTGTCGCTGACGATGTGGTGATGAGGGTGTCGGCTCAGGCCGCGTAGACCGCGTCCTTGCGCGGCCGGCCCCGGGGCCGCTTGCGGGCCACGACGACGCCCTGGACGAGCAGCTGCCCGCCCCAGACGCCCCACGGCTCGCGCCGCTCGAGGGCCCCCTCCAGGCACGAGGCCCGGAACGGGCAGTCCTGGCAGAGCGCCTTGGCGTACTCGACGTCGCTCGGGCGCTCCGCGAACCAGAGCTCCGCGTCGTAGTCCCGGCACGGGATGCCGCTCTCCTGCGCCGGCCGGCTCGCGACGGCGCTCGTGAGCGTGCTCAACGTCATCGGTGTCACCTCCCCTTCTCCTGCGGCGCCGCGGTGGCGGTGCCGCTCCTGTGGTCCTGTCCCTGGTGCGGGTCGTGCGGGTCGTGCTCCTCCGGGCCGGCGGGTGGCCGGTGACCGGTGGTCTCGTGGGTGCTGCGGTGGTGCTGAGGCGTGCTGCTGCGTGACGGTCATGTCTTCCTCGGCGTCGACCGCGGCCCCTCCCGCCCCGGCACCTGCCGGGGGATACAGAAAGGCCGCGGATCCCGTTGATCGGGTTCCGCGGCCTGGAGTGGAGGACCGGTTGTCTGGAGAGTCAGACAGGCGGTCTGCCGGCGCGGAACCGGTGCTGCGCGATGGACTTGTGAGCGGACGTGCCGACGAGGGCGGAGCCGAAGCCCAGGCCCCCGGCGACGGGCAGGGTCATCCCCTGGACCGGACCGGCGATCGGCGCGAGGAGGCGCAGACCCGGGCACGGACGCACGACGACGTCGTACCGACGACGCGTCGGGACGACGTTCCAGGTGGTGGTCATCTCCATGGGGGCTGCCCTCCTCTCGGGCTCGTGGGTGGCCGACGGTTCCGTCGGCTGACGAGGAGTCAGACTACGCGGGTGCCCGCGAGGCCGACAACTTCTTTTACGGGAAATTTCCAGAATTCACCGCGGGGGCCGCGGGTCAGGCGGATCCCGTTGCGGCAGAGGCGTTCTCGACGACCTCCTCGGGCGCCGCACCCCCCAGGACCTGCAGGACGGAGGCGCCGTACGTGTCGAGCTTGACCGCCCCGACCCCCACGATCCGGCTCAGCTCGGGCAGCGACGTCGGCGCGGCCTCGGCCATCGCGGTGAGCGTCGCGTCGGTGAAGACGACGTACGCCGGCACCGCCGCGGCCTGCGCGACGAGGCGGCGCCAGGTGCGCAGCGCCTCGAACACCGCCTCGTCGTAGGTGGGCGGGCAGTCGTCGCAGCGGCCGGTCTTGCGCTGCGCGGCGGAGACGAGGTCGGTCCCGCAGCCGCGGCACCGCACGGGCGCCTTCGGGACGACGGCCTCCTGGCGCCCGCGACCGCCGGAGCGCCCGCCGGCGCGCTTGGGCTGCGACCGGGCCCCGTCGCCCAGCACGCTGGCCGTGGCGTCGAGGAACCGAGAGGGCCGGCGCGAGGCGCGACCCCCGGGAGTGCGCGACGCCGACCACGACAGGTGCAGGGCGCGGCGCGCGCGCGTCATCCCGACGTAGAGCAGCCGCCGCTCCTCCTCGATCGCCTCGGCGCCCTCGGCCATGGTGATGGGGATCAGCCCGTCGCTGCAGCCGACGAGGAAGACGGTGTCCCACTCCAGACCCTTCGCCGCGTGCAGCGAGGCGAGGGTGACGCCCTCGACGACCGGCGCGTGCTGCGCGCTCGCCCGCTCCTCGAGCTCGCGGACCAGGTCGGGCAGCCGCGCCCCGGGGGTCGTCGCGACGAGGTCCGCGGCGAGCTGCACCAGCGCCTGCAGCGACTCCCACCGCTCCCGTACGGCGCCCCCCGACGACGGCGGCTGGGGGGTCCAGCCCGCCCCGCCGATGACGTCCCCCACGACGTCGACGAGCGGCCGGTCGAGGTCGTCGCTGCGCGCGGCCCCGCGCAGGAGGAGCACCGCCTGGCGCACCTCGGAGCGGGAGAAGAACCGCTCGCCGCCGCGCACGAGGTAGGGCACCCCGGCGTCGGCGAGCGCCGCCTCGAGCCCCTCGGACTGCGCGTTGGTGCGGAACAGGACGGCGATCTCCGAGGCCGGGTGGCCCTCGGCGACGAGCCGGGCCACCTGCGCGGCGACCGCGGCCGACTCGGCCGGGGCGTCGGCGTGCGCGGTCAGCTGCGGGCGGGGACCGGCCTCGCCCTGGGCGACGAGCTCGACGTACCCGCTCGCCGACGGGCCGGTCGCCGCGCGGGCGGCGGCCTTGACGACGAGGTTGGCCAGCCCGACGATCTGCGGCGAGCTGCGGTAGTTGCGCACGAGGCGCACGGTGCGCGCCTGCGGGTGCCGCCGCGGGAAGTCGAGCAGGTGCCGCGGCGTCGCCCCGGTGAACGAGTAGATCGTCTGGGCCGGGTCCCCGACGACGCAGACGTCGCTGCGCTCCCCCACCCACAGCTCGAGCAGCCGCTGCTGGAGGGCGTTGACGTCCTGGTACTCGTCGACGACGAAGTGGCGGTACTGCGCGCGCACCGTCCGGGCGACGTCCTCGTGCTCGTCGAGGATGCCCGCCATGACGAGCAGGACGTCCTCGAAGTCGATGACGCCCCGGTCGGTCTTGGCCGACTCGTAGGTGTCGAAGAGGCGGGCCATCGCCGTCGCGTCGACGCCGGCGGGGTCCCGGCCGAGGCGGCGCGCGGCGGCGGCGTACGTCTCCGGGGTGAGGAGGTTGACCTTGGCCCACTCGACCTCGGCGGCGAGGTCGCGCACCGCGGTGCGGTCGAACTGCATCCGCAGCCGCGAGGCGGCCTCGGCGACGACCGACGCCTTGTGCGGCAGGATCTCCGGCGCCGCGCCGCCGATGGCCTGCGGCCAGAAGAAGTGCAGCTGGCGCAGCGCGGCGGCGTGGAAGGTGCGCGCCTGCACGCCGGGGACGCCGAGCCCGCGCAGCCGGGTGCGCATCTCCCCCGCGGCGCGGGCGGTGAAGGTCACCGCGAGGACCCGCTGCGCCTGGTAGGCGCCGGAGTGGACGCCGTACGCGATGCGGTGGGTGATGGCGCGGGTCTTGCCCGTGCCCGCGCCGGCGAGCACGCACATCGGGCCGAGCGGGCTGGCGGCGACCTCGCGCTGCTCAGGGTCGAGGGCCTCGAGGATGGCGTCGGGCGAGACGGGGGCCCCGGGGGTCGGGGGGAGGACGGCCGCGCTCATGACCGGTCCACTCTAGGTCGCCGAGGCGACGGGAAGGTTCGCCGGCCGGGCGGGGTTGTGGACGGCATGACGTCCTCCACCGCCCCCGCCAAGCCCGAGGCCGGCTCGGTCACGATGTACACGACGAGCTGGTGCGGCTACTGCGCCCGCCTGAAGTCCCAGCTCGGCCGGGAGGGCATCCCGTTCGCCGAGATCGACATCGAGCGCCAGCCCGGTGCGGCGGACTACGTCGAGTCGGTGAACCGCGGCAACCAGACGGTGCCGACCGTCGTCTTCCCGGACGGCTCCGCGGCGACCAACCCGAGCGTGGCCGAGGTCAAGGTGCGCCTGGGCCTCTGAGGGGCGCCCGGGCCGGCGTCACCACTCGACGCGGCGCCATGCTGCTCCGGCGGCGGCGACGGCGTCCTCGATGCGCGCCCCGAGCCAGTGCTCGATGATCCGCTGCGCGATCGAGATCCCGCCCGGGACCCGCAGCTCGCCGGTGACCAGCGCGTCGACGTACTGCTGCCTGGAGAACCAGCGGGCCTCGGCCATCTCGACGGGGTCGAGCGTCAGCTCGGTCGAGCGGGCGTGGGCCGAGAAGCCGATCATCCCCGAGCAGGGGAACGGCCACGGCTGGTTGCCGAGGTAGGTCACCTCGTCGACGTCGATGCCGACCTCCTCGCGCACCTCGCGCGCGACGGCGGCCTCGAACGACTCCCCCGGCTCGACGAACCCGGCGAGCACCGAGAAGCGGCCCTCGGGCCAGGCCGGTGATCGGCCGACGAGCAGCCGCTCGTCGTCGTCGAGGACGCCCATGATGACGGCGGGGTCGGTGCGCGGGTAGTGCTCGCTGCCGTCGGCCGTGCAGCGGCGCACCCAGCCCGCCGAGTGCGGCTCGGTCCGCGCCCCGCAACGGGGGCAGTGCGGGTGGGCGCGGTGCCAGTTGGCCAGGGCCTGCGCGGTGGTGAAGACGCCGGCGTCGCGGGGCGCGAGGGTCAGGCCCGCGTCGCGCAGGGTCGGCCAGCCGTCCTCGGCGCGCGGCTGCGGGTCGACGACGGCGACGTACGACGTCCCGCCCTCCTCGCCGAGGAACACGGCCAGCGTGCCGGCGGCGCGGTCGGCGTCGACGGGCGCCCGGTAGGCCAGACCGCGGCCCGTCGGCGACGTCGGGTCGTCCTCGAGGGCGATGCGCTGGTCGGCCGAGATCACCGCGACGCGGGTCGCGGGGTCGCCGAGCAGCCGGGGCAGCAGCCCGTCGTCGGCGCGGCGGTGGGCGGCCCGGTCGAGGGTGCCCCGGGAGAGCGCGAGGTCGGTGAGCACGTCGTTGGCGAGGGCCACCTCGCCACCCTAGAGGCGGCGTGCGGGCCCGTCCCGGGTGGCCGGGTCCGTCGCCGGCCGTGGCGGTCCCCCGGTGGCGGGGCCGGACGTCCTACCGTGGGGCGGGTGACCCGGACCGCCATGCAGCTGGCCGCCCTCGCGAGCTCGGCCGTCCCGGGCCTGGACCCGGTGTCGGTGCGGGCCGTCGCGACGCACCCCGAGTCGTCGTACGACGTCGCGTTCGTCACCGACGCGCAGCACCGCGAGTGGGTGGTGCGGGCGCCGCGGACCGCGGCCGCCGGCGCGCAGGCCGACGCCGTCGCGCCGTTCCTCGCCCTCGCCGCGCGGCGGCTGCCGTTCTCGGTGCCGACGGCGCGCGGGCACGTCGCCGTCGCCGAGGGGCGCGTCGGGGTGCACCCGTACGTCGCCGGGCGGGCGCTCGACCTGGGGTCGGTCCCGGCCGGTCCGGGTCTCGCGGCCGACCTCGGCGCCGTCGTCGCGGCGGTGCACGACCTCGACCGCGGCCTCGCCGAGGAGGCCGGGCTGCCGATGTACGACGCCGAGGCCCACCGGGCGCGCAAGCTCGCCGACCTCGACCGCGCGGCCGCCACCGGTCACGTGCCGACGACGCTGCTGGCGCGGTGGGAGCGGCGCCTGGAGAACGTGTCGCTGTGGCGCTTCGCCCCCGCGACGGTGCACGGCTCGCTCGAGGGCCGGCACCTGCTCGTCGCCTTCGAGGACGAGGAGGACGCCGCGACCGGTCGCGTCCGTGCGGTCACCGGGTGGGAGGCGGCCAAGGTGGCCGACCCGGCCGAGGACCTCGCGGCGCTCGTCGCCGAGTGCGACCCGGCGACGCTCGAGACGGTGCTCGAGGCCTACGCGCACCACCGGGTCGAGCGGCCGGACCCGCACCTCGTCGCCCGGGCCCGGCTGGCCGCCGAGATGCGGCTGCTGAGCCGGCTGCTGGCCGCGGGCAGCGCGGGCCGACGCGACCTCGTGCGGGCGCTGGCCTCGGAGCTGCGGGCCCTCGACGAGCGCACGGCCGACGAGGACGACGACGAGACCACCAGCCCCGACCCGCTCGCCGGCGGCCGGGCGCAACGGTGGGCCGCCGAGCACCAGGCGACCGCGGGCGCCACGGTGGCCGGCACGGCGACCGTGGCGGCCACCATGGCGGATGCGGAGCCCGGCGAGGAGGTCCGCGACGAGGAGGGTCACGACGGCGAGACCGACGAGCCGGAGCCGGCGGACGACGACACGGTGGCCGTGCCCGCCGAGCACCTGCTCGACGACAGCGCCCACACCGAGGTGCTCAGCGAGGCCGACCTGGCGCAGGCGCGCGCGTCCTTGCCGTCCCGTCCCGAGCCGGAGGACCACGACGCGGACGACCTCGGCGCGACCCAGCCCGTCGCCGTGACGCCCGTCGACGAGGAGGACGACGGCCGGGCGGCGGACGAGCAGCGCTGACCGGCGCCGCCGCCGTCTCTCGAAGATCTTCGCCCCCGACGCGCCCGGGCTCAGTCCTCGGCGTCCGCCTCCGGGACGCCTCGGAGCAGGGCGACGAGGTCCTTCTCGCGCGGCAGCCGGGGGCGGACCGTCCGGCCGGTGCCGGCGTAGTAGAACGCGGCGTCGACCTTGCTCGCGGGCAGGCCGCGCAGCCGGGCCAGTGCGAGCGCGTACGTCGCCAGCTGGAGCGCCCGCGTCCTCGCCTCCTTGCCGCTGGGCTCGGCCCCGGTCTTCCAGTCGACGACGGTGACGCCGCCGTCGTCGCGGGGGAAGACCGCGTCGACGCGCCCGCGGACGGCGATGCCGTCGACGATCGTCTCGACGGAGGTCTCGATGGCCTCCGGCACGCGGTCGGCCCACTCGGAGGCGAGGAACAGCTCGCGCATCCGCGGGAGCGCGTCGTCCTCCCTCGCGTCCTCGTCGGCGCTGCCCGGCAGGTCGAGCAGATCGACGAGCCCGGCGCGGGCGTAGTGCTGCTCGACCCACGCGTGGAACGCGGTGCCGCGGCGGGCGGCCAGCGCGGGCTCGCTCGGCATCGGCCGGCGCAGCTGGGCGGCGAACCGCTCGGGGTCGCTGGCCAGCTGCACGACGGCGGACGCCGACAGGTGGCGCGGGAGCAGCGCGACCTGCTCGGTGCGGGCCGACTGCCGCTCGCGCTCGGTGAGCAGCAGCCGCAGCTGGCGCTCGGTCTCCGGCTCGAGCGGACCGGGGGCGAGGCCGGCCCCGACCCGGGCCATCGCCTCGGTGACCTGGCGGCGTCGCGACTCCAGGGGGTCGGCCGGCCACTCGTGCTGCTCGGGCTCGGCCGTGCGCGGGTTCTGCGGCTTCTCGCCGTCGGTCGGCGGCAGGTCGACCCACGGACCGGTCACCACCGGCAGCGAGCCGGCCCCGGCCGCGTCCAGCAGCTCGTGCAGGAACGCCGAGGTGACCTTGGGCGTCTGCCCCTCCCCCCACACGCACGCGGTGAGCAGGGCGCAGCGTCGGGCGCGGGTGAGGGCCACGTACGCGAGCCGTCGCTCCTCGGCGAGGGCGTGCCGCCCGCCGTCCTCCTGGAACCGGGTGAAGGCGTCGCGCACGTCGACCCAGTCGCCGTCCGACGGCCAGGTGAGCGCGGGCAGACCCTCGCGGTCGCCCCGCAGCGGGTAGGGCAGACCGTCGGCGCCGACGAGCCAGCCCTTGTCGAGGTGGGGGCCGACGACCCACTCCCCGTTCGCGACCTTGCTCTGGACCCCGCCCTCCCGCGCGGGGAAACCGCCCTCGACGAGCCCCGGCACGGCGACGTGGTCCCACTCCAGGCCCTTGGCCGCGTGGACGGTGAGGACCTGCACCGCGTCGACGTTGGCCTCGACGGTCGGCAGGTCCAGGCCGCGCTCCTCGACCAGGGCCGCGTCGACCCAGGACAGGAAGCCCAGCAGGCTGGGCCGGTCGGCCTGGACGGCGAACTGCGCGGCCACCTCGGCGAAGGCGTCGAGGTGCGCCCGCGCCGTCGTCGGCGTGTGCTCCGGCCGGGCCAGCACCTCGACGTCGAGCCCGATGGCGCGCTCGGCCTCGCCGACGAGGTCGGCCAGCGGCAGCCCGGTCAGCCCGCGCAGCTCCGCGAGCACCAGCCCGAGCGCGCGCAGCCGCTCCAGCCCCGCCTCGGACACCCCCTGGCCCTCGGGGCCCCGCCAGTCGGGGGTCGGCAGGTCGTCGAGCGCCTCGACGATGCTGGCCCGTTCCGAGCTCTCGGGCGCCTGGTCGCGGGCGACGTCACGAGGGGGCACGACGGCCATGCCGGACTCGTCGGCGTCGCGGCTGTCGACGGCGTCCTCGCGCGGGTCGTCCCACTGCGGCGTCGCCTCCTCGAACCCGGGGAGGGCGACGACCGACATGCCCCGCGGGGCCTGCTGGCGGGCCCGCGCCCACGCGGCCAGGCCGTCGAGGTCGGCCGCGCCCAGCCGGCACAGCGGACCGGTGAGCAGCCGCATGAGCCGGTCGCCCCGCGACGGGTCCTGCACCACCCACAGCAGGCTGACCAGGTCGCTCACCTCGGGGGTGAGCAGCAGCCCGCCGAGACCGACGACCTCCACCGGCAGCCCGCGCTCGCGCAGCGCCGCGACGACGGTCGGGAACTGGGCGCGCTTGCGGCACAGCACCGCCGCGCTGTCGCCGGTGCGGCGACCGCTCGGGCTCCACCACCGTCCGGCCACCCAGCCGGCGACGTACGACGCCTCGTCCTCGAGCCGCTCCAGCCGCGCCGCCTCGAGGTGCCCGGGTCCGGCGCCGGCTCGCGGGGCGAGCGGCTCGGCGTCGACGCTCGCGCCCGCCCGGAGCGGACCGGCGACGAGGTTCGCGGCGTCGAGGATCGTCACGTCGTTGCGCCAGCTCGTCGACAGCGGCACCTGCCGGGCGAGCCCGTCCGGCGAGCCCGGGTCGGCGAACTCGCGGCGGAACTGGGCCAGCCCGGTCGCGCTCGCCCCGCGCCACCCGTAGATCGACTGGTGCGGGTCGCCGACCGCGGTGACGCCCGGCCGGTCGTCCCCCGTGCCGAAGAGCCGCGACAGCAGCACCATCTGCGCGGTCGAGGTGTCCTGGAACTCGTCGAGCAGGACGGCCCGGAACCGCTGCCGCTCCAGCTCGCCCACCGCCGGCACCTCGCGGGCCAGCCGCGCCGCGAGCGCCATCTGGTCGGCGAAGTCGAGCGAGTCGCGCGAGCGCTTGAGGTCGAGGTAGGCCCGGACCATCGGCAGGATCGCGCGGCGGTTGCGCAGCACGCCCCGCTGCGCCTTGAGCGGGTGGACCTTGAGCCGGTTCTGCCCCTGCGGGACGGCGTCCCACCGCACGAGCTCGGTGTCGATGAGGTCCACGACCTCCTCGGGCGTGCGCAGGTGCTCGGCCAGCTCACCGGCCAGCGACGTGACGGCCCCGACGATGGTCGACTCGGCCGACGTGACGTCGGTGACGTCGCCGTCGTAGCGGGCGACGGCCTCCGCGGCGAGCTGCCAGGCCGCCGCCTCCGAGAGCAGCCGGGACTCGGGCTCGTGCCCCAGCCGCAGGGCGTGCTCGCGCACGAGCCGGCCGGCGTAGGAGTGGTACGTCGACACGACGGGGATCCCCCCGAGCGCCTCGGCGCCCTCGTCGTCGAACGCCCGCGGGGTCCACAGCCCGCTGCCCTCCAGCGTCGCCAGCCGGCGCGCGATCCGCTCGGCCAGCTCGGACGCGGCCTTGCGGGTGAAGGTCAGGCCGAGCACCTGGTCGGGGTCGACGTGCCCGTTCGCGACGAGCCACACCACCCGGGAGGCCATCGTCTCGGTCTTGCCCGAGCCGGCGCCGGCGACGACGAGCAGCGGACGGTCCGGGGCCGCCTCGATGACGACGGTCTGCTCGTCGGTCGGCGGCGGGTTGCCGAGCGCGGCGGCGATCTCCGCGGCGGTCAGGGTCCGCGTCGTGGTCGTGGGCGCGGTCACGACAGCACCCGCCCCTCGGGCTGCAGCGGGCAGGACGTGCGGACCGGGCAGAACTGGCAGTGCTGGCCTGCGGTCGCGAGCACGCTCGCGCCGGCCATGCCGTCGGCGACGCGGTGCACGACCTCCTCGGCCCAGCCCGGGTCGTCGTGCTCGGCGAGCGGCCGCTGGACGATGGGCGGGTTGTCGGCCGGTGCGTTGCGGCCCAGCCGCAGGATGGCCGCGCCGGCGGACTCGGTGCCGTGCTCCTCGAACCCGCCCTGCTCGACGGCGAGCTGGTAGACCGCGAGCTGGAGGTGGTCGTCGATGGTGCGCTGCGACGGGGTGGTCGACCCGGTCTTGTAGTCCAGCACCCGCAGCCGGCCCTCGCCGTCGCGCTCGAGCCGGTCCACGCGCCCGGCGACGACGGCGCGGCCGACCTCGGCGCGCATCCCGACCTCGGCGCCGGCCAGCGTCCACCCCTCGCGGTCCGCCCGGTCGTAGTAGTCGACGAGCCGGGTGACCATGCCGTGGGCCTCCTCGCGCAGTCGCTCGGTCGCCCACCCCGAGGGCAACCCGAGCCGGCCCCAGCGGCGGTCGACCTCGGCGACGAGGGTGGTGACGTCGACCTCGTCGCCGAGCTCGGCGGCGATGTCGTGGACGAGGGTGCCGAGGTTGGCCCGGCCCTGGCTCGGGCTGTCGCCCCCCGCGGTGGTCAGGAGCCAGCGCAGCGCGCACGTCTCGAAGCTCTCGACCTTGGACGGCGAGACCCGCACGGGTTGCTCCGGCGCGCGCAGGGGGCGGTCGTCGCTCAGCCCGCGCAGCGCCCACCAGTCGCGCGGGTCGGCTCCGGGCACCCCGGCCTCGACGAGCCGCTCGAGCCCCGCCCGTGCGGAGCGCGCCTGCGCCACCGTGCCGACCAGCAGCTCGCGACGCAGCCGGGCCACGAGGGCGGGCAGGGTGAGCGGGGCCCGGACGTCGCTGATCCGGCGCACCTCCCGCTCGACCGCGCCGCCGACGTCGCCGTCGGGCGCCTCGGGGGGCGGGTCGACGACGTCGAGGTAGGGCGACGGCTGCTCGTCCTCGCTGCGCACGGCCGTGACGAGCACGCGCCGTCGGGCGCGGGACACGGCGACGTGCAGGAGCCGGGTCTCGTCGTACCGGACCGCGGCCTGGGCCGCCCGGGTCGACGCGCCGCGCCCGGTGACCACCGCGACGAGGTCCTCCGAGCCGAGCAGCGAGCCGCGCAGCCGCAGGTCGGGCCACACCCCCTCCTGGACCCCGGCGACGACGACGAGGTCCCACTCCAGCCCGGCGGCGGACGCGGGGGTGAGCACCGAGACCGCCTGCCCCTGCGGCGCCCGCGGGACGAGGGTGTCTCCGGGGACGTCCTGCCCGCGCACGTGCTCGAGGAACGCGTCGGGCCCGGCGGCCGGCAGCCGGTCGACGAACGCGCCGACCGCCCCGAAGAGCGCGACGACGGCGTCGAGGTCGCGGTCGGCCCGCTGGCCGCGCGGCCCCCCGCGCAGCGCCCGCCGGCGCCAGGGGTCGGCGACGTCGAGGCCCTGCCACACCGCCCAGAGGATCGTCTCGGCCGTCACGCCCGGGGCCCACCCCGGCCGTCCGGTCACCGGGTCGACCGCCGTCCGCGCGGCGTCGACCCCGGCCGCGACCCCGGCCGCGAGCCGCCGCAACGGCGCCCCGTCGAGCCCGAGCGCGACCGCGCCGCCGAGGTCGAGCACGCCGTCGGCCAGCAGCTCGTCGCTCGTGCGCGTCCCGCCCTCGTCGAGCTCGGCCCGGCGCAGCAGCCGGCGCAGCCGCCGCAGCCGGACGGCGTCGCACTCCCCCAGCGGCGAGAGCAGCAGGTCGACCGCCTGCTCCGGCGTGGGCCGGGCCCCCGGGTCGCGGGCGACCCGCAGGACGAGGTCGAGCAGCTCGAGCAGCGGCCGGACGGCGACCTCGTCGCGCACCGGGATCTCCGCCGCCCCCGACGCGACCGGGACACCCTGTGCGGTGAGGGCCCGCCGCAGCGCCGCGTCGCGCGAGCGACCGCGGACGATGACCGCCATCCGGTCCCACGGGACGCCCTCGAGCAGGTGGGCGGCCCGCAGCTCGGCCGCGACGTGCGCCGCCTCCTGCGTCCCCGCCCGCAGCAGGGCCACGTCGAGCCGCCCGTCCGCGGGCCCCGCGGCCAGCGCCGAGCGCTGCGCCCCGCCGCCGAGGGCGCCGATCCGCCGGGCGACCGCCGCGGTCGCCGTCCGCAGCGCGGGCCCCTGCCGGTGCACGGTGCCGAGGACGACGGTCGGCGCCGGGTCGCCCGCCGGCGCGAGCGCGGCCCACCCGGTGGCGACCAGCCGCGGGTCGGCCCCGCGGAAGGTCTGCACGGCGCTGTCCGGGTCGCCGAGCAGGACCAGCGACACCCCCGCGCGGGCGAGGACGCGCAGCACCCGGGCGGCGGCCGGGGTGAGCTCCTGGGCGTCGTCGACGACGACGAGCCGCACCTGCTCCACCGTGCGGGCCAGCGCCTGCGGGTCGTCCTCCAGCCGGTCCGCCGCCGCCGTGAGGATCCACGCCGGGTCGTAACCGCCGGGGCGCGAGAGGGCGGTCACCTCGTCGTACTCGCGCAGCACGTCGGCAGCGGCGACCCACTCGGGCCGCGCGTGCTCGCGCCCGAGCCGCGCCAGGTCGGGCGGCTCGAGACCGAGCTCGACGGCGCGCATGAGCAGGTCGCGCAGCTCGGCCCGGAAGCCGCGGCGGTTGACGGCGGCCTGCACGTGCGGCGGCCAGACCGGCCCCGTCACGTCGCCGGAGGCGTGCCCGGCGAGCAGGTCGCGCAGCACGACGTCCTGCTCGGGCCCGCTGAGCAGCCGCGGAGCGGGCTCCCCCCTCAGCGCCGCCTCGCGGCGCAGGACCCCGAACCCGAAGGCCTGGTGGGTGCGCGCGAGCGGCTCCGTCGTCGTCCCCCCGACGCGGGCCGTCACCCGGTCGCGCAGCCGCGCGGCTGCGGTGCGGCTGGCCGTCAGCAGCAGGCAGGCGTCGGGCGACAGCCCGTCGCGCGCGACCCGGTCGACGACGACCTCGACGGCGGTCGTCGTCTTGCCGGTGCCGGGGGCGCCGAGCACGCGCAGCAGCGCTCCACGGTGCTCGACGGCCCGTCGCTGGTCGCCGTCGAGCACCGGCGCCCCCACAGCGGGGGCCGGAGCGCGGCGCAGGTCGACCATGCGCGTCATCCCATCACGCAGGGGTGACAGCGCCCCCGCGCAGCCGCTCGAGGCGCGCGGCGAGCAGGTCCACGCGGTGCGCGTTGCCGCGCAGGGCGACGTACCGCTCGCCGTACCGCGCCAGCAGCGCGTCGTCCAGCCGCCGGACCGCGCCGGCCGGGTACTTGTAGCCCATCGCCGTCGTGACGGCCGCCTCGTCGACCGGCGCCAGCGCGTGGTCGAGCTCCTCGAGCGAGGCCAGCCCCAGCTCGAGGACCAGCCCGGCCATCCACGCGTAGTGGTCCGTCCTCGACCAGCCCGCCTCCGGGTAGCGGCCGATGAGGAAGGCGGCGAGGTCCGAGGGGTCGACCCGCGGGTCGTCGTCGGCGCCGTCCGCCCGGGTGTCGCGCACGGCCTCCTGGAGCCGGTCGCGGATGGTCGAGAACTCCCGGTCGGCCAGCTCGAGCAGGCCCGCCGCCAGGGTGAAGCGTCGGTCCAGGTCGGGCACCTGCGCCGCGGGCACGGTGCCCTTGTAGCGGATGTCGTGCTCGAACTCGGCCCACGCGTGCTGGAGCACGGTGCGGATCTGCAGCGAGAGGGGGTGCCGGGCCAGGACGTCGTACGACGGCTCGCCGGCGACGCCCTCGTCCGCCTGCACCCGCAGGTGCCGGCTGGCGTAGCCGAAGCGGCCCTGGCTGGCCGTCTCGAGCCCGAGGTCGCGGTCGTCGACGACGTCGAGCTGCTCGGCCACGAGCCCGGCGACGGCGGCGACGTCGCGGTGCAGGTAGGTGATGACCCGCACCCCCACCGCGTCGGTGATCTCCGCGGCCGGGTCCGGGGCGCCCTGCGCCCGCAGCCGGGCCGCCTTCCCCGCGTACGACGTCACCGACTTGGTCCGCCCGTCGACCGAGAGGTAGTTGATGCCGGCCTCGTCGAGGATCCGCCGCACCAGCGCGGTCCACGCCTCGCCGGTCGCGATGAGCGCCGGGCGCGCGGCCGCGTACTCGGCGACGGCGGCGCGGGCCACCTCGTCGAAGGGCGGGCGGCGCTCGTCGGGGCTGGCGGGACGGTCGGTCACGACCGTGATTCCACCACCTGCCGGCGACCGACCGGGGGAGGTCAGCCCGCGACGAGCTCGACCTCGAAGCCTGCGGCGTCCTCGAGGTAGGCCGCGTAGTGCCCCGGTCCGCCCGCGAACGGGTGCCGGTCGACGTACATCAGCGACCAGCCGTGCGCCGGCGCGGCGCGCACGAGCCGGTCGACGTCGGCGCGCGAGCCGGCGTGGAAGGCCAGGTGGTTGACCCCGGCGCGGCGCCGGTCGTGCGGCCCGGTGACGTCGGACCCGGCCTCGAGGACGACGTACGTCGCCCCGAGCTCCCAGCTCTCCCCCACCGACCCGTCCTGCGGCCAGCGGTCGGTGCGGCGGTAGCCGAGCTCGCCCAGCAGCCACCCGAGCGAGCGGCGCGCCTGCGTCAGGTCGCCCACCCACACCTCGACGTGGTGCAGCGACCCGCGCGCGCCCGCGGACGGCCGCTCGGGCCGGGCGTCGTCGTCGGTCGGCTCCCAGCGCGCCCGGGCCAGGTCGACGCGCAGCCCGTCCAGGGTGCCGCGCACGAGCGGCGTGCCCTCGGCGCGGTAGTGCTCCAGCGCCACCTCCTCGTGCCCCTGCGGCGGCCACCCGCCGGCGCGCACGACCCGCCACCAGGGCACGTCGGCGCCGTACCGGCCCAGGACGTTGCCGGGCCAGCGCGGCCCGCGCCCGACGAGCGCCCCGACGTCGCCGTACGTCGCGACCTTCCCCTCCGGGATGCGCGCGACGACCTCGAGGACGCGCTGGGCCGCCTCCGGCACGACGCCGTACGGCGCCCCCATCAGTAGCCCGGCAGGCTCGGGTCGACGTCGCGGACCCAGGCGAGCACCCCACCGTCGAGGCTGCGCACGTCGTCGTACCCGCGGGCGAGCAGCAGCCGGGTGGCCTCCGCCGAGCGGGCGCCCGACTTGCAGTGCACGACGACCGGCAGGTCGAGGATCCCGAGGTCGGGGCGCCGGAAGGCGCGACCGTCGCGGAACTCCTCGAGCGGGATCGCGACCGCCCCGGGGATGGAGACGATCGCGCGCTCGTCCTCGCCGCGCACGTCGACGAGCACGGGCGCGTCGAGGCCGGCCAGCGAGTCCGCCAGCTCGGTCGCCGACACGAGCGGCACCGACGGCGCGGCGACCGCACCCGCCGGCGGCAGCCCGCAGAACGCGTCGTAGTCGACGAGCCCGGTCTCCCGGGTGACCGTGGGCGCGTCGCCGCACACCGCGCAGCCGGGGTCGCGGCGCACCGGCACCTCGCCCCAGGTCATGGCGAGCGCGTCGTGCACGAGCAGCCGCCCGATCAGCGGGTCGCCGACCCCGAGGAGCAGCTTGAGCGTCTCGGTCACCTGGACCGACCCGATCGCGGCGCACAGCACGCCGAGGACGCCGCCCTCGGCGCACGACGGCACCGCGCCCGGCGGCGGCGGCTCGGGGAACACGCAGCGGTAGCAGGGCCCGTGGCCGGCCCACCAGACGCTCACCTGGCCGTCGAAGCGGTAGACCGAGCCCCACACGTGGGGGATGCCGAGGAGCGCGCAGGCATCGTTGACCAGGTAACGGGTGGGGAAGTTGTCGGTGCCGTCGAGGACGACGTCGTAGCCCCCCAGGACCTCGAGCGCGGTCGAGGAGTCCAGCCGTACGGCGTGCTCGACGACGCGCACGTGCGGGTTCACCCGGGCGACGGCGTCGGCGGCCGACGACGTCTTCGGCCGGCCCACGTCGGCGTCGCGGTGGACCACCTGGCGCTGCAGGTTGCTCGTCTCGACGACGTCCGCGTCGACGACGCCGATCGTGCCGACGCCCGCGGCCGCGAGGTAGAGCAGGGCGGGCGACCCCAGTCCGCCCGCACCGACGACGAGCACCCGCGCGGAGGCGAGCCGCTCCTGGCCCTCCATCCCCACCTGGGGCAGCAGCAGGTGCCGGGCGTAGCGCTCGACCTCGGGTCGCTCCAGCCGCCGCGCGGGGTCGGCGAGGGGGGACGTGCTCACCCGCCCGACGCTACGCCAGGCGCGCGCCCCCGTGACCGGTCGGCGGGGCTACTCGTGGGTAGAGTGTGCCGCCAGCGCCGCGGGGGCGGCGGACGGCACAGCGCAGCCGGCGGGAGCCGGGGGGGTCAGGGAGGCGACGACGATGTCGGTGGCAGAGGGCGCACGCCCACGGGGCCAGCGCCTGCCGCGGTCGGCCCGGCGGGCGCAGCTGCTCGAGGCGGCCCAGGCCGCCTTCGTCGAGTCCGGCTACCACGCCGCCGCCATGGACGACATCGCCGAGCGGGCCGGCGTGTCCAAACCCGTGCTCTACCAGCACTTCCCGGGCAAGCTCGACCTCTACCTCGCGCTGCTCGACCAGACCCGCCAGGAGATCGAGCAGGCCGTCCGCGGCGCGCTCACCGGCACCACCGACAACCGTCAGCGCGTCCTCGACTGCATGGCCGTCTACTTCGACGTCGTCTCCCGCGAGAGCGCGCCGTTCCGGCTGATCTTCGAGTCCGACCTCAGCAACGACCCGGCCGTCGCCGAGCGGATCGAGGGGGTCGCGACGACGTGCGGCGACGCGCTCGCCGAGGTCATCGCCGCCGACACCGAGATGTCCGACGCCGACGCGCACCTGCTCGGGATGGCGCTGACCGGGATGGCGCAGGTCGCTGCGCGCTACTGGCTCTCGCAGGGGGCGAGCGTCCCGCGCGACGAGGCGGCCCGGCTCGTGGGTCAGCTGGCGTGGCGCGGCATCGGCGGCTTCCCCAAGGTGGGCGGCCCCGGCGCGGAACAGGACCCCGCCTCCTAGGGTTGGACCGGTGCGGGGCCGACCGGGTCCCGTCAGCAGCACGCAGCACGACGAAAGGCACTTCCGTGGAGGTCAGGATCGGCGTCCAGAACGTCGCCCGCGAGATCGCGTTCGAGTCGAACCAGAGCGTCGAGGACGTCGAGTCGGCGGTCAGCAAGGCCATCGCCGACGGCGGCGTCGTCACCCTCGTCGACGAGAAGGGCCGGCGCTACCTCGTCCCGGCCGCGAACATCGGCTACGTCAACATCGGGGAGCAGGAGAAGAGCCGCGTCGGTTTCGGCGGCTGAATCCGGGTACTACCTGCTCGACGACGGTGCGTTCGCACCGCCCGAGACGGCCACCCGGCCACAAAGGAGACGACAGTGATCAGTTCCATCATCGGCGCCATCATCGTGGGCGCGATCATCGGTGCGCTGGGACGGTTGATCCTCCCCGGCAAGCAGAACATCTCGCTCGTCGCGACGATCGTCATCGGCATCATCGCCTCGCTCATCGGCGGCGTGATCCTCGGGGCCACCGCCTACCGCAACGCCAACGGCGGCATCCCGTGGCTCGCCTGGATCGTCGGTGCCATCCTCGCCGCCATCGGCATCACCCTGTACGGCCGCATGACGGGTCGCGGCTCGCGCGTCTGACCGACCAGCACCCCGTACGACGTCACGGGCCCGGCCACCCAGGCCGGGCCCGTCGCCGTGCCGGGGTGCGCGCTCGCATCCGCGTTCGGATCCGGCGGGGTCAGGCCGACAGGCCGAGCCGCTGCATCCGGTGCGTGTGCTCGTCGGTGATGCGCGCGAACATCCGCCCGATCTCGGCCAGGTCGGCGCTCGGGCCGCCCGCCCCGCCGACGAGGATGAGCGTGAGCGAGTCGCGCTCGACCGCCACCCGCTGCGCCTGGGTCAGGGCCTCGCCCACCAGCCGCCGCCCCCACAGCGCGAGCCGACCCGTGAGCCGGGGGTCCTCCCGCTGCGCCGCCCGCACGCGGCTGACGACGAACTCCGCCCCGCCGACGTCGGACATCGCCGCCTCGACGAGGCTGCGGGTGTCGGCGTCGACGTACCGCGAGATCTCCCGGTAGAAGTCCTGAGCGATGCCGTCCCCGACGTAGGCCTTGACCAGCCCCTCGAGGAAGGTGCTGGGGCGGGTCCGCGCGTGGAAGGCGTCGAACGACTCGACGAACGGGGCGACGGCCGCCCCCGGGTCCTCCCCGAGCTCGCGCAGGCGCGCCGTGATGACCTCGTAGTGCTGGAACTCGGCCACCGCGAGCCGCGCGACCGCCGCCTTGTCGGTGTGCGTGGGCGCCATCTCCGCGTCCTTGGCGAGCTCGCTGAAGGCCATCAGCTCGCCGTACGCCAGGGCGCCGAGGAGGTCGACGACCGCCGGCCGGTGCGCGTCATCGCTCATGGCCGCCACCCTACGGGTACCATGGGCGGGTTCACGGTGCCCGGTCGGCCCCGACAGCTTCCGCCGAGTGGCTCGGCGACAGGACCCTCTCCGATCGGCCCGCACTCCCGTCAGGGACGACGGCCCGACCTCGCCGGCTCCGCCGGCGGTCGCCCGGCGTCCGGACCCGACCGAGAGACCACACCCCATGACCGACCTCACCGAGGCCACCGACCAGACCGACGTGGCCGAGGCCGCCGACGCCCCCCAGGGCGCGGCCGTGCCGGCGCCCGAGCCCACCTTCGCGGACTTCCCCGTCCACCCCGACATCGTCGCCGCGCTCGCCGAGCACGGCATCGTCACCCCGTTCCCCATCCAGGCGATGACCCTGCCGGTCGCGCTCGGCGGCCACGACATCATCGGCCAGGCCAAGACCGGCACCGGCAAGACGCTGGGGTTCGGCGTGCCGCTGCTGCAGCGCGTCGTCAGCCCCGCCGACGAGGGCTTCGACGCCCTCCCCGCCCCGGGCAAGCCGCAGGCTCTCGTCGTCGCCCCCACCCGCGAGCTCGCGGTGCAGGTGTCCGGCGACCTCGAGCGGGCCGGCGCCAAGCGCGGCATCCGCGTCCTCACCGTCTACGGCGGCCGGGCCTACGAGCCGCAGATCGAGGCGCTGAAGAACGGGGTCGAGGTCGTCGTCGGCACCCCCGGCCGCCTCATCGACCTGGCCAAGCAGAAGTACCTCGACCTGTCCCGGGCCCGCACCGTCGTCCTCGACGAGGCCGACGAGATGCTCGACCTCGGCTTCCTGCCCGATGTCGAGACGCTCATGGCGCAGACCTCGCCGCAGCGCCAGACGATGCTCTTCTCGGCGACGATGCCCGGCGCGATCGTCGCGCTGGCGCGCCGCTACATGAGCCAGCCGACGCACATCCGCGCGATGGGTGACGACCAGGAGAACGCGCACACCGTCAAGGCGGTCACCCAGCACGTCTACCGGGCGCACGCCCTGGACAAGGTCGAGATGCTCGCGCGCATCCTCCAGGCCGACGGCCGCGGGCTGGCGCTCGTCTTCACCCGGACCAAGCGCACGGCGGCCAAGGTCGCCGAGGAGCTGACCGAGCGCGGCTACGCCGCGGCGGCGATCCACGGCGACCTCGGCCAGGGCGCCCGCGAGCAGGCGCTGCGCGCCTTCCGCAACGGCAAGGTCGACGTCCTCGTCGCGACCGACGTCGCCGCCCGCGGCATCGACGT
The DNA here is from genome assembly GCF_006715055.1 of Lapillicoccus jejuensis. Classification (NCBI taxonomy): domain Bacteria; kingdom Bacillati; phylum Actinomycetota; class Actinomycetes; order Micrococcales; family Intrasporangiaceae; genus Lapillicoccus; species Lapillicoccus jejuensis. The sequence goes on from NZ_VFMN01000001.1 coordinate 418,935, forward strand.
CGACAACGTCACCCACGTCGTGAACTACCAGTGCCCGGAGGACGAGAAGACCTACGTCCACCGCATCGGCCGTACGGCGCGCGCCGGCAACACCGGCACCGCGGTCACCTTCGTCGACTGGGACGACATGCCGCGCTGGGGGCTGATCAACCGCCAGCTCGACCTCGGCATCCCGGAGCCGGTGGAGACCTACTCCTCCTCCGAGCACCTCTACACCGACCTGTCCATCCCCGCCGACGCCAAGGGCCGGCTGCGCCGCTCGGAGCAGACCCGCGCCGGGCTCGACGCGGAGGAGCTCGAGGACCTCGGCGAGACCGGCAAGGGCGCGGGCCGTCGCGGCCCGAGCGCCCGCGGGGGTCGCGGCGAGCGGACCGAGCGCAGCGAGCCGTCCGAGCGGCCTCAGCGCGCCCCCCGGGAGCGCTCGCGTCGCCGCACCACCCGCGTCGACGGTGCCGTCCTCGCCGAGGGCGGCGAGGCCGGCGAGGTCACGGCGCAGAGCGCCCCCCGCACCGACGGCGTCGACGCCGAGGGCGGCTCGGGCGACGCCCCCAAGCGCCGCCGCCGCCGCGGCGGTCGGGGCCGCTCCGGCAAGGGTGCGGGCGAGGCCGCCGCGCCCGCCGAGGGCTGAAGCCCGCCCGCAGGACTCCGTACGGACGACGGCGCCGGCCCCCGCGAGGGGACCGGCGCCGTCGGCGTCGTGCGGTGCGGCGTCAGGACGCGGGGGCGTCCTCGAACTTCTCGCCGTCGGTGGGGATCGTCGCGGTGTCGATGACGACGCGGTAGCGCACGTCACCGGCGACGACGCGGTCGTACGCCTCGTTGACGTCCTTGGCGTCGATCGTCTCGATGTCGGCGCCGAGGTGGTGCTCGGCGCAGAAGTCGAGCATCTCCTGGGTGGCGGGGATGCCACCGATGTTGGACCCCGCGAGGATGCGGCTGCCGCCGACGACGGAGAACGGCGCGACCTCGTACGGGTTGGTCGGCAGGCCGACGTTGACCAGCGCGCCGAGCGGCTTGAGCGTGGCGAGGTAGTCGTTCATGTCGAGGTCGGCCGAGACCGTGTTGAGGACGAGGTCGAACGAGGAGCGCAGGCCCTTGAACGCGCCCTCCTCGCCGGTGGCGACGTAGTGCTGGGCGCCGAGGGCGAGGGCGTCGTCCTTCTTGGCCTGCGAGCGCGACAGGACGGTGACGTCGGCACCCATCGCGACGGCGAGCTTGACGCCCATGTGGCCGAGGCCACCGAGGCCGACGACGGCGACCTTGGTGCCCTGGCCGACCTTGAAGCGACGCAGCGGCTCGTAGGTGGTGATGCCGGCGCACAGCAGCGGCGCGGCGACGTCGAGCTCGAGGCCGTCGGGGATCCGGACGGCGAAGCGCTCGGAGACGGTGACGGCCTGGGCGTAGCCGCCCTTGGTCGGCGTCTTGTCGTGGCGGTCGCGCGCGTTGTACGTGCCGGTCATGCCCTTGGCGCAGAACTGCTCCTGGCCGTCCTTGCAGTACTCGCACTCACCGCACGAGTCGACCATGCAGCCGACGCCGACACGGTCGCCGACCTTGTACTTCGTCACGGCGGAGCCGACCTCGGCGACGACGCCGGCGATCTCGTGGCCGGGGACGAGCGGGAAGATCGCGCTGCCCCACTCCTCGCGGACGGTGTGGATGTCGCTGTGGCAGATGCCGGCGAACTTGACGTCGATGCGGATGTCGTCGTCGCGCAGGGCACGGGGCTCGTAGGTGGCCGGCTCGAGGGGACCGCCGGACTGTCGGGCGGCGAGGGCGGCGATGCTCATGCAGAAGCTCCTGTGGGGTGGTCGGACTGTCGTTCGTCGTGGGCGGGCACCCGGGAGCGCGGTGGCGGTCGGGGGCCCGTCAGGTGACAAGTACCCGCGACCGGGCGGGCATTCCCGCCGGACGAGGTGGCGGGGATGTGACGAAGATCAGATCCGCGAGAGGAGCGAACCCGCGACGTCGCGGTAGGCCTGCGCCGCCGCCGAGCTGCGCGCGGTGGCGAGGATCGAGCGGCCGACCGCCGGGGCCTCGGCGAAGCGGATGGTGCGCGGGATGGGAGGGTCGAGCACGGGCAGGCCGTAGCGCTCCCCCACGTCGGCGAGCACCGCCTGTGCGTGGTGGCTGCGGCCGTCGTACATCGTCGGGAGGATCCCGAGGATCTCGAGGTCGGGGTTGAGGATCCTCTTCACGTCGGCGACGGTGTCGAGCAGCTGCCCGACGCCGCGGTGGCTGAGCATCTCGCACGGCATCGGCACGACGAGCCCCTGGCTCGCGGTCAGGGCGTTGAGCGTGAGGACGCCGAGGCTGGGTGAGCAGTCGAGCAGCACGACGTCGTACGACGCCTGGACCGGCTCGAGCGCGGTGCGCAGGACGTACTCGCGGCCCGGGCGCGGGAGCAGCTGCGCCTCGGCGCCGGCCAGGTCGATGACCGACGGCAGGAGGTCGACCCCGTCGTCGGTGGGCTGGATCGCGTCGGCGGCCGGGGCCGTGCCGAGCAGCACCTCGTTGACCGACGTCTCGACGCTGTCCGGGTCGATGCCGAGGCTGAAGGTCAGGCAGGCCTGGGCGTCGAGGTCGACGAGGAGCACCCGCTTGCCCAGCTCGGCGAAGGCGGCCCCGAGGCTGGCCACCGACGTCGTCTTGGCCACGCCGCCCTTCTGGTTGGCGACGGACACGACGGTCGCGCCGGAGCGGGTGGGTCGCTTCTTCCTGGGCGGCACCCGGCCATCCTCCCAGACGCGGCGGTCGGCCCGGTCAGGGCCGCAGGACGGGCGTGGTCCCGCTGCTGCGGCGCTCGATCTCGGCGAGCACCTCGGGCCGGGTCGTGTTCTCCCCCAACAGGTTCCGCTTGCCCGACCCGTGCCAGTCGCTCGAGCCGGTGACGAGCAGGTCGAGGTCGGCCGCGAGCGCGAGGGCGCGCCGTACGGCGTCGTCGTCGTGGTCGCGGTGGTGCGCCTCGAGACCGCCGAGCCCGGCGGCCGCCATCTCCTCGACGAGCGCCTCGGGCACCTGCCGGCCGGGCTTGCCCGTGAAGGGGTGCGCGTGGACGGCGACCCCGCCCGCCTCGACGACGAGCCGCACCGCGTCGACCGGGTCGGGGGCGTGGTGGCCGACGTAGAACGGGCTGTCGTTGGCCAGCCACTCGGCGAACGCCTCGTCGCGGTGGGCCACGATCCCCTTGCGCACCAACGCGTCCGCGATGTGCGGACGCCCAGGGGTGGCGCCGGGCGGGACCGCGGCGAGCACCTCGTCGTAGGTGAGGTCGATGCCGGCGGCGGCCATCCGCTCGACGATCCGGCGCAGCCGGCCGACGCGGGAGTCGCGCGAGAGCGCGAGCTCGGCCGACAGCCCCGCGGCGGCGGGGTCGGTGAGGTAGCCGAGCAGGTGCACCGACGTGCCGCGCCGACCGCAGGAGATCTCGATCCCGCGCACGAGCGCGACCCCGGTGGTCGCGACGGCGTCGGCCGCCTCGGCCCACCCGTGGGTCGTGTCGTGGTCAGTGATGGCGACGACGTCGAGCCCTGCCGCGGCGGCGGCCGCCACGAGGCCGGCGGGTGACTCGGTGCCGTCGCTGGCCGTCGAGTGCGCGTGCAGGTCGATGCGGGGCCTCGGCGCCGTCACGAGCGGGCCCGTCGGCGGGCCAGAGCGCGCAGCACGGTCGCGGTCAGCCAGGGTCCCAGGCCCCAGACGACGTACGCCCACGCGTGCAGGACGAAGGCGAGCGGGATGGACAACGCGAAGGGGACGAGGAAGGCGAACGTGCGCCGGCGGCTGTGCGCGAGCAGGTCCCCGGGCGCCTCGAGGTCGACGACCCCTTCACGGCCCATGACCCGGGCGGCCATGAGGGTCGCGACGCCGGAGAGGACCTGCACGACGGCGTACAGACCGAAACGGTAGGGGAAGGACGGCTCGTCAGACGAGCCCTCGGTGAGCACCTTGGTGACGAAGGGGATGAGCACGATCGAGAAGAGCCACAGGCCGTTCCAGCGCACGAGGGCCGGCGGCGCGTCGGTCAGGTAGCGGTAGAGCCGGTGGTGTCCGTTCCACAGCAGGAAGATCACCGCGAAGCTGATCCCGAAGGCGAGGTACTCGGGGAACCCCTCCCCCAGCGAGTCGAGCAGCGCCGACCCGGTCGCGCCCCGTGGGACCGGCAGCTCGATGGCCAGCAGGGTCAGCGCGATCGCGACGACGGCGTCCGAGAAGAAGACCAGCCGCTCCGCCGCGCTGCGGGCGCCCTCCTGCGTCACCGAGTGCCCCGGGCGCGGTGTGCTCCCCCCTGTCATGGGCGCCACTGTACGGACCGCCTCCCGCGCACGGCGCTCAACCTTCCACCGCCCCGGCGCGTAGAGAAGGTGACAGGCTCCCGCCTGAGGCGAAGGGAGGACCGGTGCGACCGAGCAGGAGCGAGCGCGACGCCGCGTTCGGGAGTTCGTGGTCCAGGCGCAGCCCAGCCTCGGCCGGACGGCGTACCTGCTGACCGGCGACGCCGACGCGGCCCGCGAGCTGGTGCAGGCGGCGCTGGTCAAGACGTACCTCGCGTGGTCTCGGGTGCAGCCCGGGACGGCGCTGGGCCTACGCCCGCCGCGCCCTGGTCAACCACCGCATCGACGGCCTGCGCCGCGGTTCGCGCGTGACGACGACCCCGGCGTACGACGCCGCCGCCCCGCCCGACGACCGCGTCGACGACCGGGACGAGATCGTCCGGCTGCTCGCGACGCTGCCCGAGCAGCAGCGCAAGGTCGTCGTCCTGCGCTACTACGCCGACCTCAGCGAGCAGCAGGTCGCCGACGCCCTCGGGGTGTCGGTTGGCACGGTCAAGTCCACCGCCAGCCGGGCGCTCGCGACGTTGCGCGAGCGCCACCCGTCGCCGAGGAGCACCCGATGAGCACCGTCCTGGACCCGTTCGAGCAGGCGCTGCGCGACGAGCTGCGGGCGGTCACGCCCCCCGACGGGGTCACCGTCGGCCCGGGTGCCGTCGTCGCCGCCGGACGGCGCGTCCGGCGTCGGCGCCTGGTCCTCACCGGCGGCACGGCCGTGGTGCTCGTCGCCCTCGTCGTCGCGGTGACGACGACGCTGACCGGGGGCCGCCGGCCGACCGCGCCGGCCGGCCCGGTCGCACCGGTGGGGCTCACCGAGGTGACCGCGCCGCCCGGCGACCCCGCGGCGACGTACGGCGTCACCGTGGGCGGCGTCGGCACGTCGGCCACGGTGTGGACCCGCGGCACCGGGGGCTGGACCCGCGCCGTCGACGTCGCCCTCGACCCGGAACACCGGCGGTCCGCGTCGGTGGTCCTGCCCGGGTCGACCACCCTGGTCGGGTTCGTCCCGTCCGGGGCCGCGCGCCGCGCCGTCGTCGCGAACACGGACCTGGGCGGGATCGCCTCCCGTCCGGCGGCGACCCCGGTGGTCGGGTCGTCGTGGTCGGCCTTCGTCACCGTCCCCGGGTGGACCTCGACGCAGCGCGTGGGGCCCACGGACCTCGTGTGGTGGGCCGCCGACGGCGTCCCGGTGGACGCGGACGGCCGGCGCGGCTGGTCGACGTCGGTGGACGGGGTGGCGTACTGGCTCGACGCCCGGTCCCGGCTCTGGGGCCAGCAGGACACCGACGAGGTCGTCGCGCTGACGGCCCGGGTGGGCGTCGTGACCGGGGTCGGGCGGACCGGGCCGGACGGGGTCCGGCAGACGTGGTCCACCCTCGTCCCGGCGTCCGTCCCGGCGGGCCCGGTGCGGGTCGTCCTCGGCGGGGGGTCGCAGGTGACCGGCGCCGTGGGGCGGCTGGGTCCGCTGGGCGTCCTCGTGGCGCGGGCGTCCGACCCGCAGGATCCGCCGACCCGGCTCGAGTGGACCGCGGTCGACGGCCGGGCGAGCACGTACCCGCTCGGCTGATCCGCGAGGGCACCCCGGCCTGGCAACCTTTCCGGGGCCACCGTCCGTAGGAGTGGTGACGGCGGCCCCGACCGGGGCCGGGACGACAGGGTGGTGACCCGATGGGTTTCAGAGGTGGTGGCGGCGACCGCGACGCGGAGTTCACCGCGTTCGCGCGCCAGGCGCAGGACCCGCTCCTGCGCACGGCCTGGCTGCTGACCGGCGACGGTCAGGCGGCGGCCGAGCTCGTCCAGGCGGCGCTGGTCAAGACGTACGTCGCGTGGCCGAAGGTCCGCCAGGGCACGGCGCTCGCCTACACGCGCCGCGTGATGGCCAACCACCACGTCGACGCCTGGCGCTCGACGCGGCGCGAGGTCCTCGCCGACGAGGTCCCCGAGGGGCCCGTCGGCCCGGCGCCCTCGGGGGCGTCGTACGACGACCGCGACGAGATCCGTCGCTGGCTCGCCACCCTGCCCGAGGCGCAGCGCCGGGTCGTCGTGCTGCGGCACTGGTGCGACCTGTCCGAGAAGGAGACCGCCGAGACGCTCGGCATCTCGCTCGGCGCCGTGAAGTCCCTCGGCTCCCGCGGCCTCGCCGCCCTGCGGCAGGTCGCCGAGCACCCCGCCCGTCCCACGGAAGGAGCCCAGCGATGAGCCCGACGATCCCGTCCCCCGAGTCCGACCTGCACGACCGCCTCGGTGGCGCGCTGCCCGAGTCCTACCCCGGCGTCGACCTCGACGCCGTCCTCGCCTCCGGCCGCCGTACGGTGCGCCGTCGCCGGGTCGGCGCGCTCGTCGCCGGCGTCGCCGCCGCCGCGGTCGTCGCCGTCGGCGCCACCCAGCTGGTCACCGGTCCGCCGAAGGCGGCCCCGCAGCCCGCGCAGTCCGTGACGACCCGGTCGGCGACGCTGACGATCGGCGAGTTCACGGACAACGGGACCCAGCAGGGCGACACGACGTACGTCGTCACCCTCTCGCCGATGGACGCCTCGACCTACAAGGTCGACTACGCGACGAAGGGCCCGAACGGCACGGTCGGCATCGCCGGCTCCGCCGTCGACCTCCACGACCGGCGCACGACGTGGGGCAACGGCGACGGGTCCCGGTTCATCATCGGCCTCGTGCCGTCGGAGCGGGCGCAGCCCCGCCAGCTCGTGGTCCGGGCCGACCGCGACTACGGCGGTGAGTCGTCCGACGTCGAGCCCATCCCCGGCACGGGATACTCCGCCTTCGTCGTCGGCTTCGAGAAGCCGCTCGTCGGGGACACCCCGGTCCGGGACGTGTGGTGGTTCGACGTGGACGGCCGACCGGTCGACAAGGACGGGCGCGCGGGGGCGTCCGCGAGCATCGACGGGCACACGCTGTGGCTGGCTCCCGACGACAGCCAGTTCGGCGACCTGTCGGTCGGCTACACCTCGACCTCGGGACGCCCGGCGGGCTCGGTCCCGGTCCTGGCCACCGGCCGGGGGGACGGCGGCAGCTCGGCGACGATCACCTCGTGGCAGGTCTCGGCCCTGCTGCCGGCCGGCGCCCGCACGGGGTCGTTCCTGCTCGGTGACGGGCGCACGCTCGCCTTCACCGCGGTCCCGCTCGGCGCCGACCACAGCGTCGCGCACGTGTCCCCGAAGGACGTGGGCAGCCAGCCCCTCAAGGTCACGTCGGTGACGTGGACGGACGCCGCCGGCACGACGCGAACCGCTCCGACTCCCTGACGGGTCAGTCCCGGGCGGCCGGCTCCTTCGGGACCGGCCGTCCGGGCTGCTCGCCGCCGCGGGCGTCGAGGTACGACTGCTTCGGCACCATGACCTTGCGCCGGAACACGCAGACCAGCGTGCCGTCCTGGTTGTAGCCGCGGGTCTCGACGTGGACGACGCCGCGGTCGTCCTTGCTCGTCGACTCCCGCTTGTCCAGGACCGTCGTCTCGCCGTAGATCGTGTCGCCGTGGAAGGTCGGGGCGACGTGCTTGAGCGACTCGACCTCGAGGTTGGCGATGGCCTTGCCGGAGACGTCGGGCACGGACATGCCGAGCAGCAGCGAGTAGACGTAGTTCCCCACGACGACGTTCCTGCCGAACTGCGTCGAGCCCTCCGCGTAGTGCGCGTCGAGGTGCAGCGGGTGGTGGTTCATCGTCAGCAGGCAGAACAGGTGGTCGTCGTACTCGGTGACCGTCTTGCCGGGCCAGTGCTGGTACGTCGCGCCGACCTCGAACTCCTCGTAGCTGCGCCCGAACTGCATCGGCCCTCCTCGGCTCACCGCCCGGCTCTCGGGCGCGCCCCATCCTGCCGACTGACGCCCGTACGGCGCACCGCCCCGGCCACGTGCGGTGCGTCACCCGTCAGGCGCGCGCCCCCGGGGCCCGCCGACGGCGGCGGCCCTTGCGCGAGTCCTGGACCAGCCGGGCGACGTACGTCCCGAAGGACACGCCGGCGGCGAGCCCGATGCCGACTCCGGCCGCCTCGAACAGGGTCGAGAGCCCTTGGTAGAAGCCGGGACCGGCCGAGTCGGACACGACCTGGAAGATGCCCTGGTAGAGCGTGCGGCCCGGCAGCAGCGCGACGATGCTCGACGTCGTCACCGCGAGCGCGGCGATCTTGAGGCGGCGGGCGGCCAGCTGCGCGGTGACACCGACGACGAAGGCGGCGACCGCGCTGGAGCTGGGGCGTCCGGCGCCGAGGCCGCGCACGGCCTCGTACACCAGCCACCCGACGCCGCCGGCGAGCCCGGCGACGACGACGGTGCGCACCCCGGAGTAGTTCGAGACCCCGAAGGCGACGGCGCTGACCATGGCGGTGCCGACCGCGAGGGCGGTCCCGGTCGCCGACGGAGCGGGCGCGTCGCTGATCGACAGCGAGACCCCGAGCTTGTGGCTCAGCGCGAGGACCACGGTGATCCCGACGACGATGCCGAGGGTGAGCACGAGGACCTCGAAGACCCGCGCCCCGGCGGTGACGTAGAACCCCTCGATGGCGTCCTGGGCTGCTCCCACCGCGGAGAGGCCGGCGAGCAGCACGACCACCGCCGAGGCCACGAGGACGGACGGGACGACGCCGTCGAGCCACCCCGTCCGCGACTGCAGGACGGCGACGAGTACCGCGAGGACGGTGGGGACGGCGGCCGCCACCGCCTGCGCGAAGAACGACTCGACGCCGTACCCCGCCAGCTTGTGCTGGGTGACGGCGATGAGCGCCGCGGCCACGAGGGTGAGCGCGACGATGAGCGGCCCCCCGCCGAAGCCCGCCGCCGCCGACGCGCCGAGCACCCCGGTCGCGAGCGTCGTCACCCAGCGGCGGTAGGGGTACGGCATCGCGATGACGGCGTCGAACCGGCGCCGCGCCTCGGGCACGGGTACGGGGTCGCGGGACAGCTCGACGACGAGGCCGCGCAGGGCGTCGAGCCGTTGGAAGTCCGAGGAGCGCGAGCGGACCGTGCGCAGCAGCGTGATCGGGTCGGCGAGCGGCCCGCGGTGGTAGGAGATCGCCACCGAGCTGAAGGTGACGTCGACGTGCACGCCGCGCAGGCCGTAGGTGCGTGAGAGCAGCAGCGCGGTCGCGACGACGTCCGAGGCGGGCGCGCCGGTGGCCAGCAGCGCGGCCGAGACCCGCATGGCGAAGTCGACGACCGACCTCGCCGTGTCCTGCTCCACCCCGTCCGGCCCCGTCCACACGACGGGGATGCCCTCGGTCGGTGGCCCCGAGGGCTGCAGGGCGTGGCGGGTGCGGCGCAGGGCCTCCCCGGCGATGGGACGGCCCGACCGCGGGGCACGTCTCGGCCGGGGGCGGGGGGTCTCGTCGGCCACGGCCCCAGTGTGGCAAACCGGGCCGTGGACCCGGGTCGCCTCACCGTGACCGTTCCGTGATGTGGCGCGGAGCAACCTCGGCGCGTGGCTGCGCGACCTCCTGACGAGCGGGCCCGACGCCCCGCTCCTGGCGCTCGGGGCCGGGAGCGGGGCGTCGTGCTGCCCTGGCCCAAGACCGTTGCGTCACAACGAGATCGGCCGTGACCTGATCGTGACGATCGGCCGGCAACATCAAGACCCCGCCGAGCGACATGACCGATGAGACCGGCCGACGGAGGCCGGTCCACCCTGACTCGGGAGACCACGATGACCACGCCCCACCGCCGCCGCCGCGCCGCCGCCTTCCTCTGCGCGACGGTCGCCGTCGCCGGCCTCGCCCTCGGCGCCTGCAGCGCCTCCCCGCACCTCGCCCCGGTCGCCGACAAGGCCCCGGCGACCCAGAGCGTCACGGTCCCCGCGACCACGCCGGCGCCCGCCCGCAGCGCCACGACGCCGACCACCCCGGCCACCCCGGCCACAACGGGTCCGCGGGCCACGGTCGTCCCGGCGGCGCGCCCGGCGACCCCGGCCGACCCGGCCGGCATCCCCTGGTCCTCGGTCCGCGCGGGCTGGACGGTCGTCGAGACCGGCCAGTCGCCGAGCAACCCGACCACCGGCCGGCTGCAGCTCGTGTCGCCGTACGGCGCCCGCTACACGCTGGCGACGCTCCCGTGGGTGGACCTGCAGGACGTCAGCCCCGACGGCCGCCGGCTGCTGGCGACCCGCGACGGCGCGCTGCGCGAGATGGACCTCGTGAGCCGCGCGTGGCGCACCATCCCGTCCCCGAAGGGCGGCTACGGCTTCCGCTACACCCGGCCCAGCGGGTCGCAGATCATCGCCCGGGTCGGCGTCGGCTCGGGCCTGCCCTCGTTCATCCGGTTCGACCGCGCCGGTCGCACCACGCTGAGCCTCGACCTCCAGGACGGCGCGTACGCCCCCAGCGGCGACGGTCGATTCCTGGTCACCGGCTGGTTCCACCAGCCGCTCGTGGTGCGGGACAACGCGACCGGCGCGGTCCTGCGGACGGTGCCCACCCCCGGTGGCTATCACGACTGCGTCCCGGCGGGCACCTACTCCGCCCCGACCACCGTCGCCGTGCGCTGTGACAAGAACGCACCGAACCAGGCCTACGTCTCCGACGTGTTCCTCCTCGACGCGAGCACCGGCGGCCTGCGGGCCGTCACCCACGCCACGGGCACCGGCGACGAGACGTACGGCTACGTCGCCGCGCTGGCCACCTCGCAGGGCACCCTCGTCATGCGCGGCACGGGCTGCGGCCCCGGCGACACCGGGCTGGTCACCGCGTCCGGTCACCTCGGCACCGCCCTGGTGTGGCCGCAGGCCGTCCAGACCCCGAGCATCGCGGGCGCCGTCGGCCGCACGGTCTACGCGACCTACACGACCTGCAACGGCGACGACGTCACCCTGCGGGCGCAGGACCTCGTCACGCACCAGGTCCGCACCCTCGTCACCGCCCCCTTCCTCCAGGCCCGCGTCATCGAGGACTGAGCGACCCGGGGGCGCCGTACGGGCAACTTCCGGGGGCCGGGGGGAGTCAGGACGGGTGGGAGCAGGCCCCGGCCACGTCCTCATCCCCCGACCCACCTCCCAGGAGCCTCGATGCACCCCGTACGCCGCCGCCTGCTCGCCCTGCTGCCCGGCGCCTGCGCCGCGCTCCTGCTCGCCGCCTGCGTCACACCGGCGGGCCACGCCACCCCGGCGGGCCACGCCACCCCCGTGGGCCACGCCACCTCGGTGGCGCCGGTCCCGACGACGGCGCCCGGGGCCGGTCCCGGTGCGGGCGTGCCCGCCGGGGGCACCGACGCCGCCGGCCCGCCGTGGGCGCAGGTGGGTCCGGGATGGAGCGTGGTCGTGCACACGAGCGTCCCGAGCTCCGGCGCCGACCACGCCGACCCCGTCGGGCCGTTCGCCGTCGACCTGGTCTCGCCGTCGGGGGGACGGTGGCGGGTGGGCACCAGCGTCGTGCAGGTCGACCTGCGCGACATCACCAGCGACGGTGCCCACGTCCTCGGCGTGCGGACCGACGCGAATCGGCCCGAGGTGGTCGAGCTCGACACCCGCACGGGCCGCTGGCGCGACGTCGCCCCCGGCGACGGCCTGACCGACCTGGCCTACACCCGCCCCTCCGGTCGCCAGGTGTGGGTGGGGCGGACGACCGCGTACCGCTCGGACGGGAGCACGGGTGCCACCACGCTCCTGCGGCTCGACCGCACGGGCGGGGTGACCCTGCGGCTGGAGGGATCGGACGCCGGCGGCCTCGTCCCCACGGCCGACGGGCTGCTCTTCACCACCGGGGGACCCGACGGCGTCGAGGTGCACGACAACGCGACCGGCGCCGTCGTGCGCACGGTCGGACTGCCGGCGGGCCACCGCTCCTGCAGCGACGCGCACGCCTGGTCCGGCTCGGTGCTCGCCATGACCTGCACCCTCGACCCGGCGGACGACAGCACCGACGTGCTCCTGCTCGACGCGTCGACGGGCACCTGGACGCCGCTCACGCACGCCCTCCCCGGGGTGCACGACGGGACCATGGGCTACCGGACGGCCTGGCCGGTCCCCGGCGGCGCCCTCGCCGTCGCGCAGGTCGGCTGCGGCGTGGGCCCGAGCGGGCTCCTGGGTCCTGACGGCCGGGTCGGCCGCTGGCTCGCCTGGCCGGGCGCCGACGCGTCGCCCGACATCGTCGGGGTGGCCGGGTCGACGGCTTACGCGCAGTACGTCGACTGCTCGTCCCCGGCGCAGCGGCTCGTCGCCCAGGACGTGCGCACGCACCGCGTCACCACGCTCCTGACCGCACCGTGGATGAGCGCCGTCGTGGTCGGGGACCGCTGACCGGTGCCGGCCGCAGGCCCGTGGCACGATGCGGGGGTGAGCGAGCAGCAGCAGAAGTCCGAGAACCGCGAGCGCAAGACCACCGACGCCCTGCGGGAGTTCATCAGCCGCGGGTGGACCCCGCGCCCCGAGGGCACCCCCGACCGGGCGCCCGTCGCCGACTTCGCCGCCGAGCGGCGCGCGCGGCTCGGCGAGGAGTTCGCCGGGGAGCGGCTCGTCGTCCCGGCCGGCGGGTTCAAGGTGCGCACCAACGACACCGACTACCGCTTCCGGCCGCACACCGCGTTCGCCTGGCTGACCGGCTTCGGCGGCGACCAGGAGCCGGACGCCGTCCTCGTCCTCGAGCCGCTCGAGGGCGGCGGCCACGAGGCCGTCCTCTACTTCCGTCCGTACGGCGGCCGCGAGGGCGACGAGTTCTTCTCCGACGCCCGGTACGGCGAGTTCTGGGTCGGCGCCCGCCCGACGCTCGCCGACGTCGAGGCCGAGTACGGCCTCACCGCGCGTCACATCGACGAGCTCGCCGACGCGCTGGCCAAGGACGCGGGCACGGTCGTCGTCCGGGTGGTGCGCGACGCGGATGCCGACGTGGCGGCCCTCGTCGACAAGGTGCGCCAGGAGGCATCCGAGGAGAACACCTCTCAGGAAGAGGAATCGCGGGAGGTCGACCTCGACCACGAGCTGGCGGCCCGCCTCTCGACGCTCCGACTGGTCAAGGACGCCTTCGAGGTCGAGGAGATGCGCAAGGCCGTCGACGCCACGCAGCTCGGCTTCGACGAGGTCGTCGCGCGGCTGCGCGAGGCGCTGGAGAAGGAGCGGGGCGAGCGCTGGGTCGAGGGGCTCTTCGCGCTGCACGCGCGTCACGAGGGCAACGGCGTCGGCTACGACTCGATCTGCGCCTCCGGTGACCACGCCTCGACACTGCACTGGATCAAGAACACCGGGGCCGTCGAGCCGGGCGTCCTCCTCCTGCTCGACGCCGGCGTGGAGGTCGACTCGCTCTACACCGCCGACATCACCCGGACGCTCCCGGTCGACGGCACCTTCACCGAGGCCCAGCGCAAGGTGTACGACGCCGTCCTCGAGGCGCAGGAGGCGGCGATGGCCGTCATCAAGCCGGGGGTGCCGTTCTCCGCCATCCACGACGCGGCGATCCGCGTCATCGCCGAGACCGTGCACGAGTGGGGTCTGCTGCCCGAGGGCGTCACGCTCGAGCAGACGCTCGACAAGGAGGAGGGCCAGTTCCACCGGCGCTGGATGGTGCACGGCACCAGCCACCACCTCGGGCTGGACGTCCACGACTGCGCCCTCGCCACCCGCGCCGACTACATGGAGGCCGACCTGCGGCCCGGGATGATCCTCACCGTCGAGCCCGGCCTGTACTTCAAGGCCGACGACGAGCTGGTCCCCGAGGAGCTGCGGGGCATCGGCGTGCGGATCGAGGACGACGTCCTCGTGACCGAGGACGGCTACGAGCTGCTCTCGTCCCGCATCCCGCGCACCGCGGACGACGTGGAGGCGTGGATCGCCTCGCGCCAGGGCTGATCCGCCACCGTGACCGCGCACCGCTCGACCCGGCCGCCGGGTCGGGCGGTGCCGTCGTGGCAACGGCCGGCCGCCTCCCACGACCTCGTCGACGACGACGGGCCGGTGGGTGTAGGGCCGGGTCGGGGTCCGCCGAGACCTCTTGACCTCGTTTCGAACATGTGTTCGAATAGTTGTCAGGAGGAGCAGATGACGATCACTGCCGCACACCGGTCGCCGACCCCGGCCGCGACGAGCCTGGAGCCCACAGGGACCTACCTCCCGGACGACGTCGTCGCGGCCCTCTGCCTGCTCGCCGTCCCCGCGTCCCGCCGCGACGCCCACGCCGCGTCCGTCGAGGCCGTCGCTCAGGACGCCGGCACCAGTCCCACGGTCACCGGGTCTACCGCGGTCACCGGGTCCACCGCGTCCACCAAGGCCACCAAGGCCACCAAGGCCACCGGCGGAGCGCGGGCGCGTGGCCCTCGTGATCGCCGCCCCCCGCTCCCCCACGAGTTCGCCCCTCGGACCTGGGAGGTCATCCCCCGCGAGCTGACCGAGGCCGGGTTCACCGTCCTCCTCGACGAGCTCGCCGGTCGCCCGCCCCGCGAGGAGGCGCGCAGCAAGGTCGCAGCCGAGGAGCTCGCCGTCATCGAGGCGACCGAGCGGGTCCACGCGTGGCTCGACCTCATCGCGCTCGGCGCCGTGCGGCGGTTCCGCGAGGCGGTCGGTCACGAGGTCGACCAGGCTGCGGCACGGGTGTTCATGGCCGGCGGCAAGCCGTTCGACGAGCAGGCGGAGGGGGACGCCATCGCGGTCGACGAGATCGCCCTCGTCACCGGCCACACGATCTCGGCGACGAGCAGCCGGCTGCGCCTCGCCTGCCTCGACGACGGCCGGGCGACCGTCGTGCTCGCCCGGCTGGCCGAAGGACGCACGACGCTCGACCGGGCGACCCGCATCCTCGACGCGACGGTCGACCTCCACCCCGAGACCGTGCGCATCATCAGCGACCGCGTGCTCGCGCCCATGACCGACGGGAGCCTGGCGCCGCACCGGGTGTTCGTCCGGCGCCTGCACCGGCAGATGGTGCTCCACCAGATGGACCGGCGCACCCGGCACGCGAGCGCCCTGCGTCGCCGGACCGCCTTCGGCGAGCTCCACGACGACGGCACCGGCACCCTCACCGTCGTCGGCGACGGTCCGCGGGTCACTGCGGCCCTGGACCGGGTCGAGGACATCGCCCGCTCGCTCAAGGCTGGTGGCGACCAGCGTTCGCTGGACGCCCTCCGCTCGGACGTCACCCTCGATCTGCTCCTCGTCGGCTGGCCGGTCGCGCCGCCCACGCCGGCCCGTCCGACAGGAGCGGCCAGGCGAGACGACCGCCCCGCTGACGCGCCGGGCCCCGACACCGACATGTCGGGGG
The DNA here is from genome assembly GCF_006715055.1 of Lapillicoccus jejuensis. Taxonomy (NCBI): domain Bacteria; kingdom Bacillati; phylum Actinomycetota; class Actinomycetes; order Micrococcales; family Intrasporangiaceae; genus Lapillicoccus; species Lapillicoccus jejuensis. Next base: position 434,440 of record NZ_VFMN01000001.1, read on the forward strand.
CGCCCGACCCCAGGGACACCAACGACACGACCGCCTCGCCCACGGACACCCGCACGCCCGCCGACGTCGCCACGGACACCCGCACGCCCGCCGACGCCGCCACGGACACCCGCACGCCCGCCGACGCCGCCACGGACACCCGCACGCGCGCCGACGTCGCCACGGACACCCGCACGCCCGCCGACGCCGCCACGGATACCCGCACGCCCGCCGACGCCGAGAAGCACGGCGTCGACCAGGACCCAGAGCCGGGTGACCTCGTCGACCTCGGACCCTGGTGGGCCCTTGCCGTCGCCCCACCCGCGGTGGTCCACGTCGTGGTCTCGCTCACCTCGCTCCTCGGCGTCGAGGACGGCACCGCCGAGCTACCGGGCCACGGGTTCGTCACCGCCGAGGTCGCCCGCCAGGTCGCCCTGGCGGAGGGCAGCGTGTGGCGTCGCCTCGTCACCGACCCGCTCACGGGGACCGCGCTCGACCTGTCGACCCAGCGGTACCGCCCGACCCCCGCCATGGCCGAACGCGTCGCCGCCCTCGACGGTCACTGCCGTGCCCCGGGCTGCACCGTGCCCGCCGACCGGTGCGACCTCGACCACCTCACGCCCTGGCCACGGGGGGAGACTTCCGTACGCAACCTGCGCGCCACCCACCGCCGGCACCACAACCACAAGACCCGTGGTCTGTGGCGCTCCGACGAGCCCGACGACGGCGCCCTCGCCGTGACCGGGAAGGGCGGGTCACGATGGCGGACGGTCGGCGGACGCGAGTACCTCACGGAGCGTTACCGCTACGAGGACCCCGCGCACCACGAACCCGGCGACGACGAGCGTGCCAGAGTCACCGACATCGAGCCCCCGCCGTTCTGAGACGTGCGGGCCGCAGGCCCGGCGACCGAGCCCCGGCCGATCAGGTCAGCGTCGGACCGACGACACCCTCACGGGCCAGGATCTCGCGCGCCTGCTGGGCGACCTTGTGCTCGCAGAGCACCTCGAACCGGCTCGGGACGATCTGGCTGACCGAGCTGAAGTCACGCCGGCCACCGGTGGCCGCGTAGCCGATCGCGCTCCACACCAGACCGAAGAGGGCACCCACGAGGACCGTCGACAGCACGAGCGCCAGCACGTTGTTCTGGCTGTCGAAGAGGGCGAAGATGAAGCCGACGAAGAGCCCGAGCCACACGCCGGAGAGCGCACCCGCCGCCAGCACCCGACCCCACGTGAGCCGGCCGGTGATCCGTTCGAGCTGCTTGAGGTCCGTGCCGACGATGAGGCAGTTCTGCACCGGGAACTGCGCGTCGGACAGCGTGTCGATGGCCTTCTGCGCGGCGTCGTACGTGTCGAAGGTGCCCAGCGACATCGGGTACTCCAGCGACAGACGGGCCCGTACGGCGCTGAGGGAGTTCGGCTGGCTGCTCATGGTCCCAGTGTCGCAGATGGGCCGCCACCCGGTCCCGGACGGAACGCGCGTCCCACCGGGGCGCACAGCGGCGGCACCTACGGTGGAACCATGATCTCCGACGAGGAGTACCGGCGGCTGCTGACCTTCCGCACCCGGCTGCGCGAGTTCCACGCGTGGAGCCAGCAGGCGGCGGCCACCCAGGGGCTGACGCACGCCCAGCACCAGCTCCTGGTCGCGGTCCGCGGGCACGAGGACCCGGCGGGCCCGACCATCGGGGACGTCGCGACGTACCTGCTCGTCAAGCACCACACCGCATCCGGCCTGGCCGACCGGACCGAGCGGCTCGGTCTCACCGAGCGCACCCGCGACGAGCACGACCAGCGGGCGGTCCGCCTGCGCCTGACCGGACACGGCGCCGAGGTCCTCGAGGCGCTGTCGGAGATCCACCTCGAGGAGCTGCGCCGGCTCGCCCCGGTCCTCGACGCGCTCTGAGCCGCAACCCCTGAGCCGCAACCCCTGAGCCGCAACATCGCTCAGCCCTTGAGCTTGTACTCCTCCAGCAGGCGCCGGCCGATGATCATCTTCTGGATGTCGGCGGTGCCCTCGCCGATGAGCAGCATCGGCGCCTCGCGGTAGAGCCGCTCGATCTCGTACTCCTTCGAGTAGCCGTAGCCGCCGTGGATCCGGAACGAGTCCTCGACCACCTGGGCGCAGTACTCGCTGGCGAGGTACTTGGCCATCCCGGCCTCGAGGTCGTTGCGCTTCCCGGCGTCCTTCACCGTGGCCGCCTTGACCATCATCTGGTGCGACGCCTCGACCTTGGTCGCCATCTCGGCGAGCCGGAACATCACCGCCTGGTGCTCGGCGATCTTCTTGCCGAAGGTCTCCCGCTGCTGCGCGTAGGCCACCCCGAGCTCGAAGGCGCGCCGCGCCACCCCGCACCCGCGCGCGGCGACGTTGACCCGGCCCACCTCGACGCCGTCCATCATCTGGTAGAAACCGCGGCCCGGCTCGCCGCCGAGGATCTGCGCCGTGCTCGTCCGGTAGCCGTCGAGGACCAGCTCGGTCGTGTCGACGCCCTTGTAGCCCATCTTGTCGATCTTCCCCGGCACGGTGAGGCCCGGCGCGGTCTCGCCGAAGCCGGGCTCCTTCTCGACGAGGAACGTCGTCATGTTCTTGTAGACGGACTCGGCGCCGGTGTCGGTCTTGACGAGCACCGCGACGAGCGTCGACGACCCACCGTTGGTGAGCCACATCTTCTGGCCGTTGATCGTCCACTCGTCCGAGCCCTCGGCCCGCACCGCCTTCGTCGTGATGCCGGAGACGTCGGAGCCGCAGCCCGGCTCGCTCATCGAGAACGCCCCCCGCACCTCACCCGTCGCCATCCGCGGGAGGTAGCGCTGCTTCTGCTCCTCGGTGCCGTGCTGCAGCAGGAGGTAGGCGACGATGAAGTGCGTGTTGATGATGCCGCTCACCGACATCCACCCGCGCGCGATCTCCTCGACGCACAGGGCGTAGGTGAGCAGCGACTCCCCCAGCCCGCCGTACTCCTCGGGGATCATCAGCCCGAAGATCCCCATCTCCTTCATCGCCTCGACGATCTTCTCCGGGTACTCGTCGGCGTGCTCGAGCGCCGTCGCCACCGGGATGATCTGCTCGTCGACGAACTGCCGCACGAGGGCGAGCAGCTCGGTCTGCTCCTCGGTGAGTCCGTCGGTCTGCTGCAGTCGCGCCATGGCCCGAGTATGCCGACGGGCCCACGGCCCGGCCCCGGCGTCGGCCTGTGAGACCTGCCACCTGTGGCGCCGCGCACAGCCCGTACGACGTCGCTACGCGCCCTTCAGCGTCGCGTCGAGGAAGGCGTGCCAGGTCGGCTGGCCGTCGGTGAGCGCGCCGCCGCGCCCGATCCGGGTGAGGACGCGCCCGCTCGCCGCCCGGGTGGCGTCGTCCCAGACGCCGCCGGTGTCGACCGGCTCGTCCCACACCCAGGTGAGCATCCCCTGCACCGCCTGCACCTGCGCGCGCGACCGGGTCCGCAGCTGGGAGCCGCCCTCGCCCACCCGGCCGTCGTCGACGTGGACGTGGCTGTGGTGCAGGTCGTTCCACAGGTGCGTGAGGACCGAGTCGAAGTCGCGGTGCAGCCCGGCGACCGTGCGCCAGTAGCGGGTTCGCGCCGTCGTCAGCTGCTCGCCGGCGAACCGCGACCACAGGTCGTAGCGGCAGGACACGACGACCTGACCCGACGCGTCGACGAGCCGGGTGAGGTCGAAGGCGCGCCCGGCGTTGTGCCACGACGCGCACCCGCCGGCGCTGTCGACGCTGCCGTCGGCGGCCACCCCCGTCCCGTCCGGGTCACCCTCGATCCACGTGCCGAGGCTCCACACCTGCGCCACGGCCGGCAGACCGGACGTCGACCGGTGCCGGGCGAACCACGCCTCGAGCCGGCCCCCGAAGCGCGGCTCCAGCCGGAACGACGTCGGCTCGCCGTTCTCGTCGTAGACCAGCGGCAGCCCGCCGAGGGTGCGCTGCGTCGACAGCGCGGTCGCGGCCACGCAGGTCGGGCGACCTCCGGGCAGCGGCGGGTCGGCAGGCCCCGTCACCCGCTCGGCGACGGCGCCGGGCCCGCCGAGCTCGCGGACGCCGAGACCGAGACCGACCGCGCCGGCCACGCCGAGACCCCCGAGGACGAGGGCGCCCCGGCGGGTCAACCGCACCCCGGGGTCGCCGTCCACCCCTGAAGGGTAAGGGGGTTGTGCCGAGCCCGCGGTGCCCGCCACGCTTGGCCCGATGAGCACCGACGACGCCCGCACCGACCCGCGGCCCTTCGACGGCGACGAGCGTGCCACCCTGCTCGGCTTCCTCGCGGGCCAGCGCGAGATCCTGCGCCGCAAGTGCGCCGGCCTCGATGCCGACCAGCTCGCCCGTACCCTGCCGCCCTCCACGCTGACCCTCGGTGGTCTGCTCAACCACGCGACCCTCAACGAGAACTGGTGGTTCGTCGTCCGGCTCGGCGGCGGGGCCCCGCACCCCGCGTTCGCCGAGGTGGACTTCGACGCCGACCCCGACTTCGAGTTCCACGAGGCGGCGCACCTCTCGCCGGAGGAGCTCCGGTGCCGGTACGACGACGCGTGCGCCGCGAGCGACGCGGTCCTGGCCGGGATCGACGACCTGTCGACCCGCACCGTCGCCGCGACCCGGGACGGCGAGCGGATGAGCGCGCGCTGGGTGCTCCTGCACATGGTCGAGGAGACGGCCCGGCACGCGGGCCACGCCGACCTGCTGCGCGAGGCCGTCGACGGCGCGACGGGCGAGTAGCGGCTCGGCCCCCGAGGTCGCGGGTTCAGCCCCGCGCGGCGACCGCCTCGGCCATCGCGAGGGTCCGGCGCGCGCTCTCGACGTGCAGGTTCTCGACCATCCGGCCCCGGTGCGTGACGACGCCGCGACCCTGCGCCGACGCCTCCTCGAAGGCGGCGATGAGCTCGCGGGCGTCGTCGACCGCCGCCTCGTCGGGCGCGAACACCCGGTTGGCCACCTCGACCTGCCCCGGGTGGATGAGCGTCTTGCCGTCGAAGCCGAGGTCACGCCCCTGCCGGCACTCGGCCTCGAAGCCCTCGAGGTCCTTGACGTCGTTGTAGACCCCGTCGAGCACCGCGACCCCGGCCGCGCGCGCCCCGAGCACCGCGAGCGACAGGGCGGTGAGCAGGGGCGCCCGGCCGGGCACGTGCGCGGCGTACAGCTCCTTGACGAGGTCGTTGGTGCCGAGGACGAGAGCGGCGAGCCGCGGCGAGGCCGCGGCGACGTCCCGGACGTCGAGCACCGCCTGCGGCGTCTCGACCATCGCCCACAACCGCGTGCGCTCCGGCGCCCCACCGGCCTCCAGGGCCGCGACGAGCGCGCGCACCTGGTCGGCCGAGCCGACCTTCGGGACGACCACGGCGTGCGGTCCCGCGGCCGCGGCGGCGGCGAGGTCGGCCGCGTGCCACGGCGTCCCGACGGCGTTGACCCGGATGGCGACCTCGCGGTCCCCGTACGCGCCGGATCGCACGGCGGCGCAGGCGTTCTCGCGCGCGGCGTCCTTGGCGTCCGGCGCGACGGCGTCCTCGAGGTCGAGGATGAGCGCGTCGGCAGGAAGGGTGCGCGCCTTCTCCAGCGCGCGCTCGTTCGACGCCGGCATGTAGAGGACGGACCGCCGCGGGACGAGCCCGCCGGTCACGAGGCCGCGCCGTACAGCCGGGCCAGCTCGGGGTCGGTCGCCGCGAGCTCCTCGGCCAGGCCGAGCAGGACCCGGCACTGCTTGAGCGACGCGTCGTCCTCCATCCTGCCGTCGAGCATGACCGCCCCCGTCCCGTCGCCCATCGCCTCGACGACGGCGCGCGCGTGCGCGACGTCCTCGGCGCTCGGGCTGAACACCCGCGTGGCGATGGGGATCTGGACCGGGTGCAGCGACCACGCCCCGACGCAGCCGAGCAGGAACGCGTTGCGGAACTGGTCCTCGCAGGCCACGACGTCGGCGATGTCGCCGAACGGCCCGTAGTACGGCTGGATCCCCGCGGCGACGCACGCGTCGACCATCCGCGCGATCGTGTAGTGCCACAGGTCCTGCTGCGCCGTGGACCGCGGCGACCGCTCGCCGTGCACGTCGCCGTCGACCGGGTCGGTCCGCACGAGGTAGCCCGGGTGCCCGCCCCCGACCCGCGTCGTCTTCATCCGCCGGGACGCCGCGAGGTCGGCCGGCCCCAGCGACAGACCCTGCATCCGCGGGCTCGCCGCGCAGATCTCCTCGACGTTGGTCATCCCGCGGGCCGTCTCGAGGATCGCGTGCACGAGGATCGGTCGCTGCAGCCCCGCCTTCGCCTCGAGCTGCGCGAGCAGGCGGTCGACGTAGTGGATGTCCTGCGCGCCCTCGACCTTCGGCACCATGACGACGTCGAGCCGGTCGCCGATCGCGGGCACCAGCGTCGTGAGGTCGTCGAGCAGCCACGGGCTGTCGAGCGAGTTGACCCGCGTCCACAGCTGCGTCGGCCCGAAGTCCGTGGCCCGCGCGATCTCCACGAGGCCCTCGCGCGCCGCGACCTTGCTGTCCGCCTTGACCGCGTCCTCGAGGTTGCCCAGCAGCACGTCGACCGTGCCGACCATGGCCGGCACCTTCGCCGCCATCCTCGGGTTGCTCGGGTCGAAGAAGTGGATGGCCCTCGACGGCCGGGCCGGCACCTCCCGCAGCGGGGCCGGGGCGCCGACGGCGAGCGGGGCGTAGAAGTCCTTCGGGTGGCGCACGGCGCGACGCTAGCAGCGGGTGGCGCGCCCCCGTTATGACGCAGGACACCCCTGGCGCGGACCCTGGCTAGTCTCGTGCCATGGCCGACGACCCCACGGACGACCCCCTGCTCGGGGCGGCGATGACCCGCTCCGGGGTGCTGTGGGTCGACGTCCCGGGCGACCGGGCCCGGCCGGCCTGGTTCGCCTGGTCCGAGGGGACGGCGTACGTCGTCAACGGTCCCGGCGAGCAGTACCTGCCGTGGCTCCCCGAGTTCGTCGACCTCGTCCTGCGCAGCCAGGACACCGGGGGCCGGCTGCTGCGGGTCCGCGCCCGCACCCGCGTCCTCGACCCCCGGGGCGTCGAGTGGGGCCCCGCCGTGGAGGCGCTCGTCGCCGAGCGGCTCAACGCCACCGGCGACGTCCGCGAGCGCTGGCGGCGCGAGTGCGCGGTCACCGCGCTCACCCCCGTCGGGGAGCTCCTCGAGCGCCCCGGCACGTACGACGACGCCTCGGGCGCCACGCCGCCCGCCCCCACCCGCGCGACGACGACGACCTGGCGCCCGCGCCACCTGGGCGGACGCCCGGCCCGTCGGCGCGGGACCCGGTGAGCGCCCAGGGCCGGCCGATAGCCTGACCGGGTGCCGCCCACCACCCGCGTCTTCGTCGCGCGCCTCGCCGAGCTGAGCGTCTTCGACCCGCTCGGTGAACCGGTGGGCCGCGTGCGCGACGTGGTCGTCACCTTCAGCGCCTCCCGGCGCGAGCCGCGGGTCATCGGCCTCGTCGTCGAGGTCATCGGCCGGCGCCGCGTCTTCGTGCCGATGACCCGGGTGACGTCGGTCGAGGGCGGGCAGGTCATCACGACCGGCCTGGTCAACATGCGCCGCTTCGAGCAGCGCAGCAACGAGAGCCTCGTGCTCGCCGAGCTCGTCGAGCGCCGGGTCACCGTGACGCTCCCCGACAGCCAGCCGCCCGAGGTCTTCGAGGCCACCGTCGAGGACGTCGCCCTCGAGCGCCGTCAGCGCGGCGACTGGGTCATCGCCAAGGTCTTCTGCCGCAAGGTCGACGCGGCGCCCGCCCGCGGGCTGCGCCTGACCCGCCGGCGCGGGGAGACCTTCGTGGTGGACGTCGCCCAGGTCACCGGACTGCAGCTGCGCGGCGCCGACCAGGGGGCGGCCCGGCTGCTGGAGAACTACGAGGACCTGCGCACCGCCGACCTCGCCGAGGTCATCCACGAGCTCGACCCGCAGCGCCGCGCCGAGGTCGCGGCCGCCCTCGACGACGACAAGCTCGCCGACATCCTCGAGGAGCTCCCCGAGGACGACCAGGTCGAGATCCTCGCCGGCCTCGACACCGAGCGGGCCGCCGACGTCCTCGAGGCGATGGAGCCCGACGACGCCGCCGACCTGCTCGCCGAGCTGTCCGAGGACCAGCAGGAGCAGCTGCTGCGGCTCATGGAGCCCGACGAGGCCGCGCCGCTGCGCCGGCTGCTCACCTACGACGAGAAGACCGCCGGCGGTCTCATGACGACCGAGCCGGTCGTCCTCGGCCCGGAGGCGACGATCGCCGAGGCCCTCGCCGTGGTCCGGCGTGAGGAGATCATCCCCGCGCTGGCCTCGACCGTCTTCGTCTGCCGCCCACCGCTGGAGACCCCGACGGGCCGGTTCATCGGTCTGGTCCACCTGCAGCGGCTGCTGCGCGAGCCCCCGCACGGGTCGGTCGGCGCCGTCGTCGACCGGACCATCGAGCCGCTGCCCGCGTCCGCCCCGCTCGAGGCGGTGACCCGGATGCTCGCGACGTACAACCTCGTCGCCCTGCCCGTCGTCGACGACGAGGGGCACCTGCTCGGCGCGGTGACCGTCGACGACGTGCTCGACCACATCCTCCCCGAGGACTGGCGCGAGGACCGGCACGAGGTGACCCGTGGCTGAGCGTCCCCCGCTGCGGCGCCGCGACGACCGCGGGCCGCGGCTGGACCAGCCGCGCGAGAAGAGCCGGCGCTTCGTCCCCTCGGGCGGCTTCGTCCCCGGCATGAACCAGGAGACCTTCGGGCGCTGGTCGGAGGACTTCGCCCGGTTCATGGGGACCGCGCAGTTCCTCATGGCCATGACGGTGTTCGTCCTGGTGTGGATCCTCGTCAACATCCTCGGCCCGGAGCGCTACCACTTCGACGCCTACCCGTTCATCTTCCTCACGCTCATGCTCAGCCTCCAGGCGTCGTACGCCGCGCCGCTCATCCTCCTCGCGCAGAACCGCCAGGCCGACCGGGACCGCGTCGCCCTCGAGCAGGACCGGGCCCGCGACGAGCGCAACCTCGCCGACACCGAGTTCCTCACCCGCGAGGTCGCGGCGCTGCGGATCGCGCTGCGGGACGCCGCCACCCGCGACTTCGTCCGCTCCGAGCTGCGCAACCTCCTCGAGGAGCTCGAGGAGCGCAGCCTGCTCGCGCCGCCCGCCCGCGCCGAGCGGGGCGAGAAGGGCGCGTCCGGGTCGCCGTAGGCCAGCACCTATCCTGGACACATGTCCACGCAGGCCCTCCCCACCCACGACGCGCTGCTGTCGGCGCTCGCCACGGTCGACGACCCCGAGATCCGCAAGCCGATCACCGAGCTGGGGATGGTCAAGTCGGTCGAGGTCGACGAGGCCGGCCGGGTCGCCCTCGCGATCTTCCTCACCGTCGCGGGCTGCCCGATGAAGGACACGCTCACCACGGAGACGACCGCCGCCCTCATGCGGGTCGAGGGCGTCAGCTCCGTCTCGGTCACGCTGGACGTCATGAGCGAGGAGCAGCGCGCGACGCTGCGCCAGCACCTGCGCGGTGGCCAGGCCGAGCGCGAGATCCCCTTCGCCAAGGCCGGCTCGCTCACCCGGGTGTACGCCGTCGCGTCCGGCAAGGGCGGGGTCGGCAAGTCCTCCGTCACGGTCAACCTCGCCGCCTCGCTCGCCGAGCAGGGCCTGCGGGTCGGGGTCCTCGACGCGGACGTCTACGGCTTCTCCGTGCCGCGGATGATGGGGGTCGAGCACGCCCCCACCCAGGTCGACGACATGATCCTGCCGCCGGTCTCGCACGACGTGAAGGTCATCTCGATCGGCATGTTCGTCCCCGGCAACCAGCCGGTCGTCTGGCGCGGGCCGATGCTGCACCGCGCCCTGCAGCAGTTCCTCGCCGACGTCTTCTGGGGCGACCTCGACGTCCTCCTGCTCGACCTGCCGCCCGGCACCGGCGACATCGCCATCTCCGTGGCCCAGCTGGTGCCCAACGCCGAGATCCTCGTCGTCACCACGCCGCAGCAGGCCGCGGCGGAGGTGGCCGAGCGCGCCGGGGCCATCGCCCTCCAGACGCACCAGCGCATCGTCGGTGTCGTCGAGAACATGTCGTGGCTCGAGCTGCCCGACGGCACCCGCCACGAGCTCTTCGGGGCCGGCGGCGGCCGCGCCGTCGCCGAGTCGCTCACCCGCGCGGTCGGGTCCGACGTCCCGCTGCTCGGTCAGGTGCCGCTCGACACGCAGCTGCGCGAGGGCGGCGACTCGGGCACGCCGGTCGTCCTCGCCCACCCGGACTCCGCCGCCGCCGTCGCGCTGCGCGGCGTCGCGCGCGGGCTGGCCACCCGGGCCCGCGGCCTGGCCGGCCGCTCCCTCGGGCTCTCGCCCGCGGGTCGCTGACTCAGGTCGCCTCGGCGTCCCAGGGGACGGGCTTGCTCGGGTCGAAGACCTGGGCCGGCGCGACCGCGGCCATCGTCGCGGTCACCGGCTTGTCATCGTCCTGCGGGTCGCCGCTCTCGAACGGCTCGAGCAGGGCCTCGCGCACGATCCGCCGCGGGTCGTAGCGCCGCGGGTCGTACTGCGCCCAGTCGATGTCGTCGAACTCCGGCCCCATCTGCTCACGCAGCGACTCGCGCGCGCCGCTGGCCATCCCGCGGGCCTGCTGCACGAAGCGCGCCAGCTTCGCGGCGTACTCCGGCAGGCGCTCCGGCCCGAGGACGACGATGCCGACGACGAGGAGGATGAGGAACTCGTAGCCGTTGACGTCGAAGATGCCCATGGTGGTGGTGGCGACCCTCTCAGCGGCCGGTGCGGTCGGACGACGTCGGCAGCCGGACGGCCGTGCTCGACGCCGCAGGCACGGGCGCGCGCAGCGCCGCGGGGACGGCGGTCGCGCCCGGCGTGACGACGACCCGGGCCGATGACGTGACCGGCGACGTGACCGGTGACGTGACCGGTGACGTGGCCTGCGAGGTCAGCTGCGCGGCCCCGCCGGGCAGGCTGAGCGATGCGCTGCCCGCCCGCGCGCCCGACGGGCGCAACGGCGAGGCCGGGACCGCGCCCGGGCCGGCGGCGGCCAGGCCGATGGCCGCGACGGCGGACGCGGTCGCCGCGAACCCCGCGAGGGCGGCGGCGCGCCGCGGGGAGCGGTGCAGCGGAGGTGCGGCCGGGGCCACGGTGGGGACGAGGGCGCGCACGGCGGGCGGGGCCGACGGCACCGGCGGGTGCGCGGCCAGCGACAGCAGCGACGCCTGCAGGCTCGTCGGGACGCCCGGGGCGGCGTGGCGCAGGGAGGCGAGCAACCGACGCTCCTGGTCCGCCGTGTGCCGGCAGACCTGGCACGCGACGAGGTGGCGGTCGAAGGCCAGCAGCGTCGCCGGGTCGAGGGAACGGTCGACGTAGGCGCTCACCTGCAGGCCGAGGTGCTGAGCCATGCCGCCTTCCTCCGTGCTCTCGCGTGCTGTCGTCAGGGTGTCGGGACGCCGTGGACGGGCGCCGACCCTCCCAACGCGCGGGCGGCGGCGCAGGTGCCCGACCCCGACCCTATCCGGTCAGCGCACGACGGGCGTGAGGGTCGGCACGACCCCGCGCACCCCGGCCGACGGCGCGGCGGTCGTGGCCGCCGCGGCCTCGCGGGCGGCGGGCGAGCGGTGCGCCAGCGCCTCGCGCAGCAGCGCCCGGCCGCGGTGGATCCGCGAGCGCACGGTGCCGAGCTTGATGTCGAGCGTCGCGGCGATCTCCTCGTACGACAGCCCCTCGATGTCGCACAGGACGACCGCGGCGCGGAAGTCCGGCGGCAGCGCGTCGAGCGCCCGCTGGACGTCGTCGTCGAAGTGGGTGTCGGAGTACCGCTGCTCCGGACCGGGGTCGCGGCTGGCCATCCGGGCCGCCGCGTCGTCGGGCAGCGCGTCGAAGCGGATCCGCTGCTTGCGGCGCATCCGGTCGAGGAACACGTTGGTCGTGATCCGGTGCAGCCAGCCCTCGAAGGTGCCGGGCGTGTAGGAGTGCAGCGAGCGGAAGACCCGGATGAAGACGTCGTGGGTGAGGTCCTCGGCGTCGTACGGGTTGCCGGTGAGCCGGTACGCCAGGCGGTAGACCCGCGGCGAGTGCTGGGTGACGATCTCCTCCCACGAGGGCGGCGTCCACTCCCCGGCCGCCGGGGGGGCCGTGGTCGCGGAGGTCGGGATCGGGTCGGTCACAGCGGGCCTCTCACCGTCGTCGGCCACGGCGCTCTACCGTGGCGGTGCGCCCATGCTCGTCGCGGAGGGCACGAGACCACTGTGCCCGACCTGTGCCCCCGCTATCCATCGGGGTCGACCCTGAGGGACCCCCCAGCATGGCCCCGGGTGCCTCGGGGGACCGCCGGTGCGGGCCCGCTCGGTAGGGTCGGTCCATGAGCTCACAGAAGCCGGCCAGCCGGGCCTACGCCGAGGACTTCGCCGTCGAGGACGAGGTGCTCGCCTCCGCGCGCCGGCGCGGCGAGGAGCTCGGCTGCACCCCGGTGTCGGCCGCCGTGGGCGCCACGCTGCGCGCCCTCACCGCGGCCACCGCGGCCCGGGCCGTCGTCGAGATCGGCACCGGCGCGGGCGTGTCCGGCCTCTGGCTGCTCGGCGGGATGCCGTCCGACGGCGTGCTGACGACGATCGACGTCGACGCCGAGCACCAGCGCGCGGCGCGGGAGGCTTACGGCGCCGCCGGGTTCCCCCACCAGCGCACCCGCGTCATCCAGGGCCGCGCCCTCGACGTCCTCGACCGGATGACCGACGGCGCCTACGACCTCGCCCTCGTCGACGGGGAGAAGTCGGAGTACCCGGAGTACGTCACCCAGGCGACCCGGCTGCTGCGCGCCGGCGGGGTCCTCGTCGTCGACAACATGCTGTGGCACGACAAGGTCGCCGACCCGGCCGCCCGCGACGACGTCACCCGCACCCTGCGCGACCTCGGCAAGCAGCTGCGCGACGACGCCGCCTTCACCACCACGCTGCTCCCGGTCGGCGACGGCCTGCTCGTCGCCGTCAAGCGGGGCTGACGCCCGTGGCGCACCTCCGCGCCTCGCACCGCCGGCCGACCCGGTGGGAGACGGAGATGACCGGCGAGGCGTGGGAGCGCTACGTCGCCCGCTTCGACGCCGCGGCCGACGCCGGTGACGACCTCGAGGGCGAGGCGCGGTTCGTCGACGCGCTCGCACCCCGTCGCGCTCGCGTCCTCGACGGCGGGGCGGGCACGGGCCGGGTGGCGGCGGCGCTGACCCGGATGGGCCACCGGGCCCTCGGGGTCGACCGCGACGCCGGGCTGGTCGCGCACGCGCGCCGGCGCTACCCCGGGGTGCCCTACCTCGCCGCCGACCTGCTCGACCTCGACCCGGTCGTGCTCGCGGACGAGGGCTTCGGTGACCCGTTCGACGTCGTCGCGCTGCCCGGCAACGTCCTCGTCTTCGTCGCCCCCGGCACCGAGCGCGACGTCCTCGCGGTCGCGCACGGCCTGCTCGCCCCGGGCGGCCGGCTCGTCGCCGGTTTCGCCACCGACCGCCCGTACGACGTCGCCGCGCTCGACGCCGACCTCGTCGCCACCGGCTTCGTCCGCGAGCACCGGTTCGCCACCTGGCACCTCGACCCCTGGCACAACGACGCCGACTGGCAGGTCACCGTCGCGCGCCGACCCGTCTGAGAGGCGACGAGCCGGCCCGGGACGCGACGACGCCCCCGGCCGGTGGCCGGGGGCGTCGTACGGGTGGAGCGGTGGAGCGGGACGTCAGCCGACGCCCTCGCAGCCGGCGATGGCGTCGCGCAGCGCGGCCGCCTCGCCCGGGGTCATCTCGACGACGAGGCGACCGCCGCCCTCGAGCGGCATGCGCAGGACGATCCCCCGGCCCTCCTTGGTGACCTCGAGAGGGCCGTCTCCGGTCCTGGGCTTCATCGCCGCCATGGGCTCCCCTTCCGTCATGGGCTCCGGCGGGGGCGACGTCGGACCGTCACCACCTGACCCGCCAGGGCAGGAGACCATTATCACGCAGCGGAGCGCACGGACGGAAATCGCCTGCGGCACGATGGGTCCCGTGACCGACACCCCGCTGCGCACCGAGCACGCCGACGGCGTGACGACGCTGACCCTCGCCCGGCCCGACGCGATGAACGCCTTCGACCACGCGCTGAAGACCGCCCTGCTGGCGGAGCTCACCGCGGCGGCGGAGGACCCGGCCGTGCGCTGCGTCGTCCTCACCGGGGAGGGCCGCGCCTTCGGGGTCGGGCAGGACCTCAAGGAGCACGTCGCCGAGCTGCGCTCGGGGCAGCGGCTGGGCGACACCGTCCTGCAGCACTACAACCCCATCACCACGCTGCTGGCGACGATGGACAAGCCGGTCGTCGCCGCGCTCAACGGCGTCGCCGCCGGGGCGGCCGCGTCGTTCGCCCTCGCCGCCGACCTGCGCTACGCCGCCGACACCGCCGGCCTCAACACCGCGTTCGCCGCGATCGGGCTCTCCTGCGACAGCGGCGCCTCGTGGTACCTGCCGCGGCTGCTCGGCACCGCGAAGGCCAAGGAGCTGCTGCTGCTCCCCCGGACGCTGAGCGCGGGCGAGTGCCTCGAGCTCGGGCTCGTCACCGAGGTCGTCCCCGCCGCCGACCTGGCCGCCCGGGTGCACGAGGTCGCCGCGCGGCTGGCCGCCGGCCCGACCTTGGCCTACGGCTCGATCCGCCGCGCCGTCGCCTACAGCGCGGCGCACCCGCTCGCCGACTCGCTGGCCCACGAGGCCCGGCTGATGGACCTCACCGGGCGCAGCGCGGACCACGAGCGGGCCGTCGAGGCGTTCCTGGCCAAGGAGAAGCCGGTCTTCTACGGCGGGTAGTCGGTCGGCGGGACGAAGCGCCACAGCACGTCGACCCAGTACCACTGGGCGACGACCCCGGCGACGACGAGCACGACGGCCCGCGCCCACGTCCAGCCCCGGTGTCGGCGCGGGCCGGCCACGCCGAGCAGCACCGCGCAGAGCGGGAAGAGCGGGATGAGGTAGCGGAAGACCGACGTGAACGGGTCGAGGACGACGAACAGGTAGCCCGGGTAGGCGAGCGACCACGCCCGCAGCTGCGGGCCGAGCCGGGTCGCCCACGGCCCGAGGGTCATGACGAGGACGAGGACGACGAGGACGGTGAGCCACACCGGGCCCCACGTCTCCCCCGCGACGTACCGCGAGATGTCCAACCACGGCCGCAGAGGGACGATCTCGTGGCCGGACCGCCAGGACCCCATGGTCTGCTCGTAGGCGTCACGGCGGCCGGTGACCCACCAGGCCAGCGCCGGCCACAGGAAGCCGGCCACCCCGCACGCGACCAGCGCGCCCAGCCCGCCGAGCGCCTCCGACCGGGTGACCGGGTCGCGGTCCCGCCGCCGCCAGCGCACCCACAGGGCCACGAGCACGACGACGCCGAGCGGCACCGCGATGGGCCGGGTCAGCCCCAGCAGGACCGCGAGCAGCGCCGCCCACCACCAGCGCTCGCGGCTGAGGGCGAGCAGGACGAGCGCGAGCAGCGCCATCGCCGCCGACTCGGTGTAGGCCACCTGCAGCGTCGCCGTGGCCGGGCCGCAGGCCCACACCGCGACGGTGAGCAGCGCCGCGAGCGGCCCCAGCCGCTCGCGCAGGAGCACGGCCAGGGCCGCCGCCGCCACCACCCCGAGCACGGTCGCGACCACCGCCCCCGCGACGGCGAAGGAGGCGCCGCTGAGCTCCATGGCGAAGCGCGCCAGCAGCGGGAAGAGGGGGTAGAAAGCCCAGGCGTTCTGCTGGACCACCCCGAGCCCGTCGGTCGGCAGCACCCGGGGGTAGCCCTGCTCGGCGATCTGCTGGTACCACTGTCCGTCCCACTGGGTGGTGAAGGACCAGTAGCCGACGTGGGCGGGGACGGGGTCGCCGTTCCAGCCGGTCGGCACCTGCCGCTCGGCGACGACGGACAGCACGACCGCGGTGACCAGCCGGCAGGCCAGGTAGACCAGGACCACCAGCGGGACGAAGCGCCCGAGCCGCGACGCGGTCGTCGTCCGGCTCACGCGACCGCCCGGTGGCACCCGGCGAGGTGGTCGTCGACCAGCCCGCAGGCCTGCATGGCGGCGTACGCCGTCGTCGGGCCGACGAAGACGAGACCGTGCGCCTTGAGGGCCCGCGCGAGGGCGACCGACCCGGGGGTCGTGGCCGGGACGTCGGCCCACCGCTGCGGGCGGGCGTGGTCGACCGGCGCGAAGGACCAGAGGAGGGCGTCGAGGCCTCCTTCGTCGCGCAGGCGGACCACGGCGGCGGCGTTGGCGATCGCCGCGTCGACCTTGCGCGCGTTGCGCACGATGCCGGCGTCCGCCATCAGCCGCTCGCGGTCCGCCGGTCCGAAGGCGGCGACCACCTCCGGGTCGAAGCCGGCGAACGCGGCCCGGAAGGCGGGCCGCTTGCGCAGGATGGTCAGCCAGGACAGCCCGGACTGGAACGCCTCGAGGGTGAGCCGCTCGTAGAGCGCGGCCTCCCCGTGCACCGGCCGGCCCCACTCGTCGTCGTGGTAGGCGACGTAGTCCGGTGCCGACAGCGCCCAGGCGCACCGTGGCACGCCGTCGGCGCCGAGGGCGACGCCGTCGTCCTCCATCAGGCCGGCCGCCCCGCCTGCGCGGCCTCGGCGGCCATGGCGTCGACGGCCCGCCCGAACAGCCGCTCGGTCAGCGGGTCGGCGACCGCGGCGAGCAGGCGGCCGACCGCCACCGGCCGCGGGACGATCTCCTCGGTCCAGGTCAGCTGGGTGCGGGTGCCGGCGTCGCGCGGCTCGAGGACCACGTCGGCCCAGCCGGCGAGGACGTAGCCGGTCTTGCGCACCGAGAAGGTCGCCCGGGAGACGCCGTCGGCCGGCGGCTCCCAGACGGTGACGAGCATGCTGTCGAGGAAGCCGACCGGGCCGAGACCGGTGAACCCGCCGAACTGCCAGCCGACCCGGGGCTCCCCCGGGTCGGTGCGCATCCGGGTCAGCGGGATCCACCGCCCGTACCCGGCGAAGTCGGTGACGGTCGCCCACACCCGGTCCACGGGGGCGTCGACGGTACGGCGCACGACGGCGGCCACGCTCAGTCCTCCTCGGTGGTGGGGTCGGGCCGGGCCTCGGCGCGCAGGCGACCCACCTCGTCCTGCAGGTCCTCGACCTCGCGGCGCAGCCGGTCCAGCACCCGGTCGACCTGGGCCATGCGGTACCCCCGCAACCCGGTGTCGAAGCGCAGGTCCTCGAGGTCACGGGCCCGCAGCGGCCCGTCGGGCAGCGGCTCGTGGGCCAGCGTCGAGGTGGGCTCGGCCAGCGACCCGTCGACCCGGCCGAGCACCGCGGCGGTGGTCAGCACGACGAGGACGACGACGAGCGCCGCGACGAACCAGGTCACGCGCCGATGCTCCCACGCCCCGCTGTGGGGTCCTCGGAGCGGCTGGCGACGACGACGGCCACCGCCTCCGCGGGGTCGTCCGTCAGCTGCACCCGCTCGAGGTCCGCCGGTGAGATCGTCCCGCGCTCGAGCGCGGTCGACCCGAGCCAGTCCAGCAGCCCCGACCAGTAGTCGACGCCGAGCAGGACGACGGGGAACGAGGTGATCTTGCGCGTCTGGGCGAGGGTGAGCGCCTCGAACAGCTCGTCGAGGGTGCCGAACCCGCCGGGCAGGACGATGTAGCCCTGCGCGTACTTGACGAACATCGTCTTGCGGGCGAAGAAGTAGCGGAAGTTGACCCCGAGCTCGACGTACCGGTTGAGGCCCGACTCGAAGGGCAGCTCGATGCCGAGGCCCACCGAGCGGCCGCCCGCGCGCTGGGCACCGAGGTTGGCCGCCTCCATGGCGCCCGGCCCACCGCCGGTGATGACGGCGAAGCCGGCCTCGGCCAGCAGCCGGCCCACCTCCACCCCCATCCCGTACGCCGGGTCGTCGGGCCTCGTGCGGGCGGAGCCGAAGACGCTGACGGCCGGGCCCAGCTCGGCCAGCGCGCCGAAGCCCTCGACGAACTCGGCCTGGATGCGCAGCACCCGCCACGGGTCGGTGTGCAGCCAGTCGGCCTCCTGGTCGCTGTCGAGCAGCCGCTGGTCGGTCGTCGTCGGCGGGACCATGTGGCCCCGGCGCAGCACCGGGCCCGTCCGGCGCTCGTCGTGCGGGTCCTGCTCGTGGTCGCTCACGCCAGCCACCGCCGCAGGGCCGCCTCGGCGTCGACGTACTGGTGCACCGGGCAGTGCTCGTCGTCGGTGTGGGCGAGGTTGGGGTCGCCGGGGCCGAAGTTGACCGCGGGGACGTCGAGCGCGCTGAACCGGGCCACGTCGGTCCACCCCTCCTTGGGGCCGACCGGGACCCCGAGGGCCTCGACGAAGGCCTGCGCGGCGGGCCGGTCGAGACCGGGCCGGGCGCCGGGGGCGTTGTCGCGTACCGTGACCGCGAACCCGTCGAAGACCTCGACGACGTGCGCGGCGGCCTGCTCCGGGCTCTTGTCCGGCGCGTAGCGGTAGTTGACCGTCACGGTGCAGCGGTCCGGGATGACGTTGCCGGCGATGCCGCCGGTGATCCCGACCGCCTGCAGCGCCTCGTGGTAGTCGAGGCCGTCGACGTGGACGGTGCGGGCGTCGTACGCGACGAGCCGGCCGAGGACGGCCGCGGCGCCGTGGATGGCGTTGTCCCCGTTCCACGGTCGCGCCGAGTGGGCGGCGACGCCCGGCACCTCGACGTCGACGCGCAGCGTCCCCTTGCAGCCGCCCTCGACGGCGCCGTCGGTGGGCTCGAGCAGGACGGCGAAGTCGGCGGCCAGCACGGCCGGGTCGTCGGCGGCGAGGTGGGCCAGGCCGTTGAACTCGCCGTCGACCTCCTCGGCCTCGTAGAGGACGTAGGTGACGTCGCGGTTGGGCTCGACGAGGTCGTGGGCGAGGCGCAGCTGGACGGCGACGCCGCCCTTCATGTCGACGCTGCCGCGCCCGACGAGCACCTCGTGCGCCCCCTCCCCGCGCCGGGTCGTCGGCAGGTTGGGCGGGTCGGTGAGCGGCACGGTGTCGAGGTGGCCGGCGAGCAGCACCCGCTCGGCGCGCCCGAGGTCCGTGCGCGCGACGACGGTGTTGCCGTGCCGGGTCACCGTGAGGTGCGTGAGCGGCCGCAGGGCCGCCTCGACGGCGTCCGCGAGCGGTCCCTCCTCGTGGCTGACCGAGGCGAGGTCGCAGACCGCGGCCGTGAGGGTGACGACGTCGGCCGTGAGGTCGAGGGTGGCCGGGGGGCTCGACGCGCTCGGCGCGGTCGGGGAGGGCATGCGGGAAGGCTATATAGGCTGGTCCGCATGAGCGAGGCCACCGACCCGACCCGCCGCGCGTGGGGCTACGGCCTCGCCACCGTCACCGGGGACGGCACCGTCCTCGACGTGTGGTTCCCCGAGCCGCGCCTCGGCGACGAGGTCGACACGGCGCGCCCGGTGCCCGCCGAGCTGCGCGCCCTCGAGACCGTCGACGCCGACCGGGGCGTCGAGGTCCGCGCAGTGCTCGTCGTCGCCGACCTCGACCAGCCCCCGGCCGGCGCGGCCGACGGCTACCTGCGCCTGCACCTGCTCTCGCACCGGCTCGTCCGGCCCAACACGCTCAACCTCGACGGCCTCTTCGGTGTCCTCGCCAACGTCGTGTGGACCAGCCACGGCCCCTGCTCCCCCGACGGCTTCGAGGCGACCCGGACCCGGCTGCGGCGGCGCGGCCCCGTCCAGGTGTTCGGCGTCGACAAGTTCCCGCGGATGACCGACTACGTGCTGCCCTCGGGCGTGCGCATCGCCGACGCGGACCGGGTCCGGCTCGGCGCCCACCTCGCCGAGGGCACGACGGTCATGCACGAGGGCTTCGTCAACTTCAACGCCGGCACGCTCGGCACCTCGATGGTCGAGGGCCGCATCGTCCAGGGCGTCGTCGTCGGCGACGGCTCCGACATCGGCGGCGGCTCCTCGATCATGGGCACGCTCTCGGGCGGCGGCACCCAGCGGGTGAGCATCGGCGAGCGCTGCCTGCTCGGGGCGCAGGCCGGTCTCGGCATCGCCCTCGGCGACGACTGCGTCGTCGAGGCGGGCCTCTACCTCACGGCGGGCACGAAGGTCACGCTGCCGGACGGCACCGTCGTCAAGGCGCTCGAGCTGTCCGGGCGCAGCAACCTGCTCTTCCTGCGCAACTCGGTGACGGGGGCCGTCGAGGCCCGGGACCGCTCGGGTCACGGCATCACGCTCAACGCCGCGCTGCATGCCAACACCTGAGCGGCGCCGCAGCCCGTGGCGGTGGGTCGGCCGCGGCGTCCTCGCCGCGGTCGTCGTCGCGCTCGTCGTGGGCGGCTGGACGGCGTACCGGGCCGCGCAGCGCGCGCTGTTCAGCCCCACCTGCCGGGCCACCGCCTCCGGGACGTCGTTCACCTTCACCCCGGAGCAGTCGGCCAACGCCGCGCTCATCTCGGCGGTGGCGGTGCGGCGCGGGCTGCCGCCGCGGGCGGCCACCATCGCCCTCGCCACCGCGCTGCAGGAGAGCAAGCTGCGCAACCTCACGTACGGCGACCGCGACTCGCTCGGGCTGTTCCAGCAGCGTCCCAGCCAGGGCTGGGGCACGGCCGAGCAGATCCTCGACCCCGTGCACGCCACCAACGCGTTCTACGACGCCCTGGTCAAGGTCCCCGGGTGGAGCACCGGTGACGTCACGAAGGTCGCGCAGGCGGTGCAGCGCAGCGGCTACCCGGAGGCGTACGCCGACCACGAGGGGCAGGGCCGGGTGCTCGCCAGCACCCTCACCGGGCAGTCCCCCGCGGGGTTCGGCTGCCGGCTCGCCGACGTCGCCCGCAGCGGGGACCTCGGCGCGGTGACCGCCGGGCTCGACGCCCAGTTCGGCTCCGGGGTCGGCGCCGGGGCCCAGCGGTCCGGCTCGACGCTGACCCTGACGGCCGGCGACGGCGCGCGCGCCTGGGCGATGGCGCAGTGGGCCGTCGCCAACGCCGACGGCTACGGCCTGACGGCCGTCGAGGTGGCCGGGCAGCGCTGGGCGCGCGGCACCGGCGACGACGCGCTCGCGTGGAGCGCGGGCGGGGCGGCCGGGGCGACGACCGTCGTGCTGCGCACGACCTGAGTCCGCCCCGGCCGGGAGCTCAGCGGGAGCCGATCTCCTGGTAGTCGCGCTCGGTGGCGCCGACGTAGACCTGGCGCGGGCGACCGATCTTGGTCTCCGGGTCCTCCATCATCTCGCGCCACTGCGCGATCCAGCCCGGCGCGCGGCCGAGGGCGAAGAGGACGGTGAACATCTTGGTCGGGAAGCCCATGGCCTTGTAGATGAGGCCGGTGTAGAAGTCGACGTTCGGGTAGAGCTTGCGCTCGATGAAGTAGTCGTCGTTGAGCGCGATCTCCTCGAGCCCCTTGGCGATGTCGAGCATCTCGTCGTCGCCGCCGAGCTTGGCGATGATCTCGTCGGCCGTCTTCTTGATGATCGCCGCGCGCGGGTCGTAGTTCTTGTAGACCCGGTGGCCGAAGCCCATGAGGCGGACGCCGTCCTCCTTGTTCTTCACCTTGTCCATGAACGTCTTGACGTCGTAGTCGGCGTTCTGGATGCGGCCGAGCATCTCCAGCACGGCCTGGTTGGCGCCGCCGTGCAGCGGGCCGGACAGGGCGTGGATGCCGGAGGAGACCGAGGCGTAGAGGTTCGCCTGCGAGGAGCCGACGAGGCGCACGGTCGAGGTCGAGCAGTTCTGCTCGTGGTCGGCGTGCAGGATGAGCAGCAGGTCGAGCGCCTTGACGATCGTCGGGTCGAGCTCGTAGGGCTCGGCCGGGAAGCCGAACGACATCCGCAGGAAGTTCTCGGTGAGGCTCAGCGAGTTGTCCGGGTAGAGGAACGGCTGGCCCACGCTCTTCTTGTGCGCGTAGGCGGCGATCGTCGGCAGCTTGGCCAGCAGGCGGACCGTGGAGAGGTCGATCTGCTCCTGGTCGTGGATGTCGAGGCTGTCCTGGTAGAAGGTCGACAGCGCGGACACCGCGGAGGACAGGACGGGCATCGGGTGCGCGTCGCGCGGGAAGCCGTTGAAGAAGGCCTTGAGGTCCTCGTGCAGCATCGTGTGGCGGCGGATGCGGTCCTCGAAGGCGGCCAGCTCGGTGGCCGTCGGGAGCTCGCCGTAGATGAGCAGGTAGGACACCTCGAGGTACGACGACTTCTCGGCCAGCTGCTCGATCGGGTAGCCCCGGTAGCGCAGGATGCCGGCGTCGCCGTCGATGTAGGTGATCGCGCTCTTGCACGACGCGGTGTTGACGAAGCCGGCGTCGTAGGTGACCATCCCGGTCTCCTTGAGCAGCGAGGAGACCCCCAGCGCGTCGCTCCCGTCGGTCGCGGCCACCCGGGGCAGCGTGAGGTTCTTGTCGGCCAGGCTCAGGCTGGCCTCGGAGGTCTGCGTCGTCATGCTGCCGACGCTACCCCAGCGGACCGGGCCCCCGGGGCGCGGGCCGCTCACCGTGCGAAGAGGGTCACAGCCCGGGTCGTCGGCGGGTCAGAGCCGGTCGGCCGCCGCGGCGATCCGCTCGTCGGTGGCGGTCAGCGCCACCCGGACGTGCCGCTCCCCCGCCGCACCGTAGAAGCTGCCGGGGGCCACGAGGATCCCGCGGTCGGCGAGCCGCGCGACGCTGTCCAGCGCCGGCTCGTCGCGGGTCGACCACAGGTAGAGCCCGGCGCCGGTCGCCGCGACCTCGAAACCGGCCCGCTCGAGCGCCGGGCGCAGGACGGCCCGCCTCGCGGCGTACCGCTCGCGCTGCGCCACGACGTGGGCGTCGTCGTCGAGGGCGGCGACGGTCGCGGCCTGCACCGGGCCGGGGACGATCATCCCGGCGTGCTTGCGGACCTCGAGCAGCCGCGCCACGAGGGCCGGGTCGCCGGCGACGAACGACGCGCGGTAGCCCGCGAGGTTGCTCTGCTTGGAGAGCGAGTAGACCGCGAGCAGGCCGCGGTGGTCGCCGCCGCAGACCCGCGGGTCGAGGATGCTCGGCGCCGGTCCGGGGGCGTGCGGGCCGTCGAAGACGAGCTCGGCGTAGCACTCGTCGGAGGCGACGACGACGTCGTGGCGGCGGGCCCAGGCGACGACCTTGGCCAGGTGCTCGACCCCGAGCACGGCGCCGGTCGGGTTGCCGGGGCTGTTGAGCCACAACAGCTTCGGCGCCGTCGCGGTGGTGAGCGGGCCGAGCGCGGTGAGGCCGTCGACGACGACCGGGTCCGCGCCCGCGAGGCGCGCACCGACGTCGTACGTCGGGTAGGCGACGGCCGGGATGCCGACCCGGTCACCGGGTCCGAGCCCCAGCAGCGTCGGCAGCCAGGCGACGAGCTCCTTGGAGCCGACGGTGGGCAGGACGCCGGCGGGGTCGAGTCCGGTCACGCCGCGGCGGCGGGCGAACCAGCGCACCACGGCCTCGCGCAGCGCCGGGGTGCCCGCGGTCAGCGGGTAGCCCGGCGAGTCGGCGGCGGCGGCGAGCGCGGCCTGCACGACCACGGGCGTCGGGTCGACCGGGGTGCCGACCGACAGGTCGACGATCCCGCCCTCGTGCTGCTGCGCCGTGCGCTTGTACGGCGCCAGCGAGTCCCAGGGGAAGTCGGGCAGCGACCTCGTCACTCGTCGTGCGACTGCGGGGGCAGCGCGGAGACCAGCGGGTGGTCCTTGGCGATGACGCCGAGCTTGGCCGCGCCGCCGGGGCTGCCGAGGTCGTCGAAGAACTCGACGTTGGCCTTGTAGTAGTCGGCCCACTCCTCGGGGACGTCGTCCTCGTAGTAGATCGCCTCGACGGGGCACACCGGCTCGCAGGCGCCGCAGTCGACGCACTCGTCCGGGTGGATGTAGAGCGAGCGCTCACCCTCGTAGATGCAGTCGACGGGGCACTCCTCGATGCAGGCCTTGTCCTTGAGGTCCACGCAGGGGAGGGCGATGACGTAGGTCATGGGCCCTAGTATGCCGACCGATGTCCCCCGACGAGGCCCCACCCCGCCCAGTGCCCGCCCGACCCTCCCCGATCGGGGTCGGCGAGCTCGAGCGGGTGATGGCCCGGGGCTGGCCCGCGGTCGAGACCGACGGCCTCGGCGACTGGGTCCTGCGGGCCTCGTCCGGCTTCACCGGCCGCGGCAACTCCCTGCTCCCGTACGGCGACCCGACCCTGCCCCTGCCGCTGGCGGTCGACCACGCGACCCGCTGGTACGCGCAGCGCGGGCTGCCGCTGCGGGTGCACGTCGACCTGCCGCGCGGGCTCGGCGGCACCCCGTCGCTCACCGAGGCCGTGGCCGCCGTCCCGGTCGGCGCCGAGCTGCTGTCCCGGGGGCACGTGGCCCACCAGCCGACGCTGACGATGGTCGGGGCGAGCGCCGACGTCCCGCCGCCCCCGGACCCGCCCGCCGCTCCCCCGGTGACCGTCGACGCCCGGCTGACGACGGACTGGCTGCAGGCGTACGCGCGGCAGCGCGACCTCGTCCCCGGCGTGACCGAGCAGGTCCTCACCGGGTCGGCCGGGCAGCTCTTCGCGTCCGCGGGTGACCCGCGCCGCCCGGTCGCCGTCGCGCGGATGTCGGTCGAGCCCGGCTGGGCCGGCGTGCACGCGATGTGGGTCGACCCCGAGCACCGGCGGACCGGCGTCGGGTCGGCGGTCCTCGGCGCGCTGGCGCTCCTGGCCCGCGAGCACGGGATGCCCGGGATGGTCCTCCAGGTCGAGGCCGGCAACGTGGCCGCGCGGGCGCTCTACGAGCGGCTCGGCTTCACCGTCCACCACACCTACGCGTACGTCGACGCGCCCGCTCAGGACAGGTGACCGAACCGGCCGCGGTAGAAGGTCAGCGCGTCGCCGGTGTGGTCGGGCAGCCCGACGTGCAGCACCTCGGCGAGCAGCACGGTGTGGTCGCCGGCGGGCACGACCTGCTGCGTGCGGCACTCGAGGGTGGCCAGGGCGCCGGACAGCAGCGCCACCCCGGTCACCGGTCCGCGCTCGACGTCGACCCGGGCCAGCTGGTCGTGCAGCGGCCGGCCGCGGGTGGCGAGCCACTGCGCGGTGGCCCGGTCCTGCTCGCCGAGGATGCTCACGCCCCACACGCCGGCGGCGAGCACGGCGTCGTGCCAGCGCGCCTCCTGCTCGACGCACAGCAGCACGAGCATCGGGTCGAGCGAGACGGAGACGACGGCGTTGGCGGTCATCGCGTGGTCGAGGCCGCCGGCGAGGGTCGTCACGACGGTGACGCCGGTGACGAAGCGGCCCATGGCCTGACGGAGCTCGTCGCTCGTGGGGCCGGTCACCCCGTCAGTCTGCCCCAGCGGTGTCCCTCGCTCCGGGCGGGGTCGAGCGGCCACGGCGCCCACGTGGCGGGGTCGACCCGGGCGAAGCCCTCGCGGCCCGGCAGCCGGGCGGCGACGTCGTTGCTGAGGGCGTAGAACGGCACCACCGGCCCGTCCCCCGGGAGCGTCTGGAGGACGGTCAGCTGGGTGACGTGCTCGCGCAGCGCGGCGGCCTGCCGCGCCACCGCGGTGGGGTCGACCACCTCGTGGGTCACCATGGCGTCGTCGACCACCCCGACGGGGTACGGCGCCGCGTCGTCCAGCAGCTGCAGGGTCCGCCCGGGCGGCTCGCCGTGCCGCCCGGGGTGCACCCGCTCGCGCAGCCACGCCCGGTCCTCCTGCGCCCACGAGCGCGGGGTGCGGATCTCGAAGACGCGGGACGGCCGGTCCCGGGCCGGGAGCCCGAGGACGGCGGTGCGGGTGGCCTCGTGGGTGCGGACGTGGTCGGGGTGGCCGTAGCCACCGCCGGCGTCGTACGTGACGAGGACGTCGGGGCGCAGGCGCGCCACCACCCTCGCGACGGCGGTGGCCGCCTCGCGCAGCGGGGCGGCGGCGAAGGCCTGCGGGTGGTCCGCGGCGGAGGTGCCGGCCATGCCGCTGTCGCGCCACCGCGACGTCGCCCCGCGGTCGTCCTCGCCGAGCACGTGCGAGGTCACCCCGAGGACCGCGAGGGCCCGCGCCAGCTCGCCGCGGCGGTAGGGGCCGAGCGGGTCACCCGGCGCGCCCTGCAGGTGGGCGAGGTGGCGCGGGACGACCTCGCCCTCCTCCCCCAGCGTGCAGGTGAGCACGTGCACCTCGTCGCCACGGGCGACGTGGTGGGCCATCGTCACCCCGCAGGTGAGGGTCTCGTCGTCGGGGTGGGCGTGGACGAGCAGCAGCCGGGACACGGGGGGCTCAGATGACCTGGCGCACCTCGGGGAAGTGGCACGCGACCCGGTGGCCGGGCGCGACCTCCACCGGCAGCGGCACCTCCGCGGCGCACTTGTCCTGCGCCTTGGGGCAGCGGGTGCGGAAGACGCAGCCGCTGGGCGGGTTCTGCGGCGAGGGCAGGTCGCCCTTGAGCAGGATCCGCTCGCGCTGCGCCCCGGCGTCCGGGTCGGGCAGCGGCACGGCCGACATCAGCGCGTGCGTGTAGGGGTGCTGCGGGGCGCCGTACAGGGTGTCGCGCGGGGCCTCCTCCATGATCTTGCCGAGGTACATGACGACGACGCGGTCGGAGATGTGCCGCACGACCGACAGGTCGTGGGCGATGAAGACGTAGGCGATCCCCCGCTCCTCCTGGATGTCCTCGAGGAGGTTGATGACCTGGGCCTGGATCGAGACGTCGAGCGCGGAGACCGGCTCGTCGCAGACGACGAGCTGCGGCTCGAGGGCGATGGCCCGGGCCACGCCGATGCGCTGCCGCTGGCCGCCGGAGAACTCGTGCGGGTAGCGGTTGTAGTGCTCGGGGTTGAGGCCCACGCGGGACATCAGCTCCTGCACCGTCCGGCGCACGCCCTTCTCGGGCTTGATGCCCTGGATGGTGAACGGGGCCGCGATGATCGAGCCGACGGTGTGCCGCGGGTTCAGCGAGCCGTAGGGGTCCTGGAAGACCATCTGCATCTTCCGGCGCAGCAGCCGCAGCTCGTTGCCGCCGACCGAGGTGACGTCCTGGCCCTCGAACTCGATCCGGCCGCCGGTCGGGTCGAGCAGGCGCAGCATGGTGCGGCCGGCCGTGGACTTGCCGCAGCCGGACTCGCCGACGAGGCCGACGGTCTCGCCGGCGCGCAGCTCGAGCGAGATGCCGTCGACGGCCTTGACCGGTGCGTCGGGGCGGCGCACGAGGGTCTGCTTGTACTGCGGGAAGTGCTTCTGCAGGTCGGTGAGCCGCAGCAGCGGCGTGCTGTCCTGCGTGCTGAGATCGGTGCTCATAACGGTGGTGCGGGTCCTTCCGTCGGGCCGTGAGCCCTAGAGGCGGGGCTTGACCTTCTCGTTGAACAGCGTGGCCTTCTGCTCCGCCGTCAGGTGGCACCGGTCGAGGTGCCCGGGCGTGGTCTCGCGCAGCTCGGGGACCTCGCTGCGGCAGGCGTCGCCCGGCACCTGGTCCCGGAACGCGCACCGGGGGTGGAAGGCGCAGCCGCTCGGCACGTTGATGAGCGACGGCGGGTTGCCGGGCACGGGGTCCAAGCGGCCCTTGCGGTCGCGGTCGAGCCGCGGCATCGAGCTGAGCAGGCCCCACGCGTAGGGGTGGGTCGGTCGGTAGAAGACGTCGTCGACCGAGCCGTACTCGACCGCCTTGCCGCCGTACATGACGAGGATGTCGTCGGCCATCTCGGCGACGACGCCGAGGTCGTGGGTGATCATGATGATCGCCGACCCGAACTCGCGCTGCAGGTCGCGCATGAGGTCGAGGATCTGGGCCTGGACGGTGACGTCCAGCGCCGTCGTCGGCTCGTCGGCGATGAGCAGCGACGGGTCGTTGGCCAGGGCCATGGCGATCATCGCGCGCTGGCGCATGCCGCCGGAGAACTCGTGCGGGTACTGGTCGACGCGTCGGCCGGGGCTGGGGATGCCGACCCGGCCGAGCAGGTCGACGGCGCGCTTCTTGGCGGCCGACTTCCCCATGTCCGAGTGGTGCACGAGGATGCCCTCGACGATCTGCGACCCCACCGTGTAGTACGGGTGCAGGGCCGACAGCGGGTCCTGGAAGATCATCGCCATCTTGCTGCCGCGCAGGTGGCGCAGCCGCTCGTCCTTGGCGGTCATGAGGTCCTCGCCGTCGAGGACGATCTGCCCCGACGCCTTGGCCCGCGAGCGGCGGTGCAGGCCGAGGATGGCCTGGCTCGTCACGGACTTGCCGGAGCCGGACTCGCCGACGATGCCGATGGTCTTGCCGCGCTCGAGGTCGAAGCTCAGCCCGTCGACGGCCTTGACCAGGCCGTCGTCGGTCGGGAAGTGCACCTTGACGTCGCGCAGCGACAGGTACGCCGTGTCGCCGTCGCGCGGGGCGTCGGCCCGCCGGTCGGCGGGAGCGGTGGTGGTCACGGGGTGCCTCCTCAGGCGAGTCGCACGCGCGGGTCGATGACGCCGTAGAGGACGTCGACGATGAGGTTCGCGATGACGATGAAGAACGCGGCCACGAGCACGACGCCCACGGTCGAGGGCAGGTCGGTCTGCTGGATCGCCACGATGGCCATCTTGCCCAGACCCTGGATGTTGAAGACCTGCTCGGAGATGATCGCGCCGCCGAGCAGACCACCGAGGTCGAGGCCCGCGGCCGTGACGATCGGGGTGAGCGCGGCGCGCAGGCCGTGCCGGCGGATGACCGTGCGTTCCTTGACGCCCTTCGCGCGGGCGGTGCGGATGTAGTCCTCGGACAGGGTCTCGAGCATGTAGGCGCGGGTGAGCCGCACGTACGACGCCGCGTAGACCGCGGCGAGGGTCAGCGCGGGCAGGGTGATGCCCACGGCCCAGGCGATGGGCCCGTTGTCGCCGATCGGGAAGTACCCGACGTTCGAGATGGGGATGATCCCCCACTGCACCGAGACGAAGACGTAGAGCAGGGTGCCGATGAAGAAGGTCGGCAGCGAGTAGCCGACGAGCGACACCCCGACGAGCAGCCGGTCCTGCCATCGTCCCCGTTTGAGGGCGGCGATGATGCCGAAGCCGACGCCGAAGACGATCCACATGACGAAGGCGGCGATGGCGATGGACGCCGTGGCCGGGGCGGCCGTCTTGACCATGTCGGTGACGCCCTGGGTGCGCAGCGCCGAGTAGCCGAGGCACGGGGCGTCGCAGACGAACACCGCCTGCGGGTTCGTCTTGCGCAGCTCCGGGTCGTCGGGGAAGTAGCGGGTGGTGACGAAGCCCTTGAGGAAGTTCGCGTACTGCACCGGGATCGGCTTGTCGTAGCCGAGCTTGACCCGGTTGCCCTCGATGACGGCCGGGGTGCAGTTCTTCGAGCAGGTCAGGCTCGCCGGGTCGATCGGCGAGGCGAAGAAGAGCAGGTAGGTCGCCAGCGTGATGACGAAGAGCATGGCGACGGCCGAGATGAGCCGGCGGATGATGTAGAAGAACATGGGCTCGGGCGCCGGTGGGCGCACGACCTCCCTTCCGGGCGGTGGACCGGGGTCGTGCCGGGCGGACATCGTCCGCCCGGCACGACCGTGGTGGTGCGGTGCACGCTACGGGAGCGTCACACGGGTGCTGCGAGGTGGTGCTGGTGGAGCGTGGTCAGTCGGTCACTGCGCCGCGAGCGTGGCGAAGTCGACGTAGCCGCCGAAGGCCGCGTTGATCGTGTAGCCCTTGACCTTCGAGCCGCGCAGGAAGACGAACTTCTGGTTGACGAGCGGCACGACGCCACCGTCCTTGTTGATCATCTCGTCGATGTCGCCCCAGGCCTTCTCGCGGGCGTCGGCGTCGGAGATCAGGTAGGCCGCGTCAATGGCCTTGTTGACCTCGTCGTTGTTGAAGTAGCCGTAGTCCTGGTTGCTGCTCGTGGGCGTGATGTTGATGCGCCCGTCGAACAGCGGCGGGATGTCGGTCGAGCCCGAGGGCCAGTCCGCACCCCAGCTGGCGAAGAAGACGTCCTTGCTCTTGCTCGCCGCGCTCGAGATGGTCCGGTAGTACTTGTCCTGGATGCCCTCGAGGGTGGTGTTGAAGCCACCCTGGTCCCAGGTCTGCTTCAGGGCCGAGAAGGCCTTGTCGCGGGTCGCCGTCTTGCGGTAGACGACCGTGATGTTGACCGGGGTCGTGATGCCGGCCGCCTGCAGCGTGGCCTTGGCCGCGCTCGGGTCACCCGAGGTGGGGGTGTTGAAGGGGTTGAAGTCCTTGTAGCACTTCAGCGCCTTGTTGCAGATGGCGTAGGTCGGCGTCATGATCTGCGACCCACCGTTGGCCTGGATGTAGGCGTCGCGGTTGGTGGCCTGGGCGAAGGCCTTGCGGATCGCCGGGTTCTTCATCGTGGCCGACTGGTAGTTCGGCGTGAGGTAGTCGACGTACGGCGCGACCGGGTTGGACAGGCGGTCCTTCTTCGCCACGACGTTGGCCAGCTGCGCCGGCGGGGCCGAGGTGTAGGTGATGGCCGTCTGGTCGTTGCCGGAGTCCGCGATGAGCCGCTGGTACTGCTGCTCGGACGCGATGCCCTCCTGGATGACGATCTTGTCCGGGTAGGCCTTGCGCACCGGGTCCTTCGACGCGTCCCAGTTGGGGTTGCGCACGAAGGTGCCGCCGGTGTTCTGGTCGAACGTGCCCTGGAGCATGTACGGGCCGTCGGAGAACGCCTCGAACAGGCTGTTGGCGCCCTTGTCCTTGTCCTTGCGGAACGCGTTGAACGAGGCGAGCGAGGCGGTGGCCTGGTTGAAGTCGGCCCACGGCTTCTTGAAGTGCAGGGTCAGCTTCTCGCCCTCGCAGGTGATCGCCTTGTCGAAGGCGGCCTGGCCGGCGGCGTCCGTCTTGTAGGGGCCCTTGTAGATCGGGGCGCCGTCGGAGTCGGACGGGACGTCGAGGAACGACAGGATGTACGTCGGACCGTTGGAGATGACGTCGGTCGCGAAGGTGCGCGAGATGCCGTACTTGATGTCGTCGCAGGAGACGGTCTTGCCGTCCTGCCACTTGGCGTCACCCTTGAGGGTGAACGTCCAGGTCTTGCCGCCGTCCGACATGGTGCCGGTGTCGGTCGCCAGGTCCGGGACGAGCTTGGGGTCGGAGTCCGCGCTCCAGGTGACGAGGCTGCGGGAGTACGCGCGGCTCGCGAACTCGAGGTCGGCACCGACGTAGCTCTGCTGCGGGTCGAGGCCGTTGTGCGGGCCGAGGTCGAGGACGTAGATCGTCCCGCCCTTGGTGGGGGCCGAGCCGGCGGAGCCGGAGGCCGAGCCGCCCGAACCACCGGACGAGCTGCAGGCGCCCGCGGCGACGGCGACGACGGCGCCGAGGGCCACCGTGAGGGCTCCCCTCCTGGTGCGCATCATGTGTTCTCCTTGTGTGCACTGGTCTCCGCCGCCCCTGTGGTGG
Source organism: Lapillicoccus jejuensis (assembly GCF_006715055.1). Taxonomy (NCBI): domain Bacteria; kingdom Bacillati; phylum Actinomycetota; class Actinomycetes; order Micrococcales; family Intrasporangiaceae; genus Lapillicoccus; species Lapillicoccus jejuensis. The sequence continues at coordinate 465,658 of NZ_VFMN01000001.1, forward strand.
CGGCAGGCCTCCCCGCGGCGGTCGCCGCGAGGTCTGCGCGGGTGGACGCCCGCGACAACTGGGGGGCTCGGCTCACGAGCGGCCGGCCTTGGGGTCGAGCGCGTCCCGCAGCCCGTCACCGAGCAGGTTGAACGCCAGGACCAGGATGAAGACGGTCAGACCCGGGAAGAGGAAGTACGCGAAGTCGCTCTGGCTGTAGTTGACCGCGTCGGTGAGGATCGCGCCCAGCGAGGCGGTCGGCGGGTTGATGCCGACGCCGAGGTAGCCCAGGGCCGCCTCCGCGGCGATGTTCGCCGGCATGACGAGCGTGGTGTAGACGAGCAGCGGCGCCCACAGGTGCGGGAGGAGCTCGACGAAGTAGATCCGGCTGCGCTTGGCACCGAGCGAGCGGGCCGCCTCGACGAACTCGCGCTCGCGCAGCGAGAGGACCTGACCGCGGATGATGCGCGCGAAGTACGGGAACCCGAAGAACCCGAGCACGAGGATCATGAAGACGATCTTGGCGCTGGGGTCGGTGTCCTGGGCGCCGATGCCGCGGGCGACGAGCGGCACGAGGACCGACTGCAGCGACAGCAGCATGAGCGTCGAGGGGAAGCTCAGCACGAGGTCGAGGAACCGGCTGAAGAGCCAGTCGACGAACCCGCCGGCGAAGCCCGAGATGATGCCGACGACGGTGCCGACGACGACCGAGAAGATCGTCGCGCAGACCGCGACGATGAGCGAGGTCGTCAGCCCGGCGACGATGCGCGAGCCCAGGTCGCGGCCGGTGCCCGGCTCGACACCGAGCAGGTGCGACCACGACACCCCACCCGCGAAGCCGTCCGGGATCGAGCCCAGACCCGCAACGAGGTCGGGGTGGGTGAGGTTGGGCTTGAGCACGCCCAGCGCCTGGAGCACCGGCGAGATCGCCCCCACGACGAGGAAGAGGACGGAGACGACGAGGGCGACCATCGTCACCTTGTCCCGCTTGAGCCGGGACCAGACGATCTGCCACGGAGAGCGCCCCTTGATGGCGACGGCGCCGTCGAGCGCCGCGTCGTCGATCTCGGAGCGACCGGCGGTGTCCTCCTGGCCGGGGGCGATGGTCATGCGGTTCGGACCCTCACTTCGTGGAAAAGACCCCGCGCAGCGGGGCGGACCGACGAAACCTTAGACCAGCGCATCCCACATCCTGAACCGCCCCGCCCCCGGCGTCGCCGGATCGTGACCCACGGCGGGCCGGGCTGGGAGCGCGCTGGGAGGGGTCCGGTCCGCCTCCGACGGCTCAGGGGCGGGCGAGCTGGAGTCGCGCGAGGTCGGGGTAGCCCCCGAGGTCGGCGCTGTCGGCGTACCCGACGACCCCGGAACCGTGGACGAGGACGCGGGTCGGCTGCGCGAGGGCGACGTACGCCCCGGAGGTGGCGAGGGCGCGGTCGAGCGCCGCCCAGGCCTGCCCGCGGGCGGTGGCCGCCTCGGTGGTCTCGGCGGCGGCGAGCAGCCGGGTGACGGTGGGGTCGGTGGACCAGCCCGGGGTGCGGGCGACGAAGACGGGCAGCAGCGTGGAGGCCGACGGCCAGGCCGCCGTCCACGCCTGCTCGCTCACGTCGACCCCGGCGGGCGCGGTCGCGCCCTCGGCGAGCGGCACGAGGGTCACGGCGAAGCCGGCCCGCTGCCACCCCGCACGGAGGGCCGCGAAACCGGCGTCGGCGAGGGCCGAGGACCGGTAGGCCACGCGGATCGGGACGGGCAGCGTCAGGCCGGACCCGGCGAGCAGCGCTCGGGCCGCGGTGGGGTCGCCGGCGGCCGGGGCGCCGTACGGGTCGGTGGTGCTCGTGCCGGCGACCGTGGAGGGCAGCAGCGAGGTCGCGGCGTCGAGGGCGGTCGGGCCGCCGGACGCGGCGACGAAGGCCGTGCGGTCGGTCGCCACGGCGAGCGCGCGCCGGGCGGCGGCCGAGCGCATGACGGGGCTGCGGGTGTCGGGGACGAGCACGTCGACCGTCGGGGTCGGCACGCTGGTCGTGCGCCCGGCCAGGGCGGGGTCGTCGAGCAGCCGCGCCTGCAGCGCCGGCGGGGTGTCCGCGACGGTCACCCCGAAGCGGTCCGGGCCCTGGTCGTCGACGAGCCGCTGCACCGCGGTCGTCGTGTCGAGCCCCTCGTGCAGGGTGACCGAGTCGGGCAGGGCGCGCCGGACGAAGTCCGACAGCGGGGTCCAGGTGCGCGTGCGCACGAAGCGGCCGCCCACCCCGGGGACGTACTCCCCCTCGAGCATGTACGGACCGCAGGAGAAGACCATGAGGTTCATCGCGCCGCGCAGGTCGTGGTCGCGGCGCACGGGGGCGAACGCGGGCAGGGCCACGGTCTGGTCGAAGTCGTACGCCGGCCGCTTGAGGTGGAAGGTGATCGTGCGGCCCGAGCAGGTGACCGCCCGGTCGTAGAGCGCCTGACCGGTGCCGCGGTAGGGGCCGGCGTACGCCGAGACGGTGCGCCCCTGCGCGTCGGTCGTCGACGGGATGTCGAGCAGCGAGGCGGCGTACGCCGGCGCGCCCGTGAGCACGTCCGTCGCGAAGGCGCGCGAGACGCCGTACCGGACGTCCTCGCAGGTCACCGTCCGCTCGTCCTGCCACTCGACGTCGGTGCGCAGGGTGAAGGTCCAGGTGCGCCCGCCGTCGGTGGCGGTCCCGGTGGTCGTCGCGAGGTCGGCCTGGACGGGGCTGCCGTCGACGCCGGGGGCGCCGCCGTTCGTCGTGGTGAGGGTGCGGACGAACATCCGCACGGCGAGCGCCGCCTCCGGGCCGCCGTCGATGCGCTGGGGGTCCCAGTGCCGCACGTCCTGGTCGAGGAGGACCTCGAGGGCGCCGCCGCGGTCGCGGTTGGCCGCCGCGACCGCCGCCGACGGCTTGCGCGACGGGGCCGAGCACGCCGCGGCGACCAGCGCCGCGAGCAGCAGCGGGACGACGAGGGCGACCCGGGTCGGACGACGCGGCATGACGGTGTCGAGGAGGCGGAGGGTGCTTACTGCGCGGAGGCCTTGGCGGCCGAGCGGGCGCGCGACGCGGTGCGGGCGCGCTCGGTCGCGTCGAGCACGACCTTGCGGATGCGCACCGCCTCCGGCGTCACCTCGACGCACTCGTCCTCCCGGCAGAACTCCAGCGACTGCTCGAGGCTGAGCGCCCGCGGCGGGACGATCTTCTCGAAGTTGTCCGACGAGGAGGCGCGCACGTTGGTGAGCTTCTTCTCCTTGGTGATGTTGACGTCCATGTCGTCGGCGCGCGAGTTCTCGCCGACGATCATGCCCTCGTAGACCTCGGTCGTCGGCTCGGTGAAGAGGACGCCGCGCTCCTGGAGGTTGACCATCGCGTAGGCGGTGACGACGCCGGAGCGGTCCGAGACCAGCGAGCCGCTCGTGCGGGTCGTGATCGTGCCGTGCCACGGCTCGTAGTCCTCGAAGACGTGGTGGGCGATGCCGGTGCCGCGGGTCTCGGTGAGGAACTCGGTGCGGAAGCCGATGAGGCCGCGGCTGGGGACGAGGAACTCCATCCGGATCCACCCGGTGCCGTGGTTGGTCATCTGCTCCATGCGGCCCTTGCGGGCGGCCATGATCTGCGTGATCGTCCCGAGGTGCTCCTCGGGGGTGTCGATGGTCAGGCGCTCGACGGGCTCGTGGAGCTTGCCGTCGACCTCGCGGGTGACGACCTGCGGCTTGCCGACGGTCAGCTCGTAACCCTCGCGGCGCATCTGCTCGACGAGGATGGCCAGCGCGAGCTCCCCACGGCCCTGGACCTCCCAGGTGTCGGGGCGCTCGGTCGGCAGGATCCGCAGCGAGACGTTGCCGACGAGCTCCTTGTCGAGCCGGTCCTTGACCATCCGGGCGGTGACCTTAGAGCCGCGCACGCGGCCGACCATCGGGCTGGTGTTGGTGCCGATCGTCATGGAGATGGCCGGCTCGTCGACCGTGATGAGCGGCAGCGGGCGCGGGTCCTCGGGGTCGGCAAGGGTCTCGCCGATGGTGATGTCCGGGATGCCGGCGACGGCGATGATGTCGCCGGGGCCGGCGGACTCGGCCGGCTTGCGCTCGAGGGCCTCGGTCATGAGCAGCTCGGTGATCTTCACCCGGGTCTGCGAGCCGTCGTGGCGGCACCAGGTGACCTGCTGGCCCTTGGTGATCGTGCCGTTGAAGACGCGCAGCAGGGCCAGGCGGCCGAGGAAGTTGCTCGAGTCGAGGTTGGTGACGTGCGCCTGCAGGGGCGCGGCGTCGTCGTACACCGGCGCGGGGATCGTCGACAGGATCGTCGAGAAGAGCGGCTCGAGGTCGTCCCCGTCGGGCATGCCGCCGTCCTCGGGACGGGTCAGCGACGCGCGACCGGCCTTGGCCGACGCGTAGACGATGGGGAACTCGATCTGGTGCTCGTCGGCGTCGAGGTCGAGGAAGAGCTCGTAGGTCTCGTCGACGACCTCGGCGATGCGGGCGTCGGGGCGGTCGACCTTGTTGATGCACAGGATGACCGGCATCTTCGCGGCGAGCGCCTTGCGCAGGACGAAGCGGGTCTGCGGCAGCGGGCCCTCGGAGGCGTCGACGAGCAGGACGACGCCGTCGACCATGGACAGACCGCGCTCGACCTCGCCGCCGAAGTCGGCGTGACCGGGGGTGTCGATGATGTTGATCGTCACGCCGTCGGCCAGCCCGGCCTCGCTCGCCGCCTTGCCGCGGTAGTGCACCGCGGTGTTCTTGGCGAGGATGGTGATGCCCTTCTCGCGCTCGAGGTCGCCCGAGTCCATCGCTCGCTCGTCCACGTGCTGGTGCTCGCCGAACGCGCCCGACTGCCACAGCATCTTGTCCACGAGGGTGGTCTTGCCGTGGTCGACGTGGGCGACGATGGCGACGTTACGGATGTCGTCTCGGGTCCTGCTGGCCATGCCACCAGTCTCTCAGGGTTTCGGGGCGCCGCCGACCACCTCGCGCAGCGCCCGCACGACGGGCAGGTCGGCGGGCAGCCAGGCGACGTCCTCGAGCCGGTCGGCGGTGAGGACGCGCAGCGCGTCGTGGTCCTCCAGGGGGGCCGGCTCGCCCTGCGTGACGACGGCCAGCCAGACGAGCATCCGGTAGCGCTCCCCCAGCGGCCAGGCGCCGTCGGGCAGCGGCCCGGGCAGCGGGGCGCCGAGCCCGACCTCGACCCCGAGCTCCTCGCGCAGCTCGCGGCGCAGCGCCGCGCGCGGCTCCTCCCCCGGCTCGACCTTGCCCCCCGGCAGCTCCCACCCGCCGGCGAGCGCCGGGGGCTCCGTACGGCGGGCCGCCAGCACCGTGGTGGGGCGCGCGAGGTCGTCGACGAGGGCGGCCCCGACGACGAGGCGGGTGGTGCTTCGGTTTGCCTCACCTTCGGTGCGGCCCGGGTCGCTCGCCGGGAGGATGGGGGGCATGGCACGCATCCTCACCCAGGAGGAGGTCACGCGACAGCTCGCGGACCTCACCGGCTGGCGCCAGGAGGGCACGTCCCTCGTGGCCACGTACACCTCCCCGGACTTCCCGGCGGCGGTCCGCCTCGTCGACGATGTCGCCGAGGTGGCCGAGCAGATGCAGCACCACCCCGACATCGACATCCGCTGGACGTCGACGACGTGGGTGCTCAGCACCCACTCCGAGGGCGGCCTGACCCAGCTCGACGTCGAGCTCGCCCACCGGGTCGCCGAGGCCGCGCGGGCCGGCGGAGCCGTCGTCGAGGCGGCGTCGTGACCGAGACCCTGCCCACGCACGCCGCCGAGCCGCACGCGGAGGCCGCGAGCGGCCGGCTCAACTGGCTGCGCGCCGCCGTCCTCGGCGCCAACGACGGCATCGTCTCGACGGCCGGCGTCATCATCGGCGTCGCCGGCGCGACGACCGAACGCGGGCCGATCACCACCGCCGGGGTGGCGGCGCTCGTCGCCGGCGCCCTGTCCATGGCCGTCGGCGAGTACGTCTCGGTGAGCACCCAGCGCGACACCGAGCAGGCCCTCATCGCCAAGGAGACCCGCGAGCTGCGCGAGTTCCCGGAGGAGGAGCTCGAGGAGCTGACGCAGATGTACGAGGCCAAGGGCCTCGAGCGCGGGCTCGCCGAGCAGGTCGCGCAGCAGCTCACCGAGCACGACGCCCTCGGGGCGCACGCGGAGATCGAGCTCAACATCGACCCGGACGAGCTGACCAACCCGTGGCACGCCGCGTTCGCGTCGATGGCCGCCTTCACCGTCGGCGGGCTGGTGCCGTTCCTCGCCGCGCTGCTCGCGTCGGCGAGCCTGCGGGTGCCGCTGCTGCTCGTCTTCGTCGTCGTCGCGCTGGCCCTCACCGGCGCGACGAGCGCGCGGCTCGGCGGCATGCCGCCCGGGCGGCAGGTGGCGCGCAACGTCGTGGGCGGCCTGCTCGCCATGGTCGTCACCTACGGCATCGGGCACCTGGTCGGGCGCGCGCTGTAGGCCGTCGCGCTCTGGCACCATCGCGGGGTGATGGTCCAGCTGCGCCTCAGCGTGCCGCCGGCGCTGCGGGACACCGTCCTGCCGCTGCTGTACGACGACCCGGCCGTGCGCAACGTCGTCGTGCTCCGCGACGCCGCCCGCGACCCGGACGGCGACGCCGTGCTCGCCGACGTCGCCCGGGAGCGCGCCGGCGGGCTGCTCGCCCACCTCGACGAGCTGGGCCTGGCGCGGTCCGGCGCGGTGAGCCTCCAGGAGCTCACCGCGGCTCCGTACGCCGGCGCGGTGGCGGCCGAGCGCGCGGCGCCGGGCAGCCCGGAGGACGGGGTGATCTGGCGGGTCGTCGAGGACCAGGCGCAGGCCGCCGTCCGGCCGGGGTGGGGCTTCCACGCCTTCCTGTGGCTCGCGGTCGCGCTCGCGGCGGTCGCGGTCGTCACCGACTCCAGCATCCTCGTCGTCGGTGCCATGGTCGTCGGGCCGGAGTTCTCCCTCGTGGCCGCGGCGTGCGTGGGCCTGGCGCTGCGCCGGCCGCGGTTGGCCGCGCGCGCCGCGGTCGTGCTCGTCACCGGTTTCGCGCTCGCCGTCGCGGTGGTGACCGTCCTCGCCCTTCTGGCGCGGGTCGGCGGCTGGGTCACCGTCGACGACGTGCTCGCGCCGCGACCGCTGACCGGGTTCATCTGGCGCCCGGACCGGTGGTCGCTCGTCGTGGCGCTCCTCGCGGGGATCGCGGGGGTGCTGTCGACGACGTCGGGTCGGGCCTCGGCGCTCGTCGGCGTCTTCATCTCGGTGACGACCGTGCCGGCCGCGGGCAACCTCGCGCTCGGGCTGGCCGTGTGGTCACCCGCGGAGATGGGCGGGTCGCTGGCCCAGCTCGGGCTCAACCTCGCCGGGATGGTCGTGGCCGGGACCGCGACGCTGCTGGGGCAACGGGCCTACTGGTCGGCGATGAGTTCCCGGCGGACGGCGCGTCTACCTCGGTGACGGCCCGGACCGACCGGGCCCCGCACACCAGGAGCACCTCATGAGCCGCACCGTCCTCGCCCACCAGTTCAGCAGCCTGGACGGGGTCGCCCAGTCCCCGCACCTGTTCCAGTTCGGCGCCTTCGGCGCCGAGGAGGGCGCGGCCATGGAAACCGCGCTCGCCGGCGTCACCGACGTCGTCATCGGCCGCGTGCTGTGGGAGGAGTGGAAGGCGTTCTGGTCCTCCGCCGACGCCGACGACCCCTTCGGCGCGTTCATCAACCCGGCGCGCAAGCACGTGGTCTCGAGCACCCTCGAGGCCGGGCCCGACGGCGAGCTGGACTGGAACAGCACCCTCGTCGGCGGCGACCCGGTCGAGTACGTCCGGGCGCTCAAGGAGTCCGACGGGGGCGGCATCAACGTCGTCGGTGGGGTGCGCACCGTCCGGTCGCTCTTCCTGGGCGGCGTCGTCGACCGGCTCATGGTCACCATCCACCCGGCCCTCGCCGGGGCCGGCGAGCGCCTGTTCGACGACAGCGTGCCGGTCACCCGGCTGCGGCTGCTCGAGGGCGCCGTCACCCCGGCGGGCAACGCGCTGATGACCTACGCGCGGTACGAGGGGTGACCCGGCATCGTGCTCGCTACGCTCCCGCGGGTGAGCGCGCCGACGGTCGACGAGCTGGCCACCTTCCGGCCCGAGCTGGTGGCGCACTGCTACCGGTTCCTCGCCTGCTACGCCGAGGCCGAGGACGCCGTGCAGGAGACGATGACCAAGGCCTGGCGGCACGCCGAGGGCTACGAGGGTCGGTCGTCGGTGCGCACCTGGCTCTACTCGATCGCGACCCGGGTCTGCCTCGACATGCAGCGCGCGCCGCAGCGCCGGTCGCTGCCGATGGACCTCGCCTCCCCCGGGCAGGTGCCGACCGACCCGACCACGCTGCGACGTCTCGACGACGCCCCGTGGGTCGGGCCGGTCGCGGACGCGCACCTGCCGGCCGCGGCCGACCCGGCGGAGGTGGTGGGCGTGCGTGACTCCGTACGGCTCGCCTTCGTCACCGCGCTCCAGTCCCTGCCGCCGCGGCAGCGGGCGGCCCTGCTGCTGCGCGACGTCCTCGCCTTCTCGGCGCAGGAGTGCGCCGAGCTGCTCGGCACGACCACCGTGTCGGTGAACTCGGCGCTCGTGCGGGCACGCCGGACGCTCGGCGAGCTGGACGCCCTCGAGGCGGGCGGGCGCGACACCGAGGTCGAGGGCGCCGTCCTCGCGCGCTACGTCGAGGCCTTCGAGGCGTACGACGTCGAGCGGCTCGTCGGGCTGCTGCGCGACGACGTCGTCTTCAGCATGCCGCCGTTCCCGCTGTGGCTGTCGGGGTCGTCGTCGGTCGAGCAGTGGTGGCGCGGGCCCGGCGAGGTGTGCCGCGGGTCGCGGGTGCTCACCACGGCCGCCAACGGGTCCCCCGCCGCGGCCGTCTACCACCCGGTCGCGGCGGGGCGGTGGGAACCGTTCGCGCTGCACGTCCTCGACGTCACCGACGACGGACGGATCGCCGGCATCACGCACTTCATGGACACCGCGGTGTTCGCGGAGTTCGGGCTGCCGGCGTCCCTCAGCCGAGGGTCGCGACGAGGACGGCCTTGATCGAGTGCAGGCGGTTCTCGGCCTGGTCGAAGACGAGCGACGCCGCCGACTCGAACACCTCGTCGGTGACCTCGAGCTCGGTGAGGCCGAACTGCTCGTGGACGTCGCGACCGACCTGCGTGCCGAGGTCGTGGTAGGCGGGGAGGCAGTGCAGGAAGCGCACGTCCGGGTTACCGGTCGCCTCGAGCAGGGCGCGGTCGACCCGGTACGGCGTGAGCAGCGCGATCCGCTCGGCCCACACCTCCTTCGGCTCCCCCATCGAGACCCACACGTCGGTGTGGACGAAGTCGACGCCCTCGACCCCGACGGCGACGTCGTCGGTGACGGTGACCCGGGCGCCGGTGCGGGCGGCGAGCGCGCGGGCCTGCTCCTGGACCTCGGCCCGCGGCTGGAGCTGCGCCGGGGCCACGATGCGCACGTCCATGCCCATGAGGGCGCCGAGGACGAGCAGCGAGTTGCCCATGTTGAAGCGGGCGTCGCCGAGGTAGGCGAAGGCGACCTGCTCCGCCGGCTTGGTCGTGTGCTCGAGCATCGTCACCGCGTCGCACAGGGCCTGGGTCGGGTGCCAGTCGTCGGTGAGGCCGTTCCAGACCGGGACGCCGGCGTGCTGCGCGAGGGTCTCGACGGTCTCCTGCGCCGTCCCGCGGTACTCGATGCCGTCGTAGAACCGGCCGAGGACGCGGGCCGTGTCGGCGACCGACTCCTTGTGGCCGATCTGGCTGCCCGACGGGTCGAGGACCGTGACGTGCGCGCCCTGGTCGTAGGCCGCGACCTCGAACGCGCAGCGGGTCCGGGTCGAGGTCTTCTCGAAGATCAGCGCGATCGACCGGCCGGTGAGCCGCGGCGTCTCGCGTCGCTCCCGGCGCTCGGCCTTGAGCTCGAGGGTGAGGTCGACGAGGCCGCGCCACTGCTCGGGCGTGAGGTCGAGCTCCTTGAGGAAGGAGCGGCCGGACAGGCCGAGGGCGCGGGGGTCGGTCGCGAGGCTCACCTTCGTCATCGTAGGGACGACCCCCCGGCGGGGCCGCCGGCCGTCCCCCTGTCGGACGTCCGGGAGGACGGGTCGGCCACCCGGACCACGACGACTAGTCCACCCGGACCATTTCCGGGGTGTATTCCGGCGAGCCTGCTGCGCTCCTCACGATGTGGTGAGAACGTTGTTTCACGCCGCTCGACACGGAAACGTCACGAGAGCGGCACACCTCGAAGACTTCAGACGGTTGGCCCGTTGTGGTACGTGAACCGTCACCCGGCCCGGTCCCGGTGGGACCGGGCATCTTCGTGTCCGGGGCAGGTCAGGTCGTGAGGTCGAGGACCATGACGTGCAGGCCGACGTACCCGTGCCGGGGGTGGTCGAAGGCGCCGGGGACCGTGCCGACGACGCGGAAGCCGAGCGAGCGCCACAGCCGCACGGCCGGCTCGTTGGTCTCCACGACGGCGTTGAACTGGATCGCGCGGTAGCCGCTCGCTCGGGCCCACTCGACGACGTGCTCGCCGAGGGCACGGCCGACGCCACGGCCGGCGTGGACCGGGTCGACCATGAAGCTCGCCGTCGCGACGTGGGCCCCGCGACCCGGCCGGTTCGGGCCCGTCTTGGCGCTGCCGAGGACCGTGTCGCCGTCGACCGCGACGACGGTCCGCCCCGGTGGGGTCTCCATCCACCAGCCGCGCCCCTCCTCGAGCCCGAGGCCGGCGGGGAAGGCGTAGGACTCCCCCGCCGCGACGATGGCGGAGAAGAACGGGTGGATCGCCGGCCAGTCGGCGTCGGTCGCGTCGCGGATCAGCACGGCGACACCGTACGGCGACGGGTCAGCGCACGAGGTCGTGCAGCAGCCGCGCCGCGGCGCCGAGCGCCGCCTCGGCGGCGGGCTGCACGGTGGCCGGGACGCGGGAGGTGCTGAGCGCGACGACGACGACCCGCGCGCCGTCGGCGTGCTCGACCACGCCGGCCTCGTGCCGCAGGTTGAGCAGGGTCCCCGTCTTGGACGCCCAGCGGGCGTCGTCGGAGGCGAGGTCGGGGGCGAGGCGGTGCCGGGCGACGGAACCTCGCAGGTGCTCGCGCAGCCGCGCGGCGACAACCGGCCGCAGCCCGCGTCCGGTCCAGACCCGCTCGAGCAGGTCGGCGACGGACCGGGCGGTGACGACGTTGGTGCGGGCCACGTCGAGCTGCCGGATCGGGTGCCCCTGGGCGGGGGTGCTGCCGCGGATGGCGAGGGTGTGGGCCAGGTGCGCCTCGTGCGGCGGCAACCGGTCGAGGGGGGTGTCGGACAGGTCGCCGAAGGGGTGGCGCAGCACCATCGGCCCGATCCCGAGGCGCTCGAGGTCGGCGCCGACCTCGTCCGGCGGGACGAGCCGCAGCAGGGCGTCCGCGGCGGCGTTGTCGCTGATCGTGAGGGCGAGACCGACGAGGTCGTCGACGGCCACGACCGCGGGGTGGCGGAAGCGACCCAGCCCGGGCGTGACCTCGCCCGGGTCTCCGGCGGGGACCTCGACGGGCCGGGCACCGTCGAGGCGACCGTCGTCGACCCGGGTGAGGACGGCGAGGGCCAGGGGCAGCTTGGCCAGCGACGCCGCCGGCGTGAGGACGTCCGCCTCGACGTCGGCCTCGCGGCCGGTCCCGAGGTCGCGGACCAGCAGGCCGGCGACGAGGCCCGCCTCGGCGAGGTCCGACCGCACCCGGGCCCGCGCCCGCGCGAGGCCGGCGCGCTCAGCCACGGCGCGCCCCGAGAGCCCCGAGAGCCCCGAGAGCCCCGGCGAGCTGCGCGCCGGCGGCGTCCCGCAGGGCGCTCACGTCGTCGGCGCTCTCCCCATCGAGCCGGTGGCCGCGCGCCAGCCCGAGCCCGGCGAACGGACGCCACGCCAGTCCGAGGTCGTCGGCCTCGAGCGCCGAGCACAGGAGCAGGTCCCCGTCGGCGAGCACGCCGGCGACGGCCGCGGTGCGGCTCCGGTCGACCGGCAGCTGTCCGGGGGTGAGACCGGCGGCGGCACCCGCGCGGACGAGGACGTCGCGCACGTGCGGCACCTCGTCCTCCGGGGTGGTCCGCAGCCGGGCACCGGCCAGCGCCCCGCCGCGGGGGCTGCGCGAGGCGCGCAACCGCTCGAGGCGCAGCGGCGACGACCCCGTACGGCGTCCTCCCGCGGCCCCCAACGGCGTCCGCCAGGTCGCGCCGTCGGCGGGGACCGCGAGCAGGCCGACCCGGACCGCCTGCCGCGCCACGAGGTCCGCGCGGTCGGCCGGGCCGGCGGGCAGCAGCTCGACGTGCAGGCCCGCGCCCCGGGCCACCGCCGCGACCGCCGCGAGGTCCCGGTCGGCGCAGGTGTCGGGGACGGCGACCGTCAGGGGGCGCAGCCGCGCCCGCTCGGCGTCGAGCTCGAGCTCGTCGGCGAGCGCGACCAGCCGCCGCGCCGTCGGGACGAGGTCGCGGCCGTACGCCGAGAGGACGGAGCGCCGCGAGCGCCGTTCGAGCAGGGTCGCGCCGAGGTGCCGCTCGAGGGCGGCCAGGCGTCGGCTCGCCACCGACTGCGCGACGCCGAGGGCGCCCGCCGCCCCCGTCACGCTGCCCCGCTCGTCGACCTGGACGAGGACGCGGCAGGCGGCGAGCAGGTCCACGCCGCCACCGTACGGCGCCCCGCGGCGCTGACCCATGCCCGATCGGCATCGACCGGCGCGGTCGCGCACTCGACCGCATGCGCCAGGGCGGTGACGGTGTCCTCATGGCACCCACCCGACGCTCACTCCTCGCCCTGCCGCTCCTCGCGTTCCTGGCTCTCGGTCCGGCCACCGCGGCCGCCCCCACCTCCACCACGGCTCCGGCCGCGTCGACCGACCGGGCCTTCGCCGCCCTCGAGCGGACCCACGACGCCACGCTGGGGGTGACGGCCGTCGACACGGGGACGGGCCGCACCGTGTCCTGGCGGCCCGGCACCCGGTTCCCGTTCGCCTCGACGAACAAGACGTTCATCGCGGCCGCGGTGCTCGACCGCTCGAGCGAGGCGGACCTCGACGTCGTCGTCCGCTACACGCGGGCCGACCTGCTGGCCTACGCGCCGATCACCAGCCGCTTCGTCGACACGGGGATGACGGTGCGCGAGCTGCTCGACGCCGCGCTGCGCTTCAGCGACAACACGGCCGCGAACCTGCTCGTCGAGCGGGTCGGCGGTCCCGCGGCGGTGCAGGCCTGGCTGCGCGCGCACGGCGACCGGGTCACCCGCGTGGACCGCGTCGAGCCGGGGCTCAACGAGGCCCTGCCCGGCGACCCGCGCGACACGACGACGCCGGCGCAGTTCGCGCAGGACGTGCGCGACGTCGTCCTCGGGTCCGACCTCGCCCTGGCCGACCGGACGCTGCTGCGCGACCTCATGCTCGGTTGCACCACGGGCGACGGCACGGTCCGCGCCGGCGTCGACCCCGCGTGGCCGGTGGCCGACAAGACCGGGACGGGCGAGTACGGCGTCCGCGACGACGTCGCCGTCGTCTACCCGGCGGGTCGGGCGCCGGTCGTCGTCACCGTGTTCACCCGTCAGGACGCTCCGGACGCCACACCCGCCGACGCGCTCGTGGCGGCGGCCACCCGGGTCGCCGTCGACCGCCTGGTCGGCGGGGCCGGGCGGGCGGGCTAGCGCAGCAGGGCGGCGATCTCGTCGGCGACGGCCTGCGGGGCGGCGAGGGGGATGCCGTGGCCGACGCCGTCGAGCGGCACCTCGCGGGTGGTGCCGCCGGCGGCGGCGTACCGGCGCAGGACCGCCCGGGTCTGGGCGGCCATCGGCTGCGGCGGCATGACGTCGGCGCCGGGCCACCCGGGCACGGCGCCGAGCTGCCCGAGGGTCGCCAGGTCGAACATCGACGCGTCGCCGACGACCTGGTCGGCGGTGCCGTGGACCCAGGTGACCGGCGGCTTGGGCTCGACGTCGACGATGCCCGAGGCGTCGTACCAGCGCGGCGACATGGCGTTGAGGATGCCGCGGGTGCCCGGCGCGAAGCCGGGCCAGTGCTCCGAGGTCGTCGAGTCGCCCGGGTAGTGGTCCTCGCCGAGGGCGACCCGCAGCATCTCGTCGACGAGCAGGTCCTCGTCGACCTCGTCCGCGCGGTCGCCGGCGCCGAAGAAGGCCCGGTGGACCGCGCGGGCGCTGTTGGGGTCCTCCCCGCCGCGGTCGCCGGACCGGACGCTGGCGACGAAGGCCGGGGAGGCGCCGCCCCCACCGGTGCCCGCGGCATCGTCGGTGCACGGCTCGCCGTCCTCGCCCCTCGTGCCCCCGAACCCGTACGGCGACAGCGGCGCCACGAGCACGACGCCCGCCAGGTCGCCGGGGTGCAGGAGCAGGTGCTGCTGCAGCACGCCGCCGCCCATCGACCAGCCGGCGGCGACGACGTCGTCGCGGCCCGTCCAGCCGACCGCCTCGAGGAGGGCGTGCAGGTCGTCGCAGAGGTCGCCGAGACCGCGGGTGGCGTCGACCGGCGCGCTCTCGGTGCGGCCGAACCCGCGAAGGTCGGGCGCGAGGACGCGGGTGTCGGCGGGCAGCAGCGTGGCGACGTCGCGCCACCAGCCCCCGCTGACGAGGTTGCCGTGGACGAGCAGGACCGGCCGCCCGTCCTGCGGGCCGCCCGCCCAGACGTGCGTCGTGAGGCGGCTGGTCGGGACCGTTTGGGGCTCGAGGCTCGGCACGACCGCAGTCTGGCAGCGCCGCGCCGCTCGTGGGTGGGATCGGTGGGGTCAGGACACCACCGATCCCACCCACGAGGGCGTCATCGCTCGAAGGTCACGTGGACCGTGCCGCTCTCCGAGACCTCGCTGCGGACGGTGTGCTCGGGGGTGAGCAGCCGTACGTCGTCCCACAGCCGGCCACCGCGCCCCAGGACGACGGGCGCGAGCGCGACGTGGAGCCGGTCGACGAGTCCCGCGGTGAGGAACTCCCGCACGACGCCGACCCCACCCCCGACGCGGACGTCCTGCCCGCCGGCGAGCTCCTCGGCGCGCGCGAGCGCCTGCTGCGCGGTCGCGTCGAGGAACTCGAACGACGTGCCGTTGGCGAACTCGACCCGCTCCCGCGGGGTGTGCGTGAGCACGAGCACGGGGCAGTGGAACGGCGGCTCCTCGCCCCACCAGCCGCGCCAGTCCGGGTCGTCGGGGAAGGAGTGCAGGCCGAACATCGCCGCCCCCATGACCTCCGCGCCGACACCCTCGAAGTACGCGGCGGCGTACCGGTCGTCGATCCCCGTCGTGCCCCGGCCCTCGCTGTCGCCGAGGACGCGGGTGCGGAAGGTGCGCGTGCCGACGTAGGCCGCCGTGATGAGCCCCCAGTCGGCGCCCATCGGGTTCTCCGGGGTGGGGTCCGCCGGCGCGGCGACGCCGTCGAGCGAGAGGTTGAGGTCGACGCGGACGGCCACGGGTTCTCCTGGAGGGCGGTGCGGGTGGGGTGGGCGACCACTGTGGCACCGACCGGCGACACCGACCTCGCTATCGTTCCCTCACCGCGGACGGCGGTGGGGACGAGGGGGCGTCGGATGAGCGGGTCCGTGCAGAGGTCGGGCGGGGCGTCCCGGTGGGGCGGGCGCGACCTCGACGGCGAGCTCGCCGAGCGGTACGTCGCCCGGGTCAACCTCGCGGGGATCCTCCTCGGCGTGGGTCTGGTCTACGTCGTCCTGCTGGCCCTGTGGTTCGTCTCCAGGTCGACCTTCTCGCTGCTCGTCGCGGGCCCGATGGGCCTGACGATCCTCTTCGTCTCGGGCTTCTCCCAGTCCGGCGCCTTCATCACCGGGTCACGGTCGGACCTGCCGACGGTCCGGTCGCTGCGTCGACGGCTGCGAGCGGGCGGCCCGCTCTCCGACGAGGACGTCCGGCTGGCCGAGGCGCTCGCCCGCGCCACCCTCGGCGCCAGGGTCCGCCGGGGACTCGTGCTCGGGATCGCCGGGGGCCTCGCGGCGGCCGGAGCGGTGGCCGTCTGGTGGGGCGTGAGCGGAGGGCACCCGTTCCGCGTCGCCGCGTACGGCCTGTTCGCGTTCGCCTTCGTCGTCCAGCTCGTGGTCGTCACCGTCGTCGCGGGCCGCATCGGCCGGGAGGCCGCGCACGTGTCGCCGTACGGTCGGGGAGACTAGGGAGCCCGACCGTCGTCTCGACTAGGAGTCACCCGTGCCCGAAGGAACCGTCCGCTGGTTCGACACCGACCGGGGCTTCGGCTTCATCGCGCTGGGCGAGGGCGAGGAGGACCTCTTCGTGCACGCGTCCGAGATCCTCGGCGGCGACGCGACGAGGGTGCTGCGCGAGGGGCAGGTGGTCGAGTTCGAGATCGGTGAGGGTGACCGTGGCCCGCAGGCCCGCCGGGTCCGGGTCGTCGGCGACCTGGCGGCCGACGCACCGCTCGGCGAGCTCGGCACCGTCGCCTGGTACGAGCCGGCCAAGGGCTACGGCTTCGTCACCCCCGACGGCGGGAGTGACGAGGTCTTCCTGCACAGCTCGGCCATCGTGACGGGCGGCGTGGTGACGGAGGGGCAGCGCGTGGCGTTCCTCGTCGTCGACGGGGAGCGCGGACCGCAGGCCGACCACCTGCTGCCCCTGGGCGCCGAGGCCGCCGCCTCGCCGGTCGCGGCCTCCGACGGGGCGGACGGCACCGTCTCCTGGTTCGACGGCGACAAGGGCTTCGGCTTCCTCACTCCCCTCTCGGGCGGCCCGGACGTCTTCGTCCACGTGCGCGAGCTGGCCCATGGGCTCCCCGAGCTGCGCGAGGGGGACCGGGTGACGTACGACGTCGTCGAGGGGGACCGCGGCCCTCAGGCCCGCGGCGTGCGCCTCGCGGGCGGACCGGCGCCCCGAGGAGGGTCGGCGGCCGCGGCGCCCCGTGGTCGCTCGGGGCACCGGGAGGGATCCCGTACGCCGGCGCGCGGCGGCCAGGGCGTGGTCGCCCGCTACGACGCGGACCGCGGGTTCGGCTTCATCACCCCCGACGCGGGCGGCGAGGACCTCTTCGTGCACGTGTCCGTCGTCCGGGGCGGCGAGGAGCTCTACCCGGGCGACCGCGTCCGCTACCAGGTGAGGCAGAGCGACCGCGGTCCGCAGGCCGACCGCGTCGAGCGGGTCTGAGCCGGTCAGCCCGCGCGGAGACCGCCCACCTTCGCGGCGCGTGCTGACAGGTCGCGGATGCGCTGCCACACCAGTGCCCGGGGCGCGTCGACCTTGAGGCACGGAGGCAGTCGCCGAGACGGTGCGGGCGGTCGCGCAGGTGGGTGATGGCCTTGTCGAGGCTCTTCCCCACCGTCGTGCCGTAGGCGTCGACCGCCTTGCGAGCTCCGCCCTCCAGCTCGGCCGTGTCCGGCTTCATCATGGCGCCGTCGATGAGGTCGCGGCTGAAGGTCGACGTGTCGGCCCAGCGGTCGTCGTTGGCGAGGAGCGTGCTCGCGACCTGGTCGGTCCGCGTGAGGACCCGGACGCCGCAGATCTCCTGCTCCGGAGAGGGGGTGTCGAGGTCGATGCGTCCCTCGTGGATGACCTCGAGCTTGATCGCGACCCCGGAGACGAGCACGGAGGTCCGGATGCGCCACGACAGCGGGTCGGAGACCAGGAAGTCGATGTCGACGGACTCGCGGAACTCGTCGTTCGCGAGGACGATCGCGGTGCCGCCGCCGAACCAGCAGTGGTGCTCGGCCAGGAGTCGTCCGTCCAGGGTCAGCGGGATCCGTCGCCGTCCTGGCACCGACGACGCCGGCGTCACGAGGCTCGGAGATAGGTCGACAGGGATGCCAGGGGCCTCACCTCGCTGCATGGAGCTGGTCGTTCTGCACGCCCCGCCGTGGCAGGCCTGGGTGGTCGACAGCGGGACGGCGCCGTACGCGCTGTCCGCGCTCTACCCCGACGAGCCGCGACCGCCGGGTCCCGAGCCCACGCTCCCGCTGCCCCACCAGCTCCTCGTCGCCACGTCGGGGGACCATCTCGTCCTGGTCGACACCGGCCTGCCCGGCTCACCGCCACCGGTCGTGGCGGCCCTGCGGCGCCTGGGGCGCACGCCGTCGGAGGTGACCGCCGTCGTCCTCACGCACCTGCACCCGGACCACCTCGGCGGGCTGCTACCCGGTGACGACGGCGGCCCTCCCGCCCTTCCCGACGTCCCCGTCCTGCTCTCCGACCGCGAGTGGGCGTGGGCCACCGACGACGACGCGCTCGAGCGGCACCGCGGCCGCGTGGCCGATGCCGTCCGCGCGGTCCGGCCGCTGATCGCCGACCGGGTCGAGCTGCTCCCCGACGACGCGACGCCGTACGCCGGTCTGCGCACGCGGCTGGCGCCCGGGCACACCCCGGGGCACCTCGTCGTCGACCTCGGCGAGCCCCCGGTGGTGCGCTACGTCGCCGACCTCGTGGCCGAGCGACGACAGCTGAGCGAGCCGGCTCTGCGGTCGGGTTTCGATGCGGACGACCACGAGGCGAGGCTGACGGGCGAGCGGGTGCTGGACGAGACCGCCGCGCTGGGCCTGCGGCTCGTGGGGGCGCACCTGCCGCCCCCGCCGTCGTCGACGAGATCGGTCAGCCCAGGTCATCCGTGAGGGCCCGGTTGACGCGTAGGAGCCGCGGCTCCGAACGGGTCACAGAGCGACAGCCTCACCCAGCACTCGCTCCCTCAGATCGGCAGGGCACCGTCAGAGAAGCAGCCTCGCCAGGGAGTAGTCGGCGACGAACCGTCAGACGTTGAAGCGGAACTCCACGACGTCGCCGTCGGCCATGACGTAGTCCTTGCCCTCGATGCGGACCTTGCCGGCCGACTTGGCGGCGGCCATCGTGCCGGCCTCGACGAGGTCGTCGTACGAGACGACCTCGGCCTTGATGAACCCGCGCTGGAAGTCGGTGTGGATGACGCCGGCGGCCTCGGGGGCGGTGGCGCCCTGCTTGATCGTCCAGGCGCGCGACTCCTTGGGGCCGGCGGTGAGGTAGGTCTGCAGGCCGAGGGTGTGGAAGCCGACCCGGGCCAGCTGGTCCATCCCGGACTCGGTCGCGCCGACGGACTCGAGCAGCTCCATGGCCTCGTCGGGCTCGAGCTCGGTGAGGTCCATCTCGAGCTTGGCGTTGAGGAAGACGGAGTCGGCGGGGGCGACGGACGCGGCCAGCTCGGTCTTGAGCGCCTCGTCGGTCAGCTGCTCCTCGTCGAGGTTGAAGACGTAGATGAACGGCTTGGTCGTCAGCAGCCCGAGCGAGCGCGCCTCGGCGAGGTCGACGCCCGCCTCGGCCCCGGCGGAGAACAGCGTGTCGCCGGCCTCGAGGACCTTCTGCGCGGCCTGCGCCTGCTCGAGCGCGGGACGCTTCTCCTTGACGGTCCGCGCCTCCTTCTCCAGCCGCGGCATCGCCTTCTCGAGGGTCTGCAGGTCGGCGAGGACGAGCTCGGTGTTGATCGTCTCGATGTCCGAGGACGGGCTCACCTTGCCGTCGACGTGGACGACGTCGTCGTCCTGGAAGACGCGCACCACCTGGCAGATCGCGTCCGCCTCACGGATGTTGGCCAGGAACTGGTTTCCCAGTCCCTCCCCCACCGACGCGCCGCGGACGATGCCGGCGATGTCGACGAACGACACGACAGCCGGCACGACCTTGACGCTGGCGAACAGCTCCGCCAGCTTGTCCAGCCGCGGGTCGGGCAGCGGGACGACGCCGACGTTGGGCTCGATGGTCGCGAAGGGGTAGTTCGCGGCGAGCACGTCGTTGCGCGTCAGGGCGTTGAAGAGGGTGGACTTGCCGACGTTGGGCAGTCCGACGATGCCGATGGTGAGGGCCACGGGATCAGGAGTCTAGTTCCGGTACGGCGCCCCGCGGACCGCCGCCCGCGCGGCGACCCTCCTCCCCTACGATCCGGGGCCATGCCGACCTCGACGCTGCACGACGCCCTCCTCACCCCCGAGCGCCGCCCGCAGGCGGTGGACGCCCTCGTCGGGGTGGTCGACGCCGAGGTCCAGAGCAAGTCCGGTCTCGGTGGTGCGGCCATCAAGACGGCGTACGGCGCCTCGAAGAAGATCGACGCGCGCCTGGCCCACAAGGCCGTCGGCCGGATGCTGCCCGACTTCCTCGCCGCGCTGGAGCCCTACTGGGCGCAGTCGACCGGCGACTTCGGCGCGACGCTGGTCGCCCGCCAGGACGAGGTCGCCGAGTCGCTGCTCGCCGTCACCGACCAGCGCGCCGACAACCCGGCGCACGCCGCCGTCGCCAAGGTCTACGGGATGATCCGCCCGAAGGCGAAGCAGCACGTCACCGCGGCGCTCCCGCGGCTCGGCGCGACCCTGCAGTCGCTGGCCGGCTGAGTCACCCGGCCGGGGCCCACCCCTCCGGCACCCGCACCCCGCACAGCTGGCGGGAGTGCGCCACGAGCCGGCCGCTCGAGTCCCACACCCGCGCGTCCTCCTCCATCGTCGCGTCGGAGAGGACCTCGCTGGTCACCTCGACCCGGAGCCACCCGGGCGCGGGCCGCGCCCAGACGTGGGCGGTCAGCTCGAGCGTCGGCGCCCACCCGGGGATGCCCAGCTCGAAGGCGACCGGGGGCAGGCCGTCGAGGGCCAGGAGCAGCGACGTCGGGTCGGGCTCACGACCGTCGGCGAAGCGGAACCAGCCCCGCATCACCCCGCGCCCGCTCGGCCGCCCCACGGCCCAGCCCACGCACGAGGGGTCCAGGCGCAGGTCGAGGCGCTGCAGCAAGGTCGAGGAGGCCAGGCCCCCGGGCGGCGCGTCGCCGCTGCCGACGCAGTCCTCCGGGGCCGGCAGGTCGACCGGCGGTGGCTGGCGGCGCGCGGGGGTGCCGGTGAGGGCGCCGACGCTGACCAGGGAGCGCATCCGGGGCACCGGCGTCCCGTCCTCCCCGGGCTGCTGGAGGGACACCTGGCCGGTGGTGAGGGTGCGGCCGGGCCGTAGCACCTCGGTGTCGACGACCACCGGGCCGGGCTGGGAGGCGGTGAGGAAGAAGGCGCTCACGGCGACGAGGTCGGGGTGGGCGGCGTCACCCTGCTCCGCCAGCTGTCGGTGCAGCGCCTCGACGGCGACGGCCATGACGAGGCCCCCGTTGACCGCCTGGCCGATCGACCAGCCGTCGGAGAACCGGCCCGCCCAGCGGCCGGGCACCTCGGCGGGGGTCAGGTCGAGGGCGGCGTCGTACTCGCTGGTCACGGCGCCATTGCTACCACGCGGCGCGGCAGGAGGACCGCTGTCGGTGGGGCCTGTCACGCTGCCGCCATGGGGACGACGGCTCTGCTCATCATCGTGGTCGCGCTGCTCGCGCTCGGGCTCGGCGCCACCGCCGGCTGGACGCTCGCGCAGCTGCGGGCCACGGCGGCGTACGGCGCCCGCACCGCCGCCGCGGAGGCGGAGCGCGACGTCCTGCGCGAGCGGGTCGTGGACCTGGAGGCCTCGCTCGGGGAGACCTCCGAGACCGCCGCCCTGCTGGCGCCGCTGCGCGCCAGCCTGGACACGGTGGCCCGGCAGGTCCACGACCTCGAGCGCGACCGCGGCGACCAGTTCGCCCGGGTCGCCACCGAGCTCTCGCGGGTCCGCACCTCGACCACCGAGCTGGGCGAGCGGACGGCGACCCTCGTCGGCTCGCTGCAGGCGTCGTCCGTCCGCGGCGCCTGGGGGGAGGTGCAGCTGCGCCGCGTCCTCGAGCTGTCCGGCCTGCTCGCGCGGTGCGACTTCGACGAGCAGCCCACCCTGGCCGCGTCGGACGGTCGCCGGCTGCGCCCCGACGTCGTCGTCCACCTGCCCGGCGGCAAGCACCTCGCCGTCGACGCCAAGGCGCCGATGTCCTCGTTCCTCGCCGCCCAGGCCGAGGGCCTCGACGACGCCGAGCGCCGCCGGCTGCTCGGCGCCCACGCGAAGGCCCTGCGGGGGCACGTGGACACCCTCGCCGAGCGGGGGTACTGGGCCGCCCTCGACGTCTCGCCCGAGATGGTCGTCTGCTTCGTCCCGACCGAGGCGATGCTCACCGCGGCGCTGGCCGCCGCCCCGGGGCTGCACGAGCACGCGA
This sequence comes from Lapillicoccus jejuensis, assembly GCF_006715055.1. Classification (NCBI taxonomy): domain Bacteria; kingdom Bacillati; phylum Actinomycetota; class Actinomycetes; order Micrococcales; family Intrasporangiaceae; genus Lapillicoccus; species Lapillicoccus jejuensis. Next base: position 487,646 of record NZ_VFMN01000001.1, read on the forward strand.
TGCGGCGCCGGGTCGTGCTCGCCTCCCCCGCGACGCTGTTCGCGCTGGTGCGCACCGTCGCGTTCGCCTGGCAGCAGGAGGCGCTCGCCGGCAACGCCCGCGAGCTGCTCGCCGTCGGTCGCGAGCTGCACGACCGGCTCGGGCAGCTCGGACGCCACACCGCGGCGCTCGGGGGCGCGCTGCGGCGGTCCGTCGAGAGCTACAACGCGTTCGTCGGGTCGCTCGAGTCGCGGGTGCTCGTCAGCTCGCGCCGGATGCAGGAGCTCGGGCTGGTCGGCGAGTCCCACCCCGTCCTCGAGCCGGTGACGTCGGCGCCCCGACCGCTCACCGCGCTCGAGCTGCTCGAGGCGCTCGAGCCGGACGTCGCGCGACCCGAGCTCGAGCTGCCCGCCGACGGGACGACCGGCGGCGGGGAGTCGCGGACCGCCTGACCCGCCGTCCGGCTCAGTGCAGGTGACCGGCGGCGGGGTCGTGGCGCAGCTGCTCCGGCTCGGCGCCGGAGCGGGCCTTGAGGTCGCGCCGCAGCTCGGTCGGCAGCGCGAAGAGCAGCGACTCCTCGGCGGCGGTGATCGTCTCGACGTCGCCGTACCCGCGCTCGGCCAGGTGCGCGAGCACGTCGCGGACGAGGACCTCGGGCACGCTCGCGCCGGAGGTCACCCCCACCGTCGCCACGCCCTCGAGCCACGCGTCGTCGATCTCGTCGGCGTAGTCGACGAGGTACGAGGCCCGGGCGCCGTGCTCGAGCGCGACCTCGACGAGGCGCACCGAGTTCGACGAGTTGCGCGAGCCGACCACGATGACGAGGTCGCACCGGTCGGCCATCTGCTTGACGGCCTGCTGGCGGTTCTGCGTGGCGTAGCAGATGTCGTCGCTCGGCGGGTCCTGCAGCGCGGGGAAGCGCTCGCGCAGCCGGCGGACCGTCTCCATCGTCTCGTCGACCGACAGCGTCGTCTGCGACAGCCAGACGACCTTCTCCGGGTCGCGCACCTGCACGTTCGGCACGTCGTCCGGGCCGTCGACGAGGGTGATGTGCTCGGGAGCCTCGCCGGCGGTGCCGACGACCTCCTCGTGGCCCTCGTGGCCGATGAGCAGGATGTCGAAGTCGTCGCCGGCGAACCGGACCGCCTCACGGTGGACCTTGGTGACGAGCGGGCAGGTCGCGTCGATGGTCTTCAGCCGCAGCCGGGCCGCCTCCTCGTGGACGACGGGGGCGACGCCGTGGGCGCTGAAGACGACGGTCGCGCCCTCCGGCACCTCCTGCGTCTCGTCGACGAAGACCGCTCCGCGCTTCTCCAGCGTCGAGACGACGTGGCGGTTGTGGACGATCTGCTTGCGGACGTAGACCGGCGGGCCGTAGAGCTCGAGGGCCTTCTCGACGGTGACCACCGCCCGGTCGACGCCGGCGCAGTAGCCGCGCGGGGCGGCGAGCAGGACCTGGCCGGTGGAGGGAGCGGACATGTCTCCATCGTACGTTTCGGCCACGGCATACTGCCCGGGTGACCCCGCCCGCCGAGCGCCGGCCGCTCCCGGAGAGGGCCGCGGACACCACCGCCGAGGAGCCGTGGCCGCTGCGGCTGCTCACCCTGAAGATCCAGGACTACGTCGAGAAGATGTCGGTCGTCTGGGTCGAGGGCCAGGTCGTGCAGCTCGACGTGCGCGGCACCCGGGCCTACCTCGTCCTGCGCGACGCCGACGTCGACATGTCGATGAGCGTGGGCATCTCGGTCAACGCCCTGCGGGCCATGCCGCCGCTCGCGCCGGGCGCCCGGGTGGTCCTGCAGGCCAAGCCGTCGTACTGGACCAAGCGCGGCTCGCTCAGCCTCGACGCCCGGCAGATCCGCCCCGTCGGGGTCGGCGACCTGCTGGCGCGCGTCGAGCAGCTCAAGCAGCTGCTGCACCAGGAGGGCCTCTTCGCCGCCGAGCGCAAGCGTCCGCTGCCCTTTTTGCCCCGCCGCGTGGGCCTCGTCACCGGACGCGAGAGCGCGGCCGAGCGCGACGTCGTCGAGAACGCCCGGCGGCGCTGGCCGTCGGTCCGCTTCGAGGTCCGCGAGGTCGCGGTGCAGGGCGTGACGACGGTGACCGAGGTCGTGCGGGCCCTGCAGGAGCTGGACGCGCACCCGGAGGTCGACGTCATCGTCGTCGCGCGCGGTGGGGGCTCCGCCGAGGAGCTGCTGCCCTTCAGCAACGAGACGATGCTGCGCGCCGTGGCCGCCGCCCTCACCCCCGTCGTCAGCGCCATCGGCCACGAGGTCGACCAGCCGCTGCTCGACCTGGTCGCCGACTGGCGCGCCTCGACCCCCACCGACGCGGGCAAGGCCGTCGTCCCCGACGCCGCCGAGCAGCACGCCCTCGTCGAGGCCCTCCTCGGCCGGGCCGGCCGCGCCCTCGTCGGCCGGCTCGCGCACGAGCGGCACCGGGTCGACGCCCTGCGCTCGCGGCCCGTCCTCGCGGACCCGGGGGCGCAGCTCGTGCGCCACCGCGCCGACGTCGTCGCCCTGCGCGACCGCGGCCGCGAGCGGCTGCGCGGCCGGCTGCACCGCGCGCAGGACCAGGTCGACCACCTCGCCGCCCAGGTCCGCGCCCTGTCCCCCCAGTCGACCCTCGAGCGCGGGTACGCCGTCGTGCAGCACCCCGACGGCCGGCTGGTCACCGACCGCGCCGACGTCGAGGTCGACGAGCTGCTGCGGGTGCGCGTGGCCCGGGGCGACTTCGGCGTCCGCGCCGTAGGGACGGCTTGACCGCCGGTCTCGACCCAGATCGCTCGCACAACGAAGAAACTGGTCAGGCGGCCGGTCGCGCGGCCGATCACCCGAGGGTCACCACGACCCTCGGAGCCACGCCCATGACCGCAAGCGTCCAGACCGACGTCACCGCCGCTGCCCGCGCCCACGCCCGCGGGACCGCAGCGCAGGCCGTCGCCTCGGTCACGGCGCAGCTGCGCGGTGCGCTGGACGGGGTCGAGGCCGCAGTCGTCCTGTACTTCGCCTCGGCCGCGTTCTCCCCCGCCGACCTCGCCGCGCCGCTGGCGGCCGCCTTCGCCGAGGCCACGGTCATCGGCTGCTCGACCGCCGGCGAGTTCACCGACCAGACCGACGGCGTGGGCGGCCTCAGCACGTTGGCCCTCCCCGCCGGGCTCGTCCGGGCCCACCCGGCCGTGCTCGCCGACCTCCACGACCCCGTCATCGGCGCCCGGGCCGCGTTGGCCGACCTGGCGGTGCTCGCGGGAGAGGACCTGCGTGACCTCGACCCGACGCAGTGGTTCGGCCTGCTCCTCGTCGACGGCGTCCACGGCGCCGAGGAGAGCGTCAACGAGGAGATCGACGCCGCCGCCCCCCTGCTCGAGGTCGTCGGCGGCTCCGCCGGGGACGACCTCGCCTTCGAGCGCACCTGGGTCGCGGTCGGCGACCGGGTCAGCGAGTGCGGGATGGCCCTCGTCCTCGTCCACGCGACGGTGCCGTTCCGGGTGCTCCGGACCACGTCCTGCACCTCCACCGGGCGCCCTCTGCTCGTCACTCGCTGCGACGTCGCGACGCGGACGGTCCTCGAGCTCGACGGACGCCCGGCGGCGGAGGTGTACGCCGCCGCGGTGGGTCACCCACGCGACGCCGTCGACACCCTCGACACCGTGTTCCCCCGGCACCCGGTCGGCCTGATGGTCGACGGGGACCCGTTCGTCCGCAGCCCCCAGCGGGTCGTCGCCGGGGGCGGCATCCGCTTCTCCTGCCAGATGGTCGAGGGGATGCGGGTCGACGTGCTCGACGCCGGCGACGTCGTGGCCGACACCGCGGCGGCGGTCCTGCAGGCGCGGGACGCCTTGGGCGCCGTCAGCGGTGCGGTGTTCTTTAACAGCGTCCACCGTCGTCTCGTCCTCGCGGAGACCGACCGTCCCGGTGACTTCGTGCGCGCCCTGGGCGGGATCCCGTCCGCCGGGTTCCACACGTACGGCGAGAGCTGGCTGGGACACCTCAACCACACCCTCACCGGCATCGTGCTCGGTCGCCCCTGAGCGGTCGGCAGAGCCGGCCGGACGCCGGGTGGGCCCCGCATCGGCGACACGCAGTAGCGTCGTGGCCCATGACCCCGCCTCCCCCGCCGACCTCGCGGCGTGCCGCCGCCCGCTCCACGGGACCGCTCGCCGAGCCGGCGGCCGAGGAGCTCGCCGACGTCGCGGGGCTGGGCTACGAGCAGGCTCGCGACGAGCTGGCCCGGATCGTCGCCGGGCTCGAGGGTGGCCAGGTGCCGCTCGAGGAGAGCATGCGGCTGTGGCGGCGCGGCGAGGCGCTCGCGGCGCACTGCACCGCCTGGCTCGACGGCGCCCAGCGCCAGGTCGAGGCGGCCACGACCGGCACGCCGCCCGACGGCGACGACGCCGAGGACGACGACCCGGACGACGACCCGGACGACGACGCCGAGGACGACGCCGACGACGCCGGGGGCGACGAGGCCTGATCAGCCCGCGGCGGGCTTCAGCGCGTCGACGAAGGCCGTGAGGTTCCCCGGGTCGCCCTTCGCGGTGACGACGGTCGTCAGGGCGGGCTGCTGGTCGACGAGGCTGGTCTGGTCGTGGGTGGCGTCGTACCGCTTCTCCCAGGTGCGCCCGGCGAGCTGCTCCGAGCCGACGACCGTGCCGCCGGTCGTCGCGGCGGAGATCCAGCCCGGGGAGACGTCCGCGGCCTGGCGCAGCAGGACGAACCCGTCGTCGGGGGTGGTCCAGCCGGTCTGCCAGGTGAGGATCTGGTCGGTGGTCGGCTGCAGCTGGGCCGTCGTCGGCGTCCAGCCCGACGGCAGACCCTGCGGCACGAGCAGGGCCAGACCGGTGCTGCGGGCGGCGTCACGGGCGACCCCTGCCGCGTCGACGCTCGGCCGCGGCACCGAGGTCACCCGCGGCACGATGGCGACGAGCACGGCCACCAGCCCGAGGATGACGAGCAGGGAGCGGACGAGGTTGGAGGACGAGCCGAGGCTGTAGCGCGAGCGGCCGGCGGCGGGCTGCTGGGTCACCCCTCCATCGTCGCACCCCGGCGTCGTGGGCCCGGAAGCCCGCCCGCGACGGTCCCCTAGGCTGCGGGCATGAGCACGCCGTCGTCGCCGCCGTCGTCGCAGCCGGTGGAGCTGGACCGTCCCGACCGCAACCTGGCCATGGAGCTCGTCCGGGTGACCGAGTCGGCCGCCATGGCCGCCGGGCGCTGGGTCGGGCGCGGCGACAAGAACTCGGCCGACGGCGCCGCCGTCGAGGCGATGCGCCGCCTCATCAACGGCATCGCCATGGACGGCACCGTCGTCATCGGCGAGGGCGAGAAGGACGACGCGCCGATGCTCTACAACGGCGAGAAGGTCGGCGACGGCACCGGCCCCGCGGTCGACATCGCGGTCGACCCCGTCGACGGCACCACCCTCACCGCCAAGGGCATGAGCAACGCGGTCTCGGTCCTCGCCGCCGCCGAGCGCGGCACGATGTTCGACCCGTCCGCCGTGTTCTACATGGACAAGCTCGCCACCGGCCCCGAGGCGGCCGACGTCGTCGACATCCGGCTACCCGTCGGGGAGAACATCCGCCGGATCGCCAAGGTCAAGAAGGAGCACCCCTCCGACGTCACGGTCGTCATGCTCGACCGCCCCCGTCACGCGCGGCTGGCCGAGGAGATCCGCGCGGCGGGCGCCCGGCTGTTCTACATCAGCGACGGCGACGTCGCGGGCGCGGTCATGGCCGCCCGCGAGGACACCGGCGTCGACCTGCTCGTCGGCACCGGCGGCACCCCCGAGGGCATCATCGCCGCCTGCGCGATCACCTGCCTCGGCGGCGTGATCCAGGGCCGGCTCGCCCCCGTCGACGACGACGAGCGGCAGCGCGCCCTCGACGCCGGCCACGACCTCGACGCGGTGCTGTCGACCGGTGACCTCGTGCGGGGCGACTGCTTCTTCGTCGCGACCGGCATCACCGACGGCCAGCTGCTGCGCGGCGTCCGCTACGGCTCGCAGGCCGCCACCACCCACTCGCTCGTCATGCGCTCCCGCAGCGGCACCATCCGGGTCATCGAGGCCCGGCACTCCTTCGCCAAGCTCGCCGCCTACAGCGAACTCGGCTTCCTGCAGACCTTCGAGGACGGACCCCGATGACCGCACGCACCCTCGTCCTCGGCGAGGCCCTCATCGACATCGTGCGCCGCGCCGACGGGGCGAGCAGCGAGCACGTCGGCGGCAGTCCGCTCAACGTCGCGCTCGGCCTGGCCGCGCTCGGCGAGACGGTCGACTTCGCCACCCGGTACGGCGCCGACGAGCGCGGCCACCGCATCGGCGCCACCATCGCGGACGGCGGGGTGCACCCCGTGCCGGGCAGCGACGGTGCCGACCGCACCTCGACCGCGGCCGCCACCCTCGACGCGGGCGGGGCGGCGACGTACGCCTTCGACCTGGTCTGGGACCTGCCGCCGACCCCGGTGTCGGACGACACGGGGCACCTGCACACCGGCTCGATCGCCGCCGTCCTCGAGCCGGGCGGCGAGCAGGTCGTCGCCGCGCTGCGGGGGGCCCGCGCGCGGGCCACGATCTCCTACGACCCCAACGTGCGGCCGCAGATCATGACCGACCTCGACGCCGCGCGGGTGCGCATCGAGGAGGTCGTCGCCCTCAGCGACGTCGTCAAGGCCAGCGACGAGGACGTCGCCGCGCTCTACCCCGGGACCGCCGTCGAGGACGTGCTGCGCCGCTGGGGGGCGATGGGCCCGGCGCTCGTCGTCGTCACCCGGGGCGGCGACGGCGTCCTCGTCGGGGTCACCCGCACCGGCGAGACGACCTCGGCGCCGACCCGCGCCACTCACGTCGAGGACACCGTCGGGGCCGGTGACTCGTTCATGGCCGGGCTGCTCTCGGGGCTGCTCGAGGCCGGTCTGCTCGGTGGGGCGCAGGCGCGCGGGCGCCTGGCGACCGCCGACCTCGCCGCCGTCATGCCGGCCCTCGAGCGGGGGCTCGCGACCAGCGGGCTCACCGTCGGCAGGTCGGGTGCCTACGCGCCGACCCGCGCCGAGATCGGTGCCTGAGAAGCAGGTTCTCAGCTCAGGCGACGTCGGAGCACGACGCTCTCCCACGGGCGGAGCGTGCCGACGTCCGCCGGCCCGTCGCCGTGCGAGGGCACCAGGGCGTCGTACGGGGTCCATCCGGTGAGGTCGAGCTGGACCTGCGCCTCCTGCGACGAGCAGTTGGCGATCACGAGCAGCTCGGTGACCGGCGTCGTCCGGGTGAAGGCCCACACCTGCTCGTGGTCGGGCAGCAGGAGCGCGAAGCGACCCTCGACGACGGCCGGCTCCTCCTTGCGCAGCCGGATGAGCCGCCGGTAGTGCGCCAGCACCGAGTCGTCGTCCCCCTGCTGGGCGGCGACGTTGACGGTGACGTTCTCCGGGTTGACGCCGATCCACGGTGTGCCGGTGGTGAACCCCGCCGTCGGCGAACCGTCCCACGGCATCGGCGTCCGCGCGTTGTCGCGGCTGGTGCGGCGCAGCGCCACGAGCACGTCGGCAGGATCCTGCCCGGCCGCCACCGCGGCCCGGTAGTGGCCCCGCGACTCGATGTCGCGGTAGTCCTCGATCCGCTCGAACGGCACGTTGGCCATCCCGAGCTCCTCGCCCTGGTAGACGTACGGCGTGCCCCGGTGCAGGTGCAGCACGGTCGCGAGGGTCTTGGCCGAGGCCACCCGGTGCGCCGGGCCGTCGTCGCCGAACCTCGACACGGCGCGGGGCTGGTCGTGGTTGTCCCAGTACAGCGAGTTCCACCCCGCGTCGGCGAGGCCCTCCTGCCAGCGGGCCAGCGACGCCTTGAGGACGGGCAGGGCGAGCGGTCGGTGGTCCCACTTGCCGTCGCCGTGGTCGAGGTCGACGTGCTCGAACTGGAAGACCATGTCGACCTCGCGGCGCTGCGGGTCGGTGGCGAGGACGGCCTCCTCGACGGTGATGCCGGGGCACTCCCCCACCGTCAGCACAGGGTGCTCGCGCCCGGCGAAGACCTCCTCGTGCATCTCGTGGAGGAACTCGTGCAGGCGGGGCCCGGTGATGAAGGCGGCTGACCCGTCGGCCAGGGTCGGCTCGGCCGTCCCGGCCGATCCGGGGACCCCATCGGGCAGGTGGCCGTCCGGGCCGACCGTCTTGGAGATCATGTCGATGACGTCCATCCGGAAGCCGTCGACCCCGCGGTCGAGCCACCAGCGCATCATCGCGTGGACGGCCGAACGCACCTGGGGGTTCTCCCAGTTGAGGTCGGGCTGCTTGCGGGAGAACAGGTGCAGGAAGTACTCACCGCTCGCCTCGTCCCACTCCCAGGCCGGCCCGGAGAAGAACGAGACCCAGTTCGTCGGCTCGGCCCCGGGCTCGCCGCCGACGTGGCCGGGCCGTGGGGGCGCCCACCAGTACCAGTCGCGCTTGTCGCTGGTGCGCGACGAGCGGGACTCGACGAACCACGCGTGCTCGTCGGACGTGTGGTTGACGACGAGGTCCATGACCAGCCGGATACCGCGCTCGTGGAGCGCGGCGACCAGCGCGTCGAGGTCCTCGAGCGTGCCGAAGACCGGGTCGATGGCCTGGTAGTCGCTGATGTCGTAGCCGTTGTCGTCCTGCGGCGAGGCGTAGACCGGCGACAGCCAGACGACACCGACCCCGAGGTCGGCGAGGTGGTCGACGTGCTCGAGGATGCCGCGCAGGTCGCCGATGCCGTCGCCGTCCGCGTCGGCGAACGAGCGCGGGTAGACCTGGTAGACGACCTGGTCGCGCCACCACGCGCCGCTCATGCCGGCGCCCCCGTCGAGCGGCGGACGACGAGCTCGGTGGGCAGCAGGATGCGCTCCGGCACTGGGGGCTCGTCGGGACGCGAGCGGCCCGTCCCGAGCGAGGCCATGAGCAGGTCACCGGCGCGCTCGGCGACGGCGCGGACGTCCTGGCGCACCGTCGTCAGGCCGAAGGTCTGCGCCATGGGGATGTCGTCGACCCCGGTGATCGACAGGTCGCCGGGGACGGAGAGCCCGAGCTCGACGGCGGCGGCCAGGACGCCCAGCGCCATCTCGTCCGAGCCGGCCACCACGGCGGTCGGCCGCTCCTCGCGCGAGAGCAGCTCGCGGGCGTCCCGGGCGGCGTCGTACGACGTCCAGTCCGAGGTGCGCACCCACTCGCGCCGGACGGGGATGCCCGCCTCCTCGAGCACCGTCCGGAAGGCGCCGAAGCGCTGCCCCGGGACCTCGCCGTACGCGGCGTCCTCGGCGACGTCGCCCACGTAGGCGATGTCGCGGTGACCGAGCCCGACGACGTGCCGGGCGGCCGCGTCGACCGTGCCGCTCTCGTCGATGCCGACGGAGGACCAGGCGTCGTACGAGCGCCCGACGGTGACCACCGGCAGACCGAGGTCGTGCAGCACCTGCTCCTCCTGGGGGTCGAGGACCATGTTGAGGACGAGGACGCCGTCGACGCGCTTGCCCACGAGGTCGTGGCTGACCGAGCGGCGGCCGCTGGCCGACTCCTCGAGGTCGAGCAGCAGGACGTGGTGGGCGTGGTCGCGGATCGACTTCTCCACGCCGCTGATGAGGGTGGAGAAGTACCACCGGTCGGAGAACGGGGTGACGACGCCGATGATGCGGGTGCGTCCGGAGGCCAGGGAGGCGGCCGTCGGCGAGGCGACGTAGTTGAGCTCGCGGGCGGCGGCGAGGACCTTCGCGCGCGTCGACTCGCTCACCCGGTCCAGCCCGCGCAGCGCGCGGGAGACGGTGGCGACGGAGACGCCGGAGGCCTGGGCGACGTCGAGGATGGAGGCCATGGCTCAATCGTGACGGGTGGAGGGCGGCGCGGCCCGCAGGCCGCGCCGCCCGGAGCCGTCAGCCCTTGACCGCACCCGAGGTGAGACCGCGGATGAAGAAGCGCTGCAGCGAGAGGAACACGATGATCGGCACGATGATCGAGATGAACCCGGCCGCCGGGATGAGCTCCTTGCCCTGACCCGTCTGGCCGAGCAGGCCCTGCGCCGCCACCGTCACGACGGCGTTGTCGCCGCGACCGAGGAAGAGCAGCGCGACGAGCAGGTCGTTCCACACCCAGAGGAACTGGAAGATCGCGAACGACGCCAGTGCCGGCAGCGACATCGGGATGATGAGCCGCCAGAAGGTCGTGAAGTGGCTCGCGCCGTCGATCTTGGCCGACTCGATGACCGCGTTCGGCAGCCCCGACATGTAGTTGCGCAGGATGTAGACCGCCAGTGGCATGCCGAAGCCGATGTGGGCGAGCCACACCGCCGGGAAGGTCCCGTTGAGGTGCACGGCGCTGTAGAGCTTGAGCAGCGGCACGAGCGCGACCTGGTTGGGCACGACGAGCAGGCCGACGATGACGACGAACATGACGTCGCGGCCCCGGAAGCTCATGAAGGTGAACGCGTAGGCCGCGAAGGCGGCGATGAGGATCGGGATGACCGTCGCCGGCAGGGCGACCGCGAACGAGTTGACGAACGCGTTGCCCATGTTGACGCCACCGGGCTGGTCGCTGAGCACCTGCTGGTAGTTGCTCAGCGTCCACTTGGTGAAGTCCAGCGGGCTGGCGATGACGGTCCACCAGCCCTCGGAGAACTGGACGTCGCGCGGGCGGAAGCTGTTGATCAACAGGGCGATGGTCGGGATCGTCCACAGGAGCACGATGATCCCGAGGCCGATCTTCACCCCCGTCGAGGCGCTGCCCTGTCCGCGGCTGGGTCGGCTGTGCTTGATCTTCTGCGCGGGGACGGTGTCGTCGGGCAGGTTCGGCGTACCCGTCCCCACCTGGATGTTGGTGGTCATCGAGCGGCCTCCTCGGCGCGGAAGTGACGGACCTGGTAGACGAGCACGGGGATCACGGCCACGAGGAGGATGACGACGATGGTCGAGGCGTAGCCGTTGTTGCGGAAGGTGAAGAGCTCGTCGTAGAACCGGCGGCCGATGACGTCGGTGTTGAACTGGCCGTTGGTCAGCACGTAGACGATGTCGAAGACCTTCATCACCCCGATGAGGACGGTGATGAAGACGGTGACGATCGTGCCCCAGATCTGAGGGACGATGATGGAGAAGAAGATCCGGCGCTCACCGGCGCCGTCGATGCGCCCGGCCTCGACGGTGTCCTCGGGGACCCCCTTGATGGCGGCCGAGAGGAGCACCATCGCGTAGCCGACCTGGCTCCAGACGAGGATGAGCATGAGCAGCAGGCTGTTGAGGTGCAGCGTGTCGGTCTGCAGCCACGAGAGGGGGCCCTTGTCGAAGAGTCCGAGGATGGCGTTCCACAGCCCCGTCTGCGGGGTGCCCGCGGGCTGGTAGTCGAACACGGTCGTCTTCCAGATGACCGAGGCCCCGACCATGGAGATGGCCATGGGCAGGAAGATCAGCGTCTTGGAGAACTTCTCGCCCCCCGGGTTGAGCCGGTCCGCGAGCACCGCGACGCCGAGACCGAGGACGACCGTGGCGGCCGGCACGATGATGATCCACAGCACGTTGTTGAACAGCGCCTGCAGGAACGTCGAGTCCGTGAGCAGGTCGACGTAGTTCTGGACGCCGACGTACGCCGTCGTCTGGTCGTTGGCGAACGAGTACTGGATGGTGACGATCGCCGGGTAGATGAGGTAGACGCCGATCGCGAGGATCGCGGGACCGGCGAACATCCAGGGCTTGACCCGGTCCTCCCACTTCCCCTTGAGCGACTCCGCCAGCTTGTTGAGGATCCAGAAGATGATCATCGCGCCGCCGATGCCGCCGATGATCGCGATGAGCGCGTTGAGGATCTTGATGACCATGGGCCGTCTCCGATGCGAGAGAAGGAGGGCGACGTCGTCGTCGCGTGGTCGTGCGCGGAGGAGGGGGTCCGCGTCCCCGGTGGAGCGGGAGGGTGCGGGTGCGGGGGTGGTCCGACCGGACCACCCCCGCACCTCACCTCGTCAGGAGCTGGTCTTCGGGAAGCTCTTGTCGATGTTGTCGAGCATGGTCGTCTCGTCCTCCTGGCCGGAGATCCACTTGACCGGTTCCGTCCAGAAGGTGCCGGCGCCGACCTTGGCCGGCATGAGGTCCGACCCGTCGAAGCGGGCGACCGACGCCTTGTAGAGGACGTCCGTGGCGATCGTGCGGATCGTGTTGTTCGGGTAGAGCGAGGCGTCGAAGGTCTTGTGCGGCGAGAAGTAGCCCGCCTTGCCGACCTCGGTGCCGTTGTCCTTGCTGGCGATGAAGTTGCGGATCTTCAGCACGTTGGCGTCGTTGTTGAACGCCGCCGCGAGGTCGCCACCGGCCTCGACCGGGTTGTCGCCTGCGGTCTTGGCCGGGAAGGCGGTGACGCCGACCGTCTTGTCGAGGTTGGCCACGACGTTGTCCGGGAAACCACCCTTGGCGGCGATGAAGGTCGCCTGCTTGAACAGGTAGCAGCCGGGGGGCTGGGTGAACAGGCCGTTGCCGCCGGTCTGGAAGTTCGTGGCGACGATGGCCTTGGTGCCACCGCGGACGTTGCCGTCGGTGAAGGCGATCTTCTGGAAGTAGTCGAACGCCGGCTTGATCTCGGGGCTGTTGAACTTCAGCTCACCCTTGACCCACTTGTCGTAGTTGTCCGGCCCGGCGTAGCGCAGGACGAGGTCCTCGATCCAGTCGGTGATGGGCCAGCCGGTCGCCTGACCGGACTCCGCCGCGATGCACCAGGGGGTCTTGCCCTCGCCACGGATCTTGTCCGTCAGGGAGGTCAGCTCGTCGAGCGTCGTCGGGACGGTGTAGCCACCGGCCTTGAAGGCGGCCTGGTCGTACCAGAGGAGCGACTTCACGCTCACCGAGGACGGCAGGCCGTAGACCTTGCCGTCGGCGCAGGTGCCCGCGTCGACGAAGCCGTTGACGAGGGTCTCCTTGTCGGTGCTGACCGTCGCGTCGTCGTACGGGATGAGCTTCTGCTGCTTGGCCAGGTCGCACATGAGGCCCGGCTGCGGGAAGAGGCCCACGTCGGGCGGGGTGCCGCCGGAGACGCGGGCGTTGATCTCCGTGTCCCAGGAACCGGCCTTGGTGAACTTCACCGTCACGCCGATGGACTGGGCGTACTTGTTGACGTCCTTCTGGAAGGCCGTCTCCTGCTCGTTCGAGAAGCCGTACATCACCTCGACCGTGCTCTTGCCGGCTCCCGAGGCGGCCGCCCCGTTGTTGGAGCTCGTCGACGGGGTCGACGAGAGGCATCCCGAGGCGAGGCCGGCCACGGCGGCCGCGGCGATCGCGGCTCCTGCTGCCCTGCGCGTGATCATTCCAGTGCTTCTCCTTTGAAGGCCGGGCCGCAGCCCGCTGTGACGAAGATCGGCGTCAGCCGACCGTGGTGTCCACCGGTCGATGAGACCGAACAGTAACCACGCCCGTGCGGTTTGGACATGACCGCGGGCGTGCCGAGACCTCACCGAGACCTACCGGCCCGCTCCGTGACCACGGGGCGCCGCCTGCAGAGAAGTAAAAACGTTTTTACCCCGGGGCGCAAGATGGTGCTCGAGGTGGAGCGGTCACGGTTGCGTAACGCCCGTCGCGGCCCCGGCCGGGCCCCGTCGGTAGGGTGACGGGGGCGCAGCCCGCGCCACCGACCGACCCAGGAGCACGACGACACCGTGGCCGAGTTCGCCTACGAGGACCTGCTGCCCATCGGCCCCGACGAGACGTCGTACCGGCTGCTGACGACCGAGGGGGTGCGCACGGTCGAGGGCCCGGGTGGGCGGACCTTCCTCGAGGTCGACCCGGAGGCGCTGCGGCTGCTGACCGCCGAGGCGATGCACGACATCGCGCACTTCCTGCGCCCCGCGCACCTCGCGCAGCTGCGCCGGATCGTCGACGACCCCGAGGCGAGCGACAACGACCGCTTCGTCGCGCTCGACCTGCTGAGGAACGCCAACATCGCGGCGGCCGGCGTCCTGCCGATGTGCCAGGACACGGGCACCGCGATCGTCATGGGCAAGCGCGGCCAGCACGTCCTCACCGAGGGCACCGACGAGCGCGCGATCGCCCACGGGGTGTACGACGCCTACACCCGGCTCAACCTGCGCTACTCGCAGATGGCGCCGGTGACGACGTGGGAGGAGCGCAACACCGGCTCCAACCTGCCGGCCCAGGTCGAGCTCTACGCCGACACCGAGCCGGGGCACGAGACGACGTACAAGCTGCTCTTCATGGCCAAGGGCGGCGGCAGCGCCAACAAGTCGTTCCTCTACCAGGAGACGAAGGCGATCCTCAACGAGGAGAGCATGATGCGCTTCCTCGACGAGAAGCTGCGCTCGCTCGGGACGGCCGCCTGCCCGCCGTACCACCTGGCCATCGTCATCGGCGGGACGAGCGCCGAGTTCGCCCTCAAGACGGCCAAGTACGCGTCGGCGAAGTACCTCGACGCCCTCCCGACGACGGGCGACGCGGCCACCGCGCGCGGCTTCCGCGACACCGCGCTCGAGGAGAAGGTGCTCGAGCTGACCCGGCGGATGGGCATCGGCGCGCAGTTCGGCGGCAAGTACTTCTGCCACGACGTGCGCGTCGTGCGCCTCCCCCGGCACGGCGCCTCGCTGCCCGTCGCGATCGCCGTCTCCTGCTCGGCCGACCGGCAGGCGCTGGGGAAGATCACGGCGGAGGGTGTCTTCCTCGAGGAGCTCGAGCGCGACCCGGCCCGCTTCCTGCCCGACACGACCGCCGAGTCGCTGGGCCGGGAGCAGGACGACGTCGTCGCCGTCGACCTCACCCGGCCGATGGACGAGATCCTCGACGAGCTGACCCGGCACCCGGTCCGCACCCGCCTGTCGCTCACCGGCCCGCTCGTCGTCGCGCGCGACATCGCGCACGCGAAGATCAAGGAGCGCCTCGACGCCGGCGAGGAGCTGCCGTCGTACCTCAAGGAGCACCCGGTCTACTACGCGGGCCCGGCCAAGACGCCCGAGGGGATGGCCAGCGGCTCCTTCGGACCGACGACGGCGGGCCGGATGGACTCCTACGTCGCCCAGCTGCAGGCCGCGGGGGGCAGCAAGGTCATGCTCGCCAAGGGCAACCGCAGCAAGCAGGTCACCGACGCCTGCGCGACGTACGGCGGGTTCTACCTCGGCTCGATCGGCGGCCCGGCCGCGCGCCTGGCGCAGGACTGCATCACCAAGGTCGAGGTCCTCGAGTACCCCGAGCTCGGCATGGAGGCGGTGTGGCGGATCGAGGTCCGCGACTTCCCCGCCTTCATCGTCGTCGACGACAAGGGCCACGACTTCTTCGCCGCCCTCGCGCCCGGCACGACGCCGGTCGCCACCACCATCCCCGTCCGCCCCGGTGCCTGAGGAGACCGCGTGACCGAGACCCCGCACGACCCCGCCTTCGACGACCTGCTCGACGCGAACCGCGAGTTCGCCGACCACTTCGCCCTCGCCGGCTTCGACGGCATCGCCCGCCGCGGCGTCGCGATGCTCACCTGCATGGACAGCCGCATCGACCCGCTCGGCATGATCGGGCTGACGGCGGGCGACGCGAAGTTCGTCCGCAACCCCGGCGCCCGGCTGACGCCGGTCGCCCTCGAGGCCATGGTCCTCGGCGTCCACCTGCTCGGCGTCGACCGGATCCTCGTCGTCCCGCACACCCGCTGCGCCGTCGCCTCGAGCACGACGCAGGAGATCACCCAGCGGGTCGCCGAGCACGCCGGGGTCGCCGAGTCCGGCCTGGGCATGGAGTTCCACACCGTCGACGACCAGCTCGCGGCGCTCGAGGACGACGTCCGCACCCTGCGCGAGCACCCGCTCGTCGCCGGTCGGGCCCAGGTCGGCGGGTTCCTCTACGACGTCGACACGGGCCTGCTGCACCGCAAGGCCTGAACCCCCTCGCCGGTCCCTCACCGGTCCCTCACCGGTCCACGACGAGCACGCACCACCCGGTGAAGGGCGGCAGGTCCACGACGACCTCGCCGCCGCCGGGTGCGGCGTCGTCGCCGTCCACTCCCGGTACGGCGTCGCGCACCGGCGCCTCGTGCAGCGCGGGGCCGCCGCCCGGGTGACCGACGACGGCCCGCGGGCGCTCGGCGACGAGCCGCAGCCGCAGCCGCAGCCCGGTGGCCGGCTCGAGGGCCTCGTGCGGGGCGTCCCACCGGGTGTCCGCCTGCCCGCGCAGGTCGAGCAGCGAGACGACGAGCCGGCCGTCGACCTCGCTCGGGCGGACCCAGACCTCGCCCGCGCGCGGCGACGGGCCATGGGGCACCTCGCCGTCGGCGCCGAGGAGGACGACGTCGCGGTTGACCCCGCCGACGAGGACGGGACCGAGGTCGCGGGCGCCCGGGTCGTCGAGCACGTCGGCGGTGGCGACGGCGAAGTCGGTCCACGCCCGCAGCGCGGCGACGGCCGCGGCGTCGAGGCTCCCGTGCCGCGGGTAGTAGGGGTCGGTGAGGACGCCGGCCACCTCGCCGAGCAGGAGCGACTGCCCGCCCGAGAGCCACACCGTGGCGAGCGCGAGCTGGGCGCCGGCCACCTCGCGCGGGCCGCTGCCGCGCGCGAACGGCGTGAGGTAGGCGGCGAGCACCACCGGCCGCCCGGGGGCGCGCTCGCGGCCGTCGGCCACGAGGGCCGCGAGGTCGACCAGCCCGGTGCGGGGCGGCCACACCTCGACGTACGTCGCGTCCTGGGCGGCGGCGGCGGTCGACCACACCGGGAAACCACCGACGTTGTTGAAGACCAGGGTGGTCCGCGGCAGCCGGTCGCGCACGGCGTCGACGAGCGCCGGGAACGCGGCCGCGAGGTCCACCACCCGGCCCCGCGCGTCGAGGGCCACCTTGGGGTCGCCGTACTGGTCCAGGTGCAGGCCGTCGAAACCGACCGCCTCGACGGCGGCGCCCATCTCGCGCACGACGTGGCGCACCCAGGCCGACCCCGGCGAGACGTCCATGACCCACAGGAAGTCGGCGAGGGTCCACGGCGCGCCGCCCCGGCGTCGCAGCACCTGCTCGGGGTGGGCGGTGGCGTACTCCCGACCCGCCCCGTAGACGGCGGCGTAGGCGATGCTGCGCCCTCCCACCGCGCGCACGGTCTCGACGACGGCGCGCACCGTGGCGAGCGAGAGCGGGCGGCCGAGCGCGTCGTCGTACGCGGGGAGGGTGTGCGCGTCGGGCGGGAGCAGCGCGGCGTGCCGGTACATCCAGTCGTAGAGCTGGACGTGGGTCAGGTGCGCGGCGCGCAGCCAGTCGGCGAGGTCGTCGAAGTCGTCGCGGCCGGGCCGGAAGTCGGCGACGAACCCGTAGCGCAGCCGCCGCGCCCGGTCGTCCAGCACGTCGAGCCCCGTCGTGAGCGCGACCCCGGGCCCGCCCACCGCGACGGCGTACGACCCCGCGGGCAGCGGCCCCAGCGCGACCCGCCGCCGGCCGCGCGCGTCCGCCGGCCCGGGGGCGAGCTCGGTGTCGAGCACCGGCTCCCCCAGGTGGGTGACCCGCACCCGCAGCGATCCGTCGCCCTCCGGCCCCGCCAGCAGGCCGTCGAGGAGGAGCACCACGTCGTCCCCGGGGGTGAGGGCGACCCGCTCGGTGAGCAGGTCGAGCCGGGCGGTCACGACGCCGGGACGGGCCCGGGCTGCACGGCGGCGTCGAGGAGCAGCGTCGTCACGGCGACGGCGGAGCCGACCTCGGGCTCGGTGCCGCGCAGCAGGTGCGAGTACATCATCGAGTCGGCGACCCGGACGATGGCGCGGGCGAGCACCTTCGCGTCGAGGCCGGGGCGTTCCTGGAGTCGGTCGCCGAGCCGTTCGAGGACGAGCTCGTGGACGAGCGCGGTGGCGGTGTCCTCCACCTCGCCCGGTCCCATGACGGTCCGCACGAAGAGCACCGGGTCGCGCTCGATGAGCCCGCGCAGCGCCTGCGAGCCGGTGACCGCCTCGACGAAGGCGACGAGGTGCGCGACGACGCCCGCGGTGCCCTCGGCGGTCACGGCGGGGCGGACCGCCCGCCAGGTCAGCTCGGTCTGCCGGGCCAGCACCGCCCCGAGCAGCGCCTCGTGGTTGCCGACCCGCCGGTAGAGGGTGGCGCGGCTGATGCCGAGGTCGACGGCGAGCGCGGACATGTCGATCGGGCGTCCGGCGAGGTAGTGGCCGGTGGCGGCGACGACGACGTCGGTCGGGGCGACGCGACGCAGGGCGAGGTGCTCCACGGCCGCATCATCCTCCGTCGCGCCCGCCCCTGTCCGGTGCGGCTCGCCCGTCGGACCGAACGGCCGAGGGGGGGTCAGCCGGTCAGCGAGAGGTGCGTGCGCACCGAGTCGGCCAGCCGGTCGGCGACGGCCTGGGCGCGCTCCTGGTCGACGGCCTCGACCATGACGCGCACGATCGGCTCGGTGCCGGACTTGCGCAGCAGCACCCGCCCCTCGGAGCCGAGCTCGTCGACCGCGGCGGCGAGGTCGGCCTGGACGCGCTCGTGGGTCTCGACGGCGTCCTTGTCGACGCCGCGGACGTTGACCAGCACCTGCGGCAGGCGCGTCATCACCCCGGCCAGCTCGGCCAGGGGGCGACCGGTCTGGGCCACCCGCGCGGCGAGCATGAGCCCCGTGAGGACCCCGTCACCGGTGGTGGCGTGGTCGAGCAGGATCACGTGGCCGGACTGCTCGCCGCCGAGGGCGTAGCCGCCGGCGAGCATGTCCTCGAGGACGTAGCGGTCGCCGACGCCGGTCTGGCGCACGGTCACGCCCTGCTCGTCCATCGCCCGCAGCATGCCGAGGTTGCTCATCACCGTCGCGACGACGGTGTCGCCGCGCAGGTCGCCGCGCTCGCGCAGCGCGAGGGCGAGGACGGAGAGGATCTGGTCGCCGTCGACCACCTCGCCGCGGTGGTCGACCGCGAGGCAGCGGTCGGCGTCGCCGTCGTGCGCGATGCCGAGGTCGGCGCCGTGCGCGAGGACGGCGTCGCGCAGCGGCTCGAGGTGGGTCGAGCCCACCCCGTCGTTGATATTGAGCCCGTCGGGGCTCGCCCCGATGACCTCGACGCGGGCCCCGGCCCGGCGGAACGCCTCGGGGCTCACGACGGACGACGCGCCGTTCGCGGCGTCGACGACGACGTGCAGGCCGTCGAGGCGGTGCGGCAGGACGTCGAGCAGGTGCGTGACGTAGCGCTCCCCGCCGTCCTCGAGCCGGCGCACCCGGCCCACGCCGGCACCCGTGGGCCGGGTCCACGGCTCGCGCATCCGCGCCTCGATGGCGTCCTCGACGTCGTCCGGGAGCTTGTGCCCGCCACGGGCGAAGAACTTGATGCCGTTGTCGGGCATGGGGTTGTGCGAGGCCGAGAGGACGACGCCGAGGTCGGCCCCGAGGTCGGCGGTGAGGAAGGCGACGGCCGGGGTCGGCAGCACCCCGGCGTCGAGGACGTCGACCCCCGCGGAGGCGAGGCCGGCCACGACGGCCGCCGAGAGGAACTCCCCCGAGGCGCGCCCGTCGGTGCCGACGACGGCCACCGGCCGGTGGCCGGCGAACTCCCCCGCCTCGCCGAGCACGTGCGCGGCCGCGACGGCCAGGTCCAGGGCGAGCTCCGCGGTGATCGCGGTGTTGGCCTCGCCGCGCACCCCGTCGGTGCCGAAGAGTCGAGCCACGGGTGGTCCTCCCTTTCCGGGGACAGCAGGACGGCGGCCCGGGGTCCCCCGGGCCGCCGTCTGGTGGTGCTGGTGGCTGCTCGCGCAGCCGCGTCGGTCGATCAGCGCTTGCTGTACTGCGGCGCCTTGCGCGCCTTCTTCAGACCGGCCTTCTTGCGCTCCGGGACGCGGGCGTCACGGGTGAGGAAGCCGGCCTTCTTCAGCGCCGGGCGGTTGAGCTCGGGGTCGACGCCGTTGAGCGAGCGGGCGACGCCGAGGCGGACCGCACCGGCCTGGCCGGAGGGGCCACCGCCGTGGACGCGGACGAGGACGTCGTACGCGCCGGCGAGCTCGAGCACCGTGAGGGGCTCGGCGACGATCTGCTGGTGCACCTTGTTGGGGAAGTACCCCTCGAGGGTGCGGCCGTTGATGGTCCACTGGCCGGTGCCGGGGACGATGCGCACGCGGGCGATGGCCTGCTTGCGGCGACCGGTCGCGGCACCCGGGGCCGACGCGGACGGGCGGGGCGCGTCGGCGCCACCCTCCACGGGGCCGGTGGACTGCGAGGTGTACTCCGAGACCTCGGGCTCGTCGGTGTCGAGGACGTCGACGTCGTTGATGTCAGTCACTGGGGTTCCTTACTGCGCGACCTGGGTGATCTCGAACGGGACCGGCTGCTGGGCCGCGTGCGGGTGGGTGGGGCCGGCGTAGACCTTGAGCTTGGTCAGCTGCTGGCGGGCCAGGGAGTTCTTGGGGAGCATCCCGCGGATGGCCTTCTCGACGGCCTTGGTCGGGTTCTTCTCGAGCAGCTCCGTGTAGGAGGTCGACTTCAGACCGCCCGGGAAGCCCGAGTGCCGGTAGGCCAGCTTCTGCGCGGCCTTGTTGCCGGTGAGGACGACCTTGTCGGCGTTGACGATGATGACGAAGTCACCGGTGTCGACGTGCGGGGCGAAGGTCGGCTTGTGCTTGCCGCGCAGCAGGACGGCGGTCTGGCTCGCGAGGCGGCCGAGCACGACGTCCGTCGCGTCGATGACGTGCCACGAGCGAGTGACCTCGCCGGGCTTGGGGGTGTACGTGCGCACGATGGTCCAGCTTTCGGATCGGGACGTGGTGGAGCGTCAGGGGTGGCGGTGCGCCGAGGCGCTCCGCGGTCGTCCTGGGAGCCCGCGCCCGAGGGCGGGACGGTCTCCGCTGCCCACAGGGGGCTCCGGATGACGACACCCCAGTCTAGAGGGCGCGGGGAGGGTGCCCCAAATCCTCCCGTACGACGCCCCGCACGCCCCTGACCTGCGATGACTCCCCGTACGACGCCCTCCGGAGCAGTCCCCGCCACGGGTGTGCAGCCGAACTGTGCACAGGTAGTGTGCACCTATGGCCGGTCCCGACCCCTCCTCCGCGCGCCTCGACCCGTCCGCGGTCAAGGTGCTCGCCCACCCGCTGCGCTCGCGGCTGCTGGCCCAGCTGCGGCGCTCCGGGGACGCCACCGCGACCGCCCTGGCGGGCGCGCTCGGGACGAACTCCGGGGCGACGAGCTACCACCTGCGCCGGCTCGCCGAGGTCGGGCTCGTCGTCGACGCGGGACCCGGTCGCGGCCGGGAGCGGGTGTGGCGCGCCGCTGCCGAGGGGCACTCGTGGGCGGCCGGCGACCTCGACGGCGACGAGGACGCCGTCACCGCGCTGGGGTGGATCGAGCGCGACTACGTGCGGCACTTCACGACGCGGGCCGAGGAGTGGCTCGAGGTGGCGCCGTCCTGGCCGGCCGGCTGGTCGGAGCACCTGGGCCTGACCGACCACCTCGTCCTCGTCACGCGCGAGCAGCTGGCCGCCCTGCAGGCCGAGCTGGCGGAGGTCCTGCAGCGCCACCGCCGCGTCGGTCAGGGCAACCCCAGCGCCAAGCGGGTGGCGGTCTACGGGTTCGCCTACCCCGTCGACCTCGACAACGTGCCCGCCCGCGAGGGCTGAGGTCGGCCGCTCACCGGGCTCACTGGGGGCGGATCTCGTCGATCCGCCAGGTGCTCCCCTGCCGCACCGCCCCGACGGCGAGCTGGGCCGCCGACGTCGCGCGCGTCCCGTCCGACGCCCGGGTCGAGGTCTGGTCGAGGAACACGAGCAGCCGCGCGTGGTCCTCGCCCAGCGTCTCCACCCCGGCCAGCTGCACCGTGGCCGTCATCGTCAGCTGCTGGCCGGCGGCCTTCTTCTGCAGCGTGTCGAAGAGCGTGCGGTACTGCGCCGACGCGTCGCCGACGAGCAGCCGGGTGGCCGCCTGCGACGTCGTCGCCGGGGTCCGGTAGTCGTAGGTGAAGACGGCGGCGAGGGCCGCGTCGACCTGACTGACGACCTCGTCGGTGCGGTCGGCGTCGACGAGCGCGAGGTTGCGCGCCGCGTCGGTCGAGCGCAGCCGCTGGGCCTGCACCCCCGCGGCGACGCCACCGGCGGCGGCCAGCACGCCGACCGCGAGCAGGGCGGCGACGACGAACCGGCCGCGGCCGGCCGGCGGCGAGCCCGGCTCGGGCTGCTCGGGCTGCTCGGGCGGCTGGGTCGGCTCGGGTGACTCGGGCGGCTCAGGCGGCTCGGGCGTCCGGGTCGGGTCGGTCGGCTGCGTCGCCTCGGGGGCCGGCACCGGCTCGTCGACCGGTGCGGTCGGGTCCGTCACGGGGGCGACGGCGCGCCGGGGGCGCCGCGGGGCCGACCGCGGGGTCGGGCTCGTCGTCGAGGTCGTCACTGGGCCACTCCCACCTGCTGCAGCTGCGACAGCTTCCACCGGCTCCCGTCGAGCGAGAGGTCGGCGGTGAACCGGTTGCGCTTGACGGTCCGGCTGCCGTCCTTCGCGACGACGGTCAGCTCGACGGCGGCGATGAGCCGCCCGGTGCCGGCGCGCTCGTCGAGCTCGGTGAGCGCCCCGTCGACGACGCGGGCCGTCGTGGAGGCGCCGGAGTCGACGAGCATCGAGCGCTGCTGCTGCGTCAGCTGGGCCAGCTGGTCGTGCAGCACCCCGGTCGTCGCGTCGAGCCAGGCCCGGTACGACGCGTCGAAGCCCTTGGCGTCCAGGCTGTTCATCACGACGATGTCCTGACGGCCCTGGAGGGTGGCCTGGTCCCGCAGTGCCGCGTAGCCGAGGGAGTCGTCACCCGCGGTGACGCGCCACCAGGCGACGCCGGCGACGAGAACGGCCACGCCGAGCGCGGCGACGACGCGCGCGAGCACCCGCAGCCGGCGCGAGGGCCCGCGACGGGTGACGCGCGTCGGGGGCGGGGCCGGCGTCGTCGCCGGACGGGTCGTGGTGCTCATCCTGCTCATCATCCCCCGCCGAGCAGGTCCGCGAGCGTGGTCGCGCCGGAGACGGTCCCGATCGGCAGGCGGGTGCGGTCCGCGGCGGCCAGCGCGGCCTGCGAGCCGCGCACGTCGCTGTCCGGGGAGGTCGGCACGCAGGCGGCGCCGGCGTTGACGCCCGGGCCGGCGCTGGTGTCCGTCGGGGGGCGCGCCGTCGTCCCGCCGTACCCGTTGGTGCACGGGAGCGGCTGGAAGAAGGAGGTGACGAGACCGACCTTCAGCCCGTCCTGGCCGACCACCGCGTGCGCGGCGCTCACCGCCGCGGGCAGCCGCACGTAGACGCCTTGGAGCCCTGCGGAGTTGGCGCTGAACACCTGGGCCGTCGTCACGAGGTTGCCCATGAGGACCCCGAGCGGGGCGCCGACGTCGTCGACGAGGCCCTGGACCTGGGCGGCGGCCCCCGGGGCGGTGCCGATGAGGGCCCGCAGGTCGCCGTCCGAGGACTGCAGCTGCGCGGAGATCTGGGCGAGGTTCGAGGAGAAGGTGGTGATGTCGCCGGCGCTGCGCTCCTGGGTGGCGAGCACCGTGCCGCTCGAGTCGATGAGCTGCTCGGTGACCTGGAGGTTCTCGGTGGCCCCGCGGGTGAAGGCGCGACCCGCGTCGATGAGCCGCTGCAGGTTCTCGCCGTTGTCGCGGGTGGCGGCGTCGAGCTCGTCGACGACGGTGCGCAGGTCGTCCTGCGGCACCGATCGGATGGCCCGGTCGCTCGCCGCGAGCACGGACTCGACCGACGGCGGCAGCTGGTCCGCCGAGACCCGCACGTGCGCGCCGGCCGCGAGCCACGGTCCGTCGACCCCGGGGTCGACCCGGGGTCGCAGGTCGACGTACTGCTCCCCCACCGCGGAGCGGTTCGCGACGACGACCGAGAGGTCGGAGGGGATCCGCGGCGCGCTGCCGTCGATGTGCAGGTCGGCCTGCGCCCCGTCGGCGGTGAGCCGGATGTCGCCGACGCGGCCGACGGAGACGCCGCGGTAGGACACGTCGGCGTCGGTGTAGGCGCCGCCGGTGTCCGGCAGGTCGAGGGTGACCGTGTAGCCGCTGAGGCCGAGCACGCGCGGCAGCTGCACGTAGCGGACGGCGATGACCGACAGGCCGACGACCGCGACGAGGACGAACAGCGCGATCTGCGTCGTCACCTTGCGGCCCATCAGCCCCGCCCCCCGGTGCGGGTGGGCGTCGGTGAGGGCGTGGGCGTGGGGGTCGGCGTGGGCGTCGACGTGACGACCGGCGTGGGCAGGCCGGGGGCGACCGAGGAGGTCGGCGGCAGCAGCATCGGGGGCGGGCCGATCGTCGTCGTGCCCGTGCCCGTGCCCGTGCCCGTGCCGGTAGCCGCGCCGGTGCCCGTGCCGGTCGACGAGGACGGGACGGGCGCGGGGGTGCCGCAGCCGGCGAAGGGGACGTCGGTCGCGCAGGACCCGGGGTAGGCGCTGGGCCAGCCCGCCCCGGAGGTGTCGTTGGGGATCGTCGTCCCCGGGGTCGAGAGGTTGGTGACCAGGAAGGTGTTGACGTAGTCGCCCTTGATGGCGCCGAGGACGCTGTCCGGGAAGGGGAAGGTCGCGAGGATCTGCAGCGACGCGGGCAGCGACTGCCCGGCGGCGGCCAGCTGGCCGAGGATGGGGTCGAGTCGCTGCAGGTCGGCCACCATCGCGTCGCGGCTGCGGTCGAGCGTGCTCACGGTGACGGTGGACAGGCGGTCGAGCGCGGCCAGCATGGCGACGAGCTGCTGCCGCTGGTCGGCGATGACCTGCAGCCCCGGGGGCAGCTTCGCCAGCGCCGTGGTCAGCTGCGTGGTGTTCGCGTCGAGGGTGCGACCGAGCCGGTCGAGGCTGTCGAGCGCCGAGGTGATCGAGGCCTTGCGGGTGTCGAGCGTCTTGACGAAGGAGGCCATCTGGGTGAGGAAGGCGCGGATGTCGGCGTCCCGCCCGGAGGACACCGCGGCGAGCTCCTTGCTGATCTCCTGGAACTGCGCGAGCCCACCGCCGTTGAGCAGCAACGAGAGCGCGCCGAGGACGCGCTCGGCGTCCACGGCCTCGGACGTGCCCTCGACCCCGATCCGGCGGGTCGAGCGCAGCGATCCCGTGGCGGCGGACGAGGGGCGCGACAGGGCGACGTACTTCTCGCCCAGCAGGCTGGTCTGGGTGATCCGGGCCGTGGTGTTGGCCGGGAGGTCGACGTCCCCGCGCAACAGGAGGGTGACGTCGGCGACCTTGCCGTCGGTGCCGAGGCCGATGTGCGAGACCCGGCCGACCGGCACGTCGTCGAGCTTGACCGCCGCCTGCGGGACGAGGTCGAGCACGTCGGAGAACTGCGCCGTCACCTCGTAGCCGTCGCGGCCGACGGCGACGCCGCCGGGCAGCGGGACGTCGTACACCCCCTGGGTGCCGAGGCTGCAGCCGGCGAGACCGAGCAGCGCGAGGACGGCCACGGCGAGGGCGAGCGGTCGACGGGTGCTCACCGCGTGCCTCCCGTCGCGCCGGTGACGGACGGCAGGAACGTCGGGGGGGCCGCCGCGGCCGCCGCCCCCTGACCCCAGACGCCGATCTCGTTGAGGTCACCGCGGCTGTTGAGGGTGCCGGTGCTCGGGTCGTAGGCGTCGAGGAAGTTCTGCAGGTCGGTCGGGACGGTCGCGGAGATCTTCTCGAGCGCCGCCTTCTGCGCGGCCAGGGTGGCCGCGGTCCGCTGGAGCCCGTCGACACCGCCCTTGATCGACGCCCGGTTGTCCCGGACGAACGTCTCGACGAGGGCGAGCGCCTGACCGAGCTGCTGGACGGCGGCGGCGTAGTCGGCCTTGTCCTGGGCGAGCGTCGTCGACACCTGCGCGAGCCGGTCGTTGAGCGTCGCGACCCCCTGGTCGTTCTTCACCAGGGTGTCGTTGAAGCCCTGCAGGTTGCTCACCGTGCCGAAGAGGTCGCTCTGCGAGCCGTCGAGCGTGGCGGCGGCCTTGCCCAGCTCGGTGACCGCCTGCCCGAGGTCGGCGCCGTTGCCGTCGAGGTTGCGCGCCGAGGTGGTGAGCAGCCGCGACAGGGAGCCCTGGCGGTTGGCCCCGTCCGGCCCGAGGGCGGTGCCGAGGTCCTTGAGCGCGGCGTACATCTGGTCGAGCTCGACGGGGGTCGCGGTGCGCGAGACCGGGATCGTCGTCCCGCTCGCGATGGTCGCCGCCCCGCGCCGGGCCGGCGTGAGCTGGACGTAGCGGTCGCTGACCAGGCTGGGGGCGATGGCGACCGCCGAGGAGTCGGCCGCGACCCGGGTGCCGGGGTCGAGGCTCATCCGCACGGTCACGGTGGTGCCGGTCGGCGTGATCGAATCGACCGTCCCGACCTTGACCCCGAGGACCCGCACGTCCGAGCCCTCGTACACCCCGATCGTCGTCGGGAAGACGGCGCTGACGCGGACCGCGTCGTCGCGGGTGCGCAGGAACGCGACGACCCCGACGGCGAGCACGAGCACGAGGACGCCGGCGACGGAGAGCACGCGGCGCAGCGGGAGGGTCATCGCTTCGCCCCCGTCGTGGGCGCGCAGGTGCGCTGGGCCGTTGCGTCGAGCACCGGCGCCCCGCTGCTGTCGAAGAGCCCGCAGATGTAGCCGTCGAGCCAGCGCCCGTTGCCCGTCGCGTCGGCGAGCATCGCGTAGTACGGCGCCGCCAGCGACAGCGCCCGGGCCAGGTCGGCCTGGTGCCGGTCCAGGACCGCGGCGACCGCCTGGAGCTTGTCGAGGGCGGGCTGGAGCGTGGCCTGGTTGTCCGTGACGAGGCCGCGCACCTGCTGGGCGAAGGTCTGCGTGCTGCGCAGCAGCGTCGTGATCGCCTCGCGCCGCTGCTGGAGCTCACCGAGCAGGAGGTTGCCGTCCTGCACGAGCGCGGCCACCTGCGGGCCGCGCTCGTCGAGGGTGGCCGAGATCTGACGGGTGTTCTTCAGCAGGGTGGCCAGCTGGGCGTCGCGCGAGCTGATCGTGCGCGACAGCGCGGTGAGACCCTGCAGCGCGCCCCGCACCGAGGCGGGCGTGTCGGCGAAGGCGTCGGACAGCACGTCGAAGCTCTGGGCCAGCTGCGCCGTGTCGATCTGCTCGACCGTGGTCGTCAGGCCGCTGAGCGCCTGCTGCACGTCGAAGGGCGACGTCGTGCGCGAGGCGGGGATGGCCACGGACGGGTCGAGCTCCTGGCTGCCCAGCGGGTCGACGGCGAGGTACTTCTGCCCGAGGGCGGTGCGGATCTTGATGGCCGCGGTGCTGCGGTCGCCGACCCAGGCGTCCTTGACCTGGAAGTCCACCTCGACGACGTCGTCCTGCAGCGACACCCCGCTCACCTGGCCGACCTTGACGCCGGCGATGCGCACCTCGTTGCCGGTGCGCAGCCCGGCCGCCTCGGTGAAGTACGCGCGGTACGTCGTCCCCGCGCCGACGAGGGGCAGGCTGCTGGAGTAGAAGACGAGCAGGCCGACGACGGCGAGCACGAGCAGCCCGACGACCGCGACGACGACGGGGTTGCGCGACGAGAACGAGCGCCTCATCCGCGGCACCTCGCCTCGACCGGCTTCGCGCCGACGCCTCCGTAGTAGCCCTGCGGCACGGGGATCCGGCCGGTGACGGAGCAGAGGTAGAAGTTCATCCAGGACCCGTAGCTGGTCGTGCGACCGAGCGCGTCGAGCTTGACCGGGAGCGTTCCCAGGAACTGGTCGAGCTGCGGGGTGGTCGACAGCGTCCCCGACACCGCCCCGAGGCCGTCGA
This sequence comes from Lapillicoccus jejuensis, assembly GCF_006715055.1. NCBI lineage: Bacteria > Bacillati > Actinomycetota > Actinomycetes > Micrococcales > Intrasporangiaceae > Lapillicoccus > Lapillicoccus jejuensis. Next base: position 515,227 of record NZ_VFMN01000001.1, read on the forward strand.
TGGAGGATCGCAGCGGTGCGCGGCTGTCCTGCACGAGGCCGCCGACGCTCGTCGTCAGCGAGCCGATGCTGCTGATGGCGCTGCCGATCTGCGCCCGGTCGGCCGCCAGGCCCGACGTCAGCTGCTGGAGGGTGACGAGCATCGCGGACAGCTGCTCGCTGCGGGCGTTGACGGTGGTGAGCACGGTGTTGAGGTTGTCGATGACCTGACCGATGACCTGGTCCTTGCTCGCGAGCGTCTGGGTGAAGGTCGCCGTCTGGCTCACCAGCGTCTGCACCGAGCCGCCCTCGCCCTGGAAGACCTGGATGATCTCGTAGGACAGCGAGTTGACGTCCTGCGGGGACAGCGCGGTGAAGAGCGGCTGGAAGCCGTTGAAGAGGACGGTGAGGTCGAGCGCCGGCTGCGTGCGGTCCAGCCCGATGGTCGAGCCCACCGGCAGCGCGTCCGCGGGCGACCCCGATCCCTGGTCGAGGGCGACGTACCGCTGCCCGACGAGGTTGCGGTAGCGCAGGATCGCGCGCACCGTCCGCGCGAGGCGGACGTCGGGCTCGACCGAGAGCCCGACCCGGGCGGTGCGGTGGTCCTGGATCGTCACGTCGGTGACGGTGCCGATGCGCACCCCGGCCATCCGCACGTCGTCGCCGACGTTGAGGCTCGTCGCGTCGCTGAACAGGGCGACGTACGACGACCCGCCACCGGACGAGCCGTTGGCGATGACGACGGCCAGCACGCCGGTCGCGAGGACCGTGACGACGACGAAGGCGATGCTCTTGAGCAGCGGCCCGGTGATCGACCTCATCGGCGCGTCACCACCGAGCCGCGCAGCGCGGGGCCGAGCAGGAGCGAGGAGAACCCGGGGAAGGCCTGCGGCGACGTGCCGGCGTCGGGGGCGACGAGCTCCGCGATCCAGGCGTTCTCGGCGGGTGAGTTGGCCAGGCCCAGGCCGGCCGCGGCCGACGGGAGCGCCACGCCCGCACCGGTGCCCGAGGCGGCCGGGGCGGCGTACGCCTGGGTCGTGCCGTCGGGGGCGACGACCGACCGACCGGTCGGCACGTAGGGGCAGCGGGGCCCGCCGGCGGCGGTGGGGACGACGGCGTCGCGCCCGCTGACGTACCGCCCGCGCGAGGGCACGATGCTGAGGGTGCCGTGGACCCCCGGCTGGTCGGTGCCCTTGCCCAGCGCCCGGTCCATCGGTCCGACGAGGGCGGTCAGCGCGGCCAGCGTGCAGGGGAACTCGCTCGCGTAGCGGGCCGTCGTGTCGAGCGCGGGGAGGCTGTCGCGCGACAGCGCGATGATGGTCGAGGAGTTGTCGCCGACCCAGCCACCGGTCGTGTTGGCCGACGAGACGACCGTCGCGTAGAGCGAGGCGAGCTGCTGCTGCTGGTCGACCTGCGTCTGCGCGAAGGTCGTGAGGTCGTCGAGCGCGGCGAGCAGGTCCGGCGCGGCCTGCGTGTAGGTGTCGGCCACCGACGACAGCGCCTGGAGGTCGTCGGCGATCCTCGGCACCCGGGGCTGGAGCCGCTGCACGTAGGCACCGAGCTCGGACAGGGACGAGCCGAGGTCGCGACCGCGTCCGCGCAGCGCGCCGGACACCTCGCCGAGGGTCGACGCCAGCTTCTCCGGCTGCACGGTCTGCAGCAGCGGCAGCAGGTCGTCGAGGACGCGCTGCAGCTCGACCGCCTCCGCCGACCGGTCCTCGTGGATGGTGGCACCGGCCGCGATCATCGGCCCGGACGCCGCCCCGCCACCGGGGACGACGAGGCTGACGTAGCGCTCCCCCAGCAGGGTCTTGGGCAGCAGCCGCGCCTGCACGTCGGCGGGGACCTCGCCGGTCTGCGCCGGGTCGAGGGCGAGGTCGAGCACCGCGCCGGTCGCCGAGGCGGAGATGCCCGTGACCCGTCCCACGAGCACGCCGCGCATCTTGACGTCGGCCCCGGCCCGCATGGCGTTGCCCGCCGTCGACGCGGTGAGGGTGACGGCGACGGTGCGCTCGAAGGTCTTGCCGTACGCCGCCGCGACCCCGGCCAGCAGCAGGGCGAGGACGAGCAGGTAGACGAGCCCGGCGACGACGTCGCCCCGGCGCAGCGCGGTCATCCGGCGATCCGCACCGTCGTCGTGGCGCCCCACAGGGCCAGCGAGAGGAAGAAGTCGATGACGGCGACGGTGACGATGCTGCGGCGCACCGCGGTGCCGACGGCGATGCCGACCCCCGCCGGGCCGCCGCTGGCCTTGAAGCCGTAGTAGCAGTGGATGAGGATGACGAGGACCGCGAAGACGACGACCTTGACGAAGGACAGCAGGATGTCGACCGGGGGCAGGAACAGGTCGAAGTAGTGGTCGAAGGTGCCCGCCGACTGGCCCTTGAAGACGACGGTGACCAGCCGCGAGCCGGCGTACGACGTCAGCAGCCCGACGACGTAGAGCGGCACCACCGCGATGAACCCGGCCACCATCCGGCAGGTCACGAGGTAGGGGATCGTCGCGACGCCCATCGCGTCGAGGGCGTCGATCTCCTCGCTGATCCGCATCGAGCCGAGCTGGGCGGTGAAGCCCGAGCCGACGGTGGCGGCGAGCGCGAGCGCCGCGACGAGCGGCGCGATCTCACGGGTGTTGAAGTAGGCGGAGATGAAGCCGTTGAGGGTCGACGTCCCGATCTGGTCGAGGGCGGCGTACCCCTGGAGACCGACGACGGTGCCGGTGAACAGGCTCATCGCCACCATCACGCCGATGGTGCCGCCGATGACCGCGAGCGCCCCGGAGCCGAAGCTGACCTCGGCGAGCAGGCGGACGACCTCCTTGGGGTAGCGGCGCAGCGCCACCGGCGTGAGCCCGACGGCCCGCAGGTGGAAGCGGACCTGGGCGCCGAGGCCGGCGACCCAGCGCACGGGGTGCCCCCAGGGCGACTCGAGCAGCAGGTCGGGGCGGGTCGCCATCAGGTGCCCTTGGCCGGGACGACCTGCAGGTACAGCGTCGTCACGACGAAGTTGACGAAGAAGAGCAGCAGGAAGGTGATGACGACGCTCTGGTTGACCGCGTCGCCCACGCCCTTGGCGCCGGGCGCCGGGTGCAGACCGCGGTAGCAGGCGACGACGCCGGCGATGAAGCCGAAGATCAGCGCCTTGAGCTCACCGACGTAGAGGTCGGGCAGCTGGGCCAGCGCCGAGAAGCTCGCGAGGTAGGCACCGGGGGTGCCGCCCTGCAGGACGACGTTGAAGACGTAGCCGCCGACGACACCGACGACCGACACCATGCCGTTGAGCAGGACCGCGACGAGCATCGAGGCGAGCACCCGGGGGACGACGAGCCGCTGCACCGGGGAGACCCCGAGCACGGTCATCGCGTCGATCTCCTCGCGGATGGTCCGCGCGCCGAGGTCGGCGCAGATCGCCGCTCCCCCGGCGCCGGCGATCATCAGCGCGGTGACGATCGGGCTGGCCTGCTGGATGACGGCGAGCACGCTCGCCGCGCCGGTGAACGACTGCGCCCCGAGCTGGACGGTGAGGCTGCCGAGCTGGAGGGCGATGACGGCACCGAACGGGATGGCGACGAGGGCCGCCGGCAGGATCGAGACGGAGGCGACGAACCAGAACTGCTCGAGCAGCTCGCGCCACTGGAACGGTCGCGCGAAGGTCAGCCGGACCGCGTCGAGCCCGAGGGAGAAGAGCTGACCGGTGCCGGTGAGGGCCCGCTCGAGCACGCCGCCGGGCGGTGCGGGGTAGGGGATGTCGTCGTCGTCCGCGGGCAGGACGGGGTCGAGGCCGAACGCGGTCACGGGACCGCCGTCCCGGCCGCGTGGAGGTCGCGCCAGCGGGCCGCCTCCGGGGCGGGCGCCGCGGCGAGGATCTCCTCGCGCTGGCGCGCCGGGAGAGCGTGCAGCAGATCGGTGACGCGGTGGGCGCGGCGGGCCTCGCCGGGCCGGTCGGGCAGCCCGCGGCTGGGCCGCATCTGCGGCACGAGGCCGCGGATCGTCTCGTCGTCCTCCTCGATGGTCTCGGCCTCGAGGGCGGCCGTCGCGGCGTCCTTCTCCTCGGACATGCCGATGGGGCCGAGTCGGCGGCCGTTGAGGAACTGCTCGACGACCGGCTCGTCGCAGGTGAGCATGACCTCGCGTGGCCCGAACATCACGAGCCGGCGGTTGAAGAGCATGCCGAGGTTGTCGGGCAGCCGTCGGGCCAGCTCGATGTTGTGGGTGACGATGAGGATCGTCGTGTCGAGCTCGGCGTTGAGGTCGACGAGGGTCTGGGCGAGGTAGCTGGTGCGGACCGGGTCGAGCCCGGAGTCCGGCTCGTCGACGAGGATGATGTCCGGGTCGAGGACGAGGGCCCGGGCGAGGCCGGCGCGCTTGCGCATCCCCCCGGAGATCTGGCCGGGCAGCTTGGCCCCCGCTCCCGCGAGCCCGACGAGCTCCATCTTCTCCTCGACGATCCGCCGGATCTCGCTCTCGCCCTTGCGGGTGTGCTCGCGCAGCGGGAAGGCGACGTTGTCGTACAGCGAGAGCGAGCCGAAGAGGGCGCCGTCCTGGAAGAGGACGCCGAAGCGCTTGCGCACCTCCTGCAGCTCCCGCTCGCCGCAGGAGATGACGTCGACGCCGTCGACGCGGACGGTGCCCCGCTCCGGGCGCACGAGACCGATGAGGGTCTTGAGGAAGACCGACTTGCCGGTGCCCGACGGTCCGAGCAGCGCGCTGATCTCCCCGGCGGGCAGGGTGAGCGAGACGTCGTGCCAGATGTTCTGGCGACCGAACGACTTCGTGAGGTGCTCGACCTCGACGGTCGCCCCCATCGCACCTCCTCTGCCACCTGCCCCGCTGACCTGACGGAGAGTAGGCAGCGCCCGCACCCCCGGGCAAGCAGTCCGGTCAGGTCCCTACCGGGCGGTAGCAACGTCCGGTCATCCACACGGTGTCCAGGAGGCGACCGGGTGCAGATGACCGGACGGACCGGTCACGTGATCCGGTCAACTGGCCGGATCCGTCCAGGCGCCTATGGTCAAATGGTCAGGTCCCGCGCAGACGCGGGGCCGCCGGCCGGTCCCCGCGCCCGGCCGAGCCAGGAAGGACCCCGATGAGCACGGTCACCCGGCCGGTGCGCGACCCGCGCCGCCATCCCGTGTCGGCTCCGCTGCCCGACCGGGCCGCGCAGATCCACGCGTGGTACCTCGCGCTGCCGGCCGTCGACGTCGAGCGCCTCGTGCACGACGTGGACGTCCTCGTGCGGGACGTCGCGCCCGCCTTCACGGACCAGGCGAACCGCCGGAGCAACTCGACGACGGAGTTCGTCGAGCGGGCCTTCACCTCGTTCACCACCTACCTCGCCGACCCGCAGAGCGCGGCCGCCGAGATCGGGCCGGTCTTCGCGGGGGTCGGGCGCCAGATGGCCGTCGACGGCGTGACCATCGAGACGATGCAGCGCACGCTCGAGGAGGCGTCGGGCCTCATCGTCGGGCGCCTCGAGCACATGATCGACCGGCACCCGCTCAAGGCCTCGCTCGCGCTGCACCTCGTCGCCATGCTCACCGACTACCTGGCCCGGCTGCGCGAGCACGTCGAGGCGGGGATGCGCAGCATCCAGCCCGACGACCCGGGCGGTCCGCGCCGCGACCGCGCGATGATCTTCCGCTTCCTGCGCACGGGGGTGACCCGCGACGCCGTGCAGGCGTTCACCGACCGCACCGGCATGGTCGTGCCACCCCGGGTCGCGGCCGTCTGCGTCGTCGGGGCCCGGGAGCCGCTCGCCACCCTCGCGCCGCTCGACGAGCTGGGCTACCTGCCGGCGACGGGCCCGCTCAGCGAGCTGCTGCTCGTCCCCGAGGACCTGCCCGCCGTCGAGGTCGCCGCGCGCGGGCTGCGCCCCGGCGACCGGATCGTCGTCGGCCCGACCGTGCCCGCGACCCGCGCCGTGGAGTCCTTCGCGGTCGCCCGGGCCGCCCGCAGCCACCTCGACAGCCCGACGCTGCCGCGCACCCCCGTGCTGCGCTGCGACGAGCACCTCGTCGAGCTGCTGCTGCTCGGCGACCACGTCAGCCCCGCCTCCCTGGTCGAGCGCCGGCTCGCGCCGCTCGCGCAGGTGCCCGAGAAGGACCGCGAGCAGTACGCCACCGTCCTCTACGCCCTGCTGGCCAGCGGCAAGTCCGTGCGCCAGCTGGCGCGCGACCTGCACTACCACCAGCAGACGCTGCAGGCCCGGGTCAACCGGCTGCGGGCCGCCTACGGTCCGGAGCTCGACGACCCCGACGTGCGGCTGGAGATCATGCTGGCCCTGCGCTGCGTCATGGGCGGTCGCTGACCGGGCGGCCGCTCTCAGGGTGCCGGCGCGTCCGCGTGCGGCAGCAGCGGCAGCGGCGCGGGGGGCAGGTTCGGCGTCCACGACGGCGGCTGCGACGGCACCTGGCCCGGCTGCGACGACACCGGGCTCGGCCGCTGGCAGGCGAGCACGGGCTGCGGGGTGCAGCCGAGGAAGCCCTGCCCGAGGGCGCCCTGGTTGAGGTGCACCGCGTTGGACGGGCCCGACAGGGCGTTGGTGAACAGGGGTGAGAGGTCCTCCCCGCCGGCGCCCCGGCAGCCCGTGAACGGCGGGATCGCCAGGGTGCCGTAGAGGTCGCCCCCGAAGATGGGGCTGTAGAAGCCGGGCGGCCGGGTCGGGTCCGGCTGACCGAACTTGGACACGACCGAGACCGTCACCGGCGTCGTCGTCGTGCACGCGCTGCCGACGTCGAGCGGCTTGCCGTCGACGAGCACGTCGCGCAGGGTGAGCAGCAGCTGCCCGGTCATCGTCACGTCGTACTTGGTGTCGTTCGGGCAGACCCCGCCGCAGGCCGAGGTGTCCTCGTAGACGTTGACGACGAGCGGCACCGGGGTGCCGAGCGGCTCGGCGGCCGTGCGGTTCTCACGCGGCTGCGCGAGGGACACGGTCGTGCGGACCGGCACCATGCCGAAGGCGAGGGTCGTCGCCGTGAGCGGCGGCAGGACGCCGTACGGCGGGTCGGTGCCGGCCGGCGAGTGGACGTAGACGAGGTTGACGTAGTTGAGGACCGTCTGGAAGTGCTTGATCTTCTTCACCGGCGACGGCACCTGGTAGCGCTGGTGGCTGACCTGATCGACGTCGACGAGGCTGATCGGGAGGGACACCGCGAGCTTCGGGCGGCCGGCGTCGACCGCCCCGGCGACCAGGGCGCTGTCGGTCGTGCCGAACTGGATGTCGGTGACCTTGTTCGGGTTCTTCTCCCCGAGCGGCAGCTGAGTCTGCACCTGGTGGAACAGCGGCAGGCCCGGCGCCGGGGCCGTGTCGGCGGCCGCGCTCGTCGGCAGCAGCGAGCCCCCGACCGTGGCCGCGAGCGCGACGACGAGGGCCGTCGCGGCCCGCCAGCGCCGTGCCGTCACGTCCACCTCCAGCCGACCGGGCCCCTCGTCGGGCGCGCCGCGCTCCCGGCGCGGCGTGCGGGGATCGTACGGCGACGCCGGGCAGCCGGGCGAGCGGGCGGCGCCGAGCCGGCCCGCCCCCGTGCGGGATCCGTGCACCTGAGCCACCTGGTCGCCGCCCGGCCGCGCAGGTGAGTGGACTTCGGGGCGGGTTCCCGCCGCCCCCTCCCCCGGCGGCGCCCGACGCTCCTAGGGTCACGCCACCGGTCGCACGACCGATCGCACACCTTCGAACGACGATGTTGGGAAGGAACCCTCCATGCTCCGTCGCACCACCCTCCTGGTCGGCACGCTCGCCGGCGCCTCCGCCGTGGTCCTGTCCGCCGGCCCCGCGCTCGCCGCCACCACCTACACGGTCAAGGCGGGCACCACCACCAGCGGCTCGACCGCCTACTCCGCGGCCACCACCGGCGCCGGTCAGCAGATCAAGTTCACGACGTCCAAGGGCCTCAACCTCGGCTGCGACTCGGGCACGGCGTCCGGGTCGGTCAAGCTCGGGTCCAAGCTCTCCGGCACCGGCCTCGGCACCATCTCCGGCTCCACCTGGACCAACTGCATCGGCCCGGCCGGTCTCAAGCTGGCCGTCACCCAGGTCGGCACGTGGAGCATCAACGCCAAGGGCACGACGACCGCGACCGGCGTGACCGCGGGCACGATCGGCAACATCGTCGCCAACGTCGGCGACGCCGCCGGCGCCTGCAAGTTCACCGTCTCCGGCACCGTCAAGGCCGCTGTCACGGCGACCGCCACCAAGCAGCTGCTCAAGGTCAAGCCGACCACCGGCGCGCTCACCATCAGCAACGTCGCCGGCTGCTTCGGCGCCGTGGCCAACGGTGACACCGCCTCGTTCGCGGCGACGTACAAGATCACCGCCGCCGCCGGCAAGCTGTCGATCTCGAACCCGTGAGCGCCGCGACCCGGTCCACCCGGGGTCGGCGCGTCCCGCGCCGGTTCCTCGTGGGAGCGGTCGCCGGCTCGGTCGCCGCGGGGGCGCTCGCCCTCGCGGCGGCCCCCGCCCAGGCGGCGGGAGGGCCGACGATCACCGTGCTGTACGACGCGGTCGGCTCCTCGACCGTCAGGAGCACCGGCAGCGTGGTCCCGCTGGGGCCGACCACGCTGACGACCGTCGTCTCCGGCGACGGCACCTTCACCGGCTCGCTCCCGCTGCCCCCGCAGCGCACCTCCTTCAAGGCCCTCGGCCTCCTGCCGGTGACGGCGACCGTGACCTTCGAGCCCGCCGGCGGCAAGCGGCAGGTCACCGGCACGCTGCTGCCGGGCAAGGTGCGCTCGAAGGCGCGCTACTACCTGCGGCTCAGCGACGTCACCGTGGCGGGGCTCCCGGCCTTCGTCGGCGACAGCTGCCGCACCGTCGACCCGGTCGTCATCCCCGCCACCACCCCGAAGGGGCAGACGTTCGACCTGACGAACGGCGGCACCCTCACGGGCACCTACACGATCGGGCAGTTCGCCACCTGCGGCCTGCAGACCCCGATCATCAACGCGCTCATCCCGGGCGCCGGCAACACCGAGACGATCACCCTCACCAACGGCAGGGTCGTCTCACCTCAGTGACCCTGCTCGCCGGCCGTCTCGGCGAGGAGGGCGAAGGAGACCAGCCAGTGGGTCGACATGAAGTCGCCGCCGGTGATCTCCTGCTCCACCTGCTCCACGCGGGCCCGGGTCGTCCCCTCGACCCGGGCCCGACGCGCGTCCGCGTCCGCCGCGTCGACGCCCGGCAGGGACGGCGCCAGCCCGCGCAGCTGCCAGGCGCGCGAGAGGCTCAGGCCGTGCAGGTGCACCGCCTTGCCGTCCGTGGGGTCGAGCACCCGGGTCGGCGCCAGGAGCGGGTCGTCGGCGGAGCCCAGCCCGGGGAGGAACCCGGCCAGCCAGGGCCGCAGGTCGGCCGGGGTCAGGACCCGGCGCAGGAGGTCGGCCTCGCTGAGCGCCGGGGAGAGGAAGTCGCTCCCGCCGGGCTCCCACGCGACCGGGTAGTCGCGGTCGGCGCCGTACCAGTCCGCAGCCCGCTCCCCCACCGCCGCGACGACGTCGTCCCGACCGAGGACGCCGGCGGCCTCGTGGACGAGCGCGAGACCGAACGCGGTGTTGGCGTGCTCACCGCTGCGCACCGGGTAGGCCAGCCGCGGCAGCCAGTCGAGGACGAGGTCGGCGACCGCGTCGGCGAGCGGCCGGGTCGCCTCCGCCCACGAGGCCGCCTGCGGCACGGCGCTGCTCGTCGTCGCGGCCGCCAGCATCATCGCCCACGCCCAGCCGTAGGGGCGCTCGAAGTGCGGGTGCGCGCGCAGGTAGTCCGCCTCGACCGTGACGTGCGCGGGGGTGAGCCGGGCGTCGAGCTCGGCGACGAGCTCACGCCGTACGGCGTCCTCGAGGTGCTCCCCCGCGAGGTCGAGCAGCCGCACGCCCGACCACTGCATGTGCACCGACGAGTGCCAGTCGAACGAGCCGTGGAAGGACGGGTGCAGCCGGGTCGGCGTGACGTCGACGTCGTCCGGTCCGCGCGCGACGTGCTGGGCCGCATAGGGGTACGTCGTGCGCAGCACCTCGACGACGGTGCGGGCCCAGCCGGGCGCTCGGTCCCGGCGCCAGTCGCTCATCGCGGGAAGGCCGCGAGGGCCATGACCGCGGTGGTGCCGACCCACAGCGGGACGGCGGTGGGCAGCTGCGCCTTGATCGGGCCGTACTGGTCCTTCAGCTCCAGCAGCGCGGCGGGGACGAGGTTGAAGTTGGCGGCCATCGGCGTGACGAGCGTGCCGCAGAAGCCGGCGAGCATCCCGATGGCGAAGACCGCGGGCGGGTTGCCGTGGTACTGCTGCACGAGCACCGGCCAGCCGATCGCGGCGGTCATCACCGGGAAGGCCGCGAAGGCGTTGCCCATGACGATGGTGAAGACGGCCATCCCCAGGCAGTAGACGACGACCGCGAGCAGCCGCTGGCCGTCGGGCAGGACGGCGTGGGTGACCCTGCCGACGGCGTCGCCGACGCCGGCGGTCGTGAAGAGCAGGCCGAGGGTGGCGAGGAACTGCGGCAGGATCGCCGCCCACCCGATGTGCCCGAGGAGCCGGTCGCCCTCGCGGAACGGGACGACGACGCTGCGAGGGCGGAAGATCGCGAGGGCCACCGCCACCCCGACGAGGGCGGCGGCGCCGAGACCGATGATGGTCTCGGACTTCGGCTCCAGCAGCGGCCGCCCGCCGAGGCTCACCTTGGCCAGCACCGCCCCGAAGAGGACGGCGACGACGGGGATGACGAGCGCGGGGACGAAGAGCCGGTTGCCGAAGCGCTCGGCGAGCCCGACCCGCTGCTCGTCCGTGGTCGTGTCGGTGGAGCCGCGGCCGGGGAACCCGAGGGCGGCGAGGACGACGAGGACCAGGACGGCGACGCCCTCGATCACGGGCGGGGCGGTCTTCGCGACGACGTACGTGCCGTAGACGAAGGTGAAGGCGAGGACCGCCCAGAAGGCCGCGCTGCCGAGCCGCTTGGGGTCGCTCCGGTCGCTCAGCCGCAGGACGGCGACGACGAGGAAGACCGCGGCGACGAGCCAGTAGACCCACTCGACCTTGATCACCGGGCCACCTCCCCGGCCGGGGCGGGCTCGGGTCGCTCGGCCGCCACCCAGCGGCCGAGCACCCGGTCGAGCCAGAGCATCCGGGTGCCGTGGACGACGAGCGCGATGACCGCGCTGGGGATCGCCCACAGCGCGATCTGCAGGGCGTCGAGCTTGAGCCCGTACGTCGTGTCGACGAAGCCGGTGATGAGCAGGATCGAGCCGACGGCGACGAAGATGTCCTCGCCGAAGAACAGCCCGACGGTGTCGGCCGACGCGGCGTAGGAGCGGACCTTCTCGCGCGCCCGTTCCGGCAGGGGCCCGTGCACGCGCTCGGCGGCCGCCTCGGTCATCGGCGCCACGATGGGCCGCACCGCCTGCGCCGGGCCGCCGACCGCGGTCAGCCCGAGGGCCGCGGTCAGCTGGCGCACGAGCAGGTAGGCGGCGAGCAGCCGGCCGGCGGTCAGACCCGCGAGCCGGCCGATGAGGCGGCGGGCCTGGTGCTGCAGGCCGTAGCGCTCGACGAGCCCGATGACCGGCAGGACGACGACGAAGACGGTGACGGACCGGCTGCCGGCGAAGCCGGTGCCGAAGGCCTCGACGATCCGCAGCGGGCTGAGGTGCGCGATGAGGCCGGCGACGACCCCCGCGACGGTGACGACGAGCATCGCGTTGAGCCGGAGGGCGAAACCTACGACGACGACCGCGACGGCGAGAAGAACCCACATGACGCGGCACTCTAGGAGTTGTTCAACAACCCTGACAAGAGGTCGGGGTCAGGAGTCGCTCGCGTGCAGTCCGACGAGGTGCCGCTCGGCGCGCAGCAGGTACTCCTCGAGGACCACGGCGGCCCGGACCAGCTCGCCCGCCGCGACGAGCGCCGCGATCCGGGCGTTGTCCTCCAGGTAGGGCTCGTGGACGGCGCGCGCCCCGGCCACGTCGACGAAGAGCAGCCGCATCTCGGTGAGCAGCCCGCGCAGCGTGCGGTCGACGACGTCGTTGCCGGCGAGCCGGGCGAGGGCCAGGTGGAAGCGACCGTTCGCGGTGCCGACCGCCTCCCACTCGCCCGTCGCCCGGGCCTCCTCCCCCGCCGCCACCGCGCCACCGACGTCGGCCAGGACCGGCACCCACTCGGCGTGCAGTCGTTGCGCCCGCACGGGATCCGCGGCCACCTCCGCCGCCCGGACGGCCGCCTCGCGCAGCGCACCGCACTCGAGCAGCCGCCTCGTGGCGTAGACGTCGCGCGCCTCGCGCGCCCCGAGCCGGCGCACGAAGACCCCCCGGTGCGGACGGTGCTCGAGCAGGTGCTCGTGGGCCAGGACGCGGAAGGCCTCGCGCAGCGTGTTGCGGCTGACCCCCAGCTCGCGCCCGAGCCGGGTCTCGTCGAGGCGGTCGCCGGGGCGGCGCAGCCCGTCGAGGACGGACTGGCGCAGCCGGTCGACCACGGCGTCGAGGGCGGGAGGGCCCCCGGGGGGCGGCGTCGGCACGGGCGACATCTTGACAGGCGCGATCTTGTTGAACAATCCTCCCGGGATGACGTCACCCGGCGCGCTCATCGACCTCAACGCCGACCTCGGGGAGTCCTTCGGCCGCTGGCGGCTCGGGGACGACGACGCGCTGCTCGAGGTGGTGACGAGCGCGAACGTCGCCTGCGGCTTCCACGCGGGCGACCCCGCGACCCTCGTCGCGACCTGCCGCGCCGCCGCGCGGCGGGGCGTGGCCGTCGGGGCCCAGGTCGGCTACCGCGACCTGGCCGGCTTCGGCCGCCGGTTCGTCGACGTCTCCCCCGACGACCTCTTCGCCGACGTGCTCTACCAGCTCGGCGCGCTGGACGGGATCGCCCGCTCCTGCGGCACGGCCGTCACCTACGTCAAGCCGCACGGGGCCCTCTACAACACCGTCGTCCACCACGAGGAGCAGGCCGCCGCCGTCGTCGCCGCGGTGGCCGCCCACCCCGGCCGCCTCCCGCTCCTCGGCCTGCCCGGCTCGGTGCTGCTGGAGCGGGCCGCCGGGGCCGGGCTGCGCGCGGTCCCCGAGGCCTTCGCCGACCGCGGCTACACCGCCGAGGGCACGCTCGTCCCCCGCTCGCTCCCCGGCGCCCTCGTCGAGGACCCGCGGCAGGTCGCCGACCGGGTCGTGCGCCTCGTCACCGAGGGGGTCGTGCGCTCCGTCGACGGCGTCGACGTCCCGGTGGGGGCCGCGTCGGTGTGCCTGCACGGCGACACCCCCGGCGCGGCCGCGAGCGCCCGGGCGGTGCGGGCCGCCCTGGAGGCGGCCGGGGTGACCCTGCGCGCCTTCGCGCGCCCGTGACCGGCGACGTCGTCGCCCTGCGCCGGTGCGGCGAGGACGCCGTGCTCGTCGAGCTCGCCGACGGCCGCGCCCGGCGCCGCTGGGAGGCCGCGGTCCGCGCGGCGGCGCTGCCCGGGCTCGCCGAGGTCGTGCCGGGGGCGGTGACCGTGCTCGTCCGGGCGGACCGGCCGGCGGCCCTGTCGGCGCTCGTCGACGCCGTACGGCGCCTGCGCCCCACCGACGCCCCCGAGCCGCCGGCCGCCGACGTGCTCACCGTCCCGGTCCGGTACGACGGCCCCGACCTCGCGGACGTGGCGCGCGTCCTCCGCGGTGACGTCGCGGACGTGGTCCGGCGCCACACCGGGCAGGAGTGGGAGGTCGAGTTCTGCGGGTTCGCCCCGGGCTTCGGCTACCTCGTGCCCGTCGACGGCGCGCGCGCCCGGGTCTGGACGAGCGACCCCGTCCCCCGCCGGCCGACCCCGCGCACCCGCGTCCCCGCCGGCGCCGTCGCGCTGGCCGGGCCGTGGTCGGCCGTCTACCCGGGCGCCTCGGCCGGCGGGTGGCAGCTGGTCGGCACCACGGACCTCGCCGTCTGGGACCCCGACCGCGACCCGCCCGCGCTGCTCGTGCCCGGGCGCCGGGTCCGCTTCGAGGCCGTCCGGTGAGCGGCGCCCTCGAGGTGCTCGCCGTCGGGCCGCAGGTCCTCGTCCAGGACCGGGGCCGTCCGGGCCACGCCGCGATCGGCGTCCCGGTGGGCGGCGCCGCCGACCGGCGGTCCGCCGCGCTGGCCGGGCGCCTGGTCGGCGACGACGCGGGCCGCCCCCTCCTCGAGGTCCTCCTCGGGGGGCTCGCCGTGCGGGCGCGCGGCGCGCAGGTGGTCGCCGTCACGGGGGCGCCGGGGCCGGTGACGGTCGACGGGCACCCCGCCGCGTTCGCCGCCCCGGTCCGGCTCGCCGACGGGCAGGTCCTCGCCCTCGGCGCGCCCGTCGCCGGGCTGCGCAGCTACCTCGCCGTCGCCGGCGGCCTCGACGTCGCCCCCGTCCTCGGCAGCGCCGGCACCTCACCCGTCCCCCGGCTCGGGCCGCCCCCGGTCGCGGCGGGGGACGTCCTCGCGGTCCGCGGGCCCCGCAGCACGCCGCCGTACGGCGACCCGTCCGTCGCCGCCGCGGGTGGCTGGACCCCGCCACCGGGCGGGGTGACGACGGTGACCGCGATCGTCGGGCCACGGCACGACTGGTTCGCGCCCGGCGCCCTCCCGCTGCTCGGTCGCACCCGGTGGGTGGCCGGCGACGGCGACCGGGTGGGCGTGCGGCTCGACGGGCCGGAGCTCCCCCGGGCACGCACCGACGAGCTGCTCAGCGAGCCGATGGTCCCGGGGTCGGTCCAGGTGCCGCCGGACGGGCGGCCGATCGTCATGGGCCGGGACCACCCGACGACCGGCGGCTACCCCGTCGTGGCCGTCCTCACCGGGTCCTCGGTGGACCGGATGTCGCAGGTCAGACCGGGCGAGACCGTCCGAATCCTTCTCCACGAGGCATGTTTCTGACGGATTTCGTGCCGTGAGTCTCCCCACGCAAGGGATTGCGGGTCTACGCTCCACCCACCGGCCGAGCCCCCGACCTCGGCAGGAGGAGGAGACATGACCGCCACCGCCCCCGTGGCCACCGCCGGCGAGAGCCGGGCGAGCAAGGGCCTCAAGGTCGGCGCCCTCGGCCTGCTCGGCTCGATCGTCGTGGGCGTCGCCTCCACGGCGCCCGCCTACAGCCTGGCCGCCAGCCTCGGCTTCGTCGTGACGACGGCCAACGGTGACGGCATCGTCGGCGTCAAGGCGCCGCTGATCATGGTGCTGGCCTTCGTGCCGATGTACTTCATCGCCGTGGCCTACGCCGAGCTGAACAAGGCCGAGCCCGACTGCGGGACCACCTTCACCTGGGCGGCCCGGGCGTTCGGCACCCGGGTGGGCTGGATGGGCGGCTGGGGCATCATCATCGCCGACGTCATCGTCATGGCGAACCTCGCGGCGATCGCGGGCTCCTACTCCTTCACCCTCGTCGGGCTCGACTCGCTCGCCGCGGACACGACGTGGTCGACGGTGGCCGGCGTCGTGTGGATCGTCATCATGACGTGGATCTGCTGGCGCGGCATCGAGGTCTCGGCCCGGCTGCAGTACGTGCTGCTCGGTCTCGAGGTCGTCACCCTCATCGCCTTCGCCGGCTTCGCCCTCGTCAAGGTCTACGCCGGCGGCGCGCCGTCGGGGCTGCGCCCATCGCTGGACTGGCTCTCCCCCGCCGGCCTGACCGGCAGCGCCTTCGTCACCGCGATCCTCATCGCCGTCTTCATCTACTGGGGCTGGGACTCCGCCGTCGCGGTCAACGAGGAGTCGGACGACCCGGCCCGGACCCCGGGGCGCGCCGCGATCATCTCCACGGTGCTGCTGCTCCTGACCTACGCCCTGGTCTCGGTCGCGACGATCGCCTTCGCCGGCGTCGGTGACTCCGGGATCGGCCTCGGCAACGCCGACAACGCCGACGACGTGTTCGCGGCGATGGGGCACGACGTCTTCGGCGGCGGCGCGGTGGGCTGGATCATGGTCCACCTGCTCGCGATCTGCGTGCTCACCTCCTCGGCCGCCAGCACCCAGACGACGATCCTGCCGACCGCGCGGACCGCCCTGTCGATGGCCGCGTTCAAGGCGCTGCCCGAGCGCTTCGCCCGGATCCACCCGCGCTACCTCACCCCGACCGACTCGACGCTGTGGATGGGCGCGGTCTCGATCGCCTTCTACGTGGGGCTGACCCTCGTCAGCGACAAGGTCCTCGGTGACACCATCGCCGCGGTCGGGCTGATGATCGCCTTCTACTACGGCCTGACCGGCTTCGCCTGCGCGTGGTTCTACCGCCGCACGATGTGGTCGAGCCCGCGCGACATCGTCATGCAGGGCGTCTTCCCGCTCCTCGGCGGCCTGCTCCTGCTCGGCGCCTTCGTCGTCGCCTCCGTGCAGTACGCCGCCCCCGACTACGGGTCGACCACGTTCTTCGGCATCGGTGGCGTCTTCGTCATCGGCATCGGCTCGCTGCTGCTCGGCGTGGTGCTCATGGTGGTGTGGAACGCTCTCCAGCCCGACTACTTCCGAGGCGTGACCCTGCCCCGGCGCAAGGACGGCGACCTCGTCCTCGTCGGCGGTGGCGGCCGCCCCGTCGGCACCCGGCTGCCGGACACGGTGGAGCGCACGGTCATCGCGCCGGACCTGTCCAACCTCCCGCCCGGCGCGACCGCGATCGACCCGGTCACCGGCGTCGAGTACCACCGCGACGGCCCCCCTCCCCGCGGGCACGACGGCTCCCGCGACGACGAGCGCTGAGGGGCACTGATCGGCGCGCCGGCGACCCGTGGGGGGTCGCCGGCGCGCTCGTGACACCGGGATGACAGTGCTGTCCGATTAGTGGCTTTCAAGCAGGAGGTCCGGGACCATCGAGGGGCGTCGTCCTCCCCCTCGTCCCGACGTCGCTCCCCTCCCCACCCCACCGGAGCCCTCCGTGCGCCGTCCCCCGCGCCCCCGCCCCCTCGTCGCCCTCGTCGCCCTCGTCGCCCTGGCCGCGCTCGTCGCGCTCGACGTCCCCGCCGCCCGGGCCACCACCTCCACCACCTCGGCACCCCCGGCGCAGCGCGAGACGCGCACGCTCGTCACGAGCGACTGCGCCGCCGCGGCGACCGGCGGCACCGGCACGACGACGACGACCACGCAGGTGCGCCGCCGCCGCTGGGTCCTCGACGCGACCGGTCAGTGGGTGCCCGCCCCGAGCTGGTCCCCGTGGCGGATCACCACGACGACGACCCGGGCGGCGAGACCGCGGAGTGCCCGCCCCCGGCCCCGCCCCCGGTGACCGTCGCGGTCTCCTGGTACGTCCAGGAAGGGGCCTGCCCGGGCGGGACCCCCGGCCCCGCGATCCTGTACGGCGTCTCGCAGGCCGGCCTGCACTGGTGGGTGGACGGCGTCGACGTGCTGGACGGGCTGGGCACGGTGGACGTCGTCCTGCCCCGCGGCCGGCACCTCGTCGAGGTGACCGCCGACCCGGGCATCGTCCTCGTCGGCCCGACGTCGGCCACCTACGACGTGGGCGACCCCTGCGCCTGACCGCTCACCGGCGTCGGACGACCCGCGTCTCGTCCCAGACCGGCTCCGGGGTCTCGACGACCCGGCCGTCGGAGCGGAAGACGAGGAAGCGGTCGAACCCGCGGGCGAACCACCGGTCGTGGGTGACCGCGACGACGGTGCCGTCGAAGGCCTCCAGGCCCTCCTCGAGCGCCTCGGCCGAGTCGAGGTCGAGGTTGTCGGTCGGCTCGTCGAGGAGCAGCAGGGTCGCCCCGGACAGCTCGAGCAGGAGGATCTGGAAGCGCGCCTGCTGACCGCCGGAGAGCTGGTCGAAGTGCTGCTCCCCGGCGCGGGCCAGCTCGTAGCGGTCCAGCGCCCGGGCCGCCTCCTCGCGCGGCTTGCCGTCGCGGTGCTCGTCGCCGCGGTGCAGCACCTCGAGCAGGGTCCGCCCGAGCAGCGTCGGGTGGGCGTGGGTCTGGGCGAACCAGCCCGGCCGCACGCGCGACCCGAGCCGCACGACGCCGGTGTGCGCGACCGGGTCCGGGCGCACGTCGCCGACGGGCCGGTGCTCGCGGTCCGGGTCGCTGCCGCCGGCGGCGAGAAGCCGCAGGAAGTGCGACTTGCCGGAGCCGTTCGAGCCGAGCACGGCCACCCGCTCGCCGTACCAGACCTCGAGGTCGAAGGGCTGCATGAGGCCGGTCAGCTCGAGCCCCTGCGCGACGACTGCGCGCTTGGCCGTCCGACCGCCGCGCAGCCGCATCGTGACGTTCTGCTGGCGGGGCAGCTCCTCCGGCGGCCCGGCCTCGACGAACTTGGCGAGCCGGGTCTGCGCGGCCTGGTAGCGCGAGGCCATCCCGTCGTTGAAGGCCGACTTCGTCTTGTACATCAGGACGAGGGCCTTGAGCTTGGCGTACTCCTCGTCCCACCGCTTGCGCAGCTCCTCGAGCCGGGCCATCCGGTCCACCCGCGCCTGGTGGTAGGTCGAGAAGGGGCCGGGGTGCACCCACAGCCGCGAGCCCGCCGCCCCCGGCTCGAGGGTGGCGACGCGGGTCGCGACCCGGCCGAGCAGCTCGCGGTCGTGGCTGATGAAGAGCACCGTCTTGGGCGAGGCGACGAGCTGCTCCTCGAGCCACTGCTTGCCGGGGACGTCGAGGTAGTTGTCCGGCTCGTCGAGCAGCAGCACCTCCTCCGGCCCCCGCAGCAGGGCCTCGAGGACCAGCCGCTTCTGCTCGCCGCCCGACAGGGTGGTGACACCGCGCCACTGCGCCTTCTCCCACGGCACGCCGAGCGCGGCGACGGTGCAGGTGTCCCACAGCGTCTCGGCCTCGTAACCGCCGGCGTCGCCCCAGTCGGCGAGCGCCTGGGCGTAGGCCATCTGGACCGCCTCGGTCTCCTGCTCCATCATCAGCAGCTCGGTGCGGTCGACCTCGGCGGCCGCGCGGCGGATCTTGTCCGGGGCGACGGTGAGCAGCAGGTCGCGCACGGTGGACTCGTCGCGCACCTGCCCGACGAACTGACGCATGACGCCGAGACCGCCGCTGCGGGTGACCGCGCCCTCGTGGGGCACCAGGTCGCCGGAGACGATCCGGGTCAGCGTCGTCTTGCCGGCGCCGTTCGGTCCCACGAGCGCGACGCGCGCGCCCTCGCCGACGCGCAGCGAGACGTCGTCGAGCAGAGGAGTGCCGTCCGGCAGGGCGTAGCCGATCCCGGCCAGGTCCACGTGTCCCACGACCGGTCAGTCTCACAGACGACGGGGCGCCCCGCCCACGGCATTTCGTCGGTGGTCGGCCGGGTCGCCCTCACAGCGTCCGTACGGCGCGCGCCTCCCGCGCCCGGGCGGCCAGGTCACCGTCGGGCGGGTAGACGACCTCCTCGAGGCTGAGGCCGTGCGGCGGCATGACGACGACCCCGGTGTCCCGCACGCGGGCGCCGAGCACCCGGGCGGGCCAGCCGGTGGGTCTGCGCCCCTCCCCCACGGGCACGACGGCCCCGACGAGGGCGCGCACCATGGAGTGGCAGAACGCGTCGGCCACGACGGTGCCGACGAGGACGCCGTCGTCGTCGCGGGCCCAGCCGTAGGTCAGCAGGGTGCGCACGGTCGTCGCGCCCTCACGGCGCCGGCAGAAGGCCGCGAAGTCGTGCAGCCCGAGCAGCGCCCGCGCCGCCTCGTCCATCGCGGCGACGTCGAGCGCTCGGCGGTGCCGCACCGTGTCCAGCCGGCGCAGCGGGTCGTGGAGCGAGTCGGGGTCGGCGAGCCGGTAGGCGTACCGGCGCGACGTCGCCGAGAAGCGGGCGTCGAAGCCCTCCGGGGCCGGTGCCGTCCGGCGGACGACGACGTCGGGCGGCAGCACCCCGGCGAGCCGGGTCACCGCGGCGTCCTGCGGTGCGCGGTCCGAGCGCCCCGGCAGCGCCGCCCAGGCCTCGGCGTCGACGTCGGCGTGGGCGACCTGCCCACGGGCGTGCACGCCGGCGTCCGTGCGCCCGGCGACGGTGAGCCGCACCGGGTCCGGGGCGCGCAGGACCGTCGTGAGGGCCTCGCCGAGGACCCCCTCGACGGTGCGCAGACCCGGCTGCGCCGCCCACCCGGCGAACCCGGTGCCGTCGTACGCAAGGTCGAGCCGGACCCGCAGGGTGGGGTCGCCGGCCGTCACCGCCGGTCGAGCAGCCCGCGCACGTAGGCGGCCTGGCCGACGTGCTGCGTGACGTCGCCGAGGACGCTGGCGACCCGGACGAGGACGGTGACCGGCGGGTCCCAGTCCTCGTCGACGACGCGCTCCCAGTCGTCACGGCCGAGCGCGCGCAGGAACGCCTCGGTGCGCTCGTGGACGGCGCGGTGGTAGTCCAGCAGCAGGTCGGCACCCACGCGGACGCGGGCGACCTCGTCGGCCGACATCCCGTAGCCGACCGCGTCACCGACCCCGAGGTCGAAGCGCTCGGCGAAGCCGTCGTGCCAGGCCTGTCCGGCGTGGTCCTCCATCCCCAGCGCCTGCGCGGAGCCCGCGACGTGGTCGTCCTGGACCCGGCTGAGGTGCCACACCAACCAGCCGACGGGGTTGGCCTCGGCGTCCGGGCGCCAGGCGAGCGCGTCCTCGTCGAGGCCCTCGACGGCGGAGCGCACGAGCTCCGGCACCCGGCCGAAGGTCTCGAGGAACACGGTGGTGGCGTCCATGTCCTCCACCGTATCGTCGCCGTCCGTGGACCGCCCCCGCCTCGAGCACGCCCAGCAGGACCGGGACCGGGTACTCGCCGCGTTCCTCGCCCCCGACGGGTCCCTGCGCGACATCCCCACGCGGATCGGCAAGCGGCTGGTCGTCCTCGACCACCTCGCCCAGCGCTTCGCCATCGGCCGCACCTACGAGGAGAGCACCGTCAACGCGGTGCTGCGAGCGTTCCACCCCGACGTCGCGGCGCTGCGCCGCTACCTCGTCGAGGAGGGCTTCCTCGAGCGCCGCGACGGGCGCTACTGGCGCGCCGGCGGCACCGTCGAGCTCTAGACGCGGCGACGCCCCGCCCGGTGACCCGGGCGGGGCGTCGTCGTCGTGCGGAGCGTGTCAGCCCTCGCTGCCGGCCTTGGTGAAGCCGGCCTTCTCGGCGGACTCGGCCGTGTCGAAGTAGACCTCGGCCACGGTCTGGGCGAACCACTGACCGTCGGGCTCGTGGTACTTCATCGAGTCCTTGTTGCCCTTGACGGGGTAGCCCTCGGGGGCGGAGCCGTCCTCGAGCGGGGCGGCCGAGCCCTCGCCGTACTCGGTCGCCTCGGCGTCCTGCGGGGCGCCCGGCGCCTCGGCGGCGGCCTCGTCGACCTGCGCCTCGGTGACGGGGGCGTCCTGCGTGGTGGCCGCGCGACGGGTGGCCGCCTCGGCCTCCTTCACGGCCGCCTGCTTGGCCGACAGCGGCTCGCGGACGAGCTCGATGACGGCCATGGGGGCGTTGTCACCCTTGCGGGGACCCACCTTGGTGATGCGGGTGTAGCCACCGGGGCGCTGCTCCATGTCGGGAGCGATCTCGGTGAAGAGGCGGTGGACGACACCCTTGTCCCGCACGACGGTCAGCACGCGACGACGCGAGTGCAGGTCGCCGCGCTTGGCGAAGGTGATGAGCCGCTCGGCCAGCGGGCGCAGCCGCTTCGCCTTGGCCTCGGTGGTCGTGATCTGGTCGTGCTCGAACAGCGCGGTGGCGAGGTTCGCCAGCATGAGCCGCTCGTGCGCGGGACCGCCACCGAGACGGGGGCCCTTGGTGGGCGTGGGCATGGGTTACTCCTGTTACCGAAGGTCTGGGGACGAGGTCGGGGGAAGGCGCGTCAGAGCTGCTCGTCCTCGGCGAAGGCGCGGCCGTCGTCCGAGGCGTCGTAGTCGTCGTCGTCGCCGTAGCCGTCGACGATGGCGCTGGGGTCGAACCCGGGCGGGCTGTCCTTGAGGGCCAGACCCATGCCGACGAGCTTGGCCTTGACCTCGTCGATCGACTTCGCACCGAAGTTGCGGATGTCGAGCAGGTCGGCCTCGCTGCGGCCGACCAGCTCGCCGACCGTGTGGATGCCCTCGCGCTTGAGGCAGTTGTAGGACCGGACCGTGAGGTCGAGGTCCTCGATGGGCAGCGCGAGGTCGGCGGCCAGGGCGGCGTCCGTCGGCGACGGGCCCATGTCGATGCCCTCGGCCTCGACGTTGAGCTCGCGGACGAGGCCGAAGAGCTCCACCAGCGTCTTGCCGGCCGAGGCCATGGCGTCGCGCGGGAGGATCGAGTTCTTGGTCTCGACGTCGACGACGAGCTTGTCGAAGTCGGTGCGCTGCTCGACGCGGGTGGCCTCGACGGCGTACTTGACCATGAGCACCGGGCTGTAGATCGAGTCGACCGGGATGCGGCCGATCTCGGCGTCGCCCGACTTGTTCTGCGCGGCCGAGACGTAGCCGCGACCGCGCTCGACGGTCAGCTCCATCTCGATCTTGCCCTTGCCGTTGAGCGTCGCGATGTGCAGGTCGGGGTTGTGCACCTCGACACCGGCCGGGGGCTGGATGTCGGCGGCGGTGACGTCGCCGGGGCCCTGCTTGCGCAGGTACATCACGACCGGCTCGTCGTGCTCGGAGGAGACGACGAGGGTCTTGAGGTTGAGGATGACCTCGGTGACGTCCTCCTTGCAGCCCGGGATGGTCTGGAACTCGTGGAGGACACCGTCGATGCGGATCGAGGTGACGGCCGCGCCCGGGATGCTCGAGAGCAGGGTGCGGCGCAGGGTGTTGCCGAGCGTGTAGCCGAAGCCGGGCTCGAGCGGCTCGATCGTGAAACGGCTGCGGTTCTCGCTGACCGTCTCCTCGGAGAGCACGGGACGCTGTGCGATGAGCACTGTTCTTCTTCCTTCCCACGGCGACCGCCATATGACGCCGTGTGCGACACCGCCCCCGCTCGGTCCGGGGGGCGGCGGGTGACCACCGCGCGCCGTGCGCCCCGGGGGGCGCACGGCACGTCGGGGGTCAGTTCTTCGAGTAGTACTCGATGATGAGCTGCTCGGTGAGGACCGTGTCGATCTGGGCCCGGGTCGGCAGCTGGTGGATGAGGATCTGCAGCGTGCCCTCGACGACCTGCATCCAGGCCGGGATCGGGCGCTCGCCGTACGTCTGGCGGGCCAGCTCGAACGGGAAGGTGCTGCGGCTCTGCTCGCGCACGGTGACGATGTCGAACTGCTCCACGCGGTACGACGGGACGTCGACGCGGTGGCCGTTGACCTCGAAGTGGCCGTGCGTGACGAGCTGGCGGGCCGCCCGGCGGGTGCGGGCGAGGCCGGCGCGGTACACGACGTTGTCGAGGCGCGACTCGAGGATGGTCAGCAGGTTGTCGCCCGACTTGCCGGGGCGGTTGGCCGCCTCCTTGTAGTAGCGGACGAACTGCTTCTCCATGACGCCGTAGGTGAAGCGGGCCTTCTGCTTCTCCTGCAGCTGGGTCAGGTACTCCTTCTCCTGGATCCGGCGGCGGCCGTGCTGGCCGGGCGGGAAGGGACGGAGGTCGAAGTTCTTGTCGCCGCCGACGAGGTCGACCTTGAGCCGTCGGGACTTCTTGGTGATGGGGCCGGTGTAGCGGGCCATGGCTTAGTCCTTGTCTCCGGGTCGGGCGTCAGACGCGACGGCGCTTGGGCGGGCGGACGCCGTTGTGCGGCGAGGGCGTGACGTCGCTGATCGCGCCGACCTCGAGGCCGGTCGCGGTGAGCGAGCGGATCGCGGTCTCGCGACCGGAGCCGGGGCCCTTGACGAAGACGTCGACCTTGCGCATGCCGTGCTCCATGGCGCGGCGGGCGGCGGCCTCGGCGGCCATCTGCGCCGCGAACGGCGTCGACTTGCGCGAGCCCTTAAAGCCGACCTGGCCGGCGGAGGCCCACGAGATCACGGCCCCGGTCGGGTCGGTGATCGAGATGATCGTGTTGTTGAACGTGCTCTTGATGTGGGCGTGCCCGTGAGCGACGTTCTTCTTCTCCTTGCGGCGGACCTTCTTGGCCCCGGCCGCAGCACGCTTCTGCGGAGGCATTACTTACCAACCTTCTTCTTGCCGGCGACGGTGCGCTTCGGACCCTTGCGGGTGCGCGCGTTGGTCTTGGTCCGCTGACCGCGCACGGGCAGGCCACGGCGGTGCCGCAGGCCCTCGTACGAACCGATCTCGACCTTGCGACGGATGTCGGCGGCGACCTCGCGCCGCAGGTCACCCTCGATGCGGAAGTTGCCCTCGATGAAGTCGCGCAGCGCGACGAGGTCGCGCTCCTCGAGGTCCTTCACGCGCGTGTCCGGGTTGACGCCGGTGGCCGCGAGCGCCTGCTGCGACCGGGTACGACCCACTCCGAAGATGTAGGTCAGGGCGACCTCGACGCGCTTGTCGCGCGGGAGGTCGACACCAACGAGACGTGCCATGGTGGAGCTTCTCCTGTCGGGATCCGGAGGTCTGGGGCAAGCACCGGTCCGGCCGACGCCGCACCCTGTCGGGCTGCGGGTCCGGCCCCGCTCTCGGGGCCTGTCCGGTCCCCGGCCTCCGGGCCGGGGGTGACGTCCTGGGCCGGCGTTGCCGGTCCGCAGGGGTCGGGTGCTGCGCTATCTGGTGGTGCTGCGCGTGTCGGGAGTCCGGCGACGCGTGCGTGGTGCGGTGCTTCTGGTCAGCCCTGGCGCTGCTTGTGGCGCAGGTTCTCGCAGATCACCATGACCCGGCCGTTGCGGCGGATCACCTTGCACTTGTCGCAGATCTTCTTGACGCTGGGCTGGACCTTCATCTGCCTGCTTCTCGTCGATTCTGCGGGGTGGGGCTCAGCGGTAGCGGAAGACGATACGGCCGCGGTCGAGGTCGTACGGCGAGAGCTCGACCACCACGCGGTCCTCGGGGAGGATCCGGATGTAGTGCTGTCGCATCTTGCCCGAGATGTGGGCGAGCACCTTGTGACCGTTCGAGAGCTCCACGCGGAACATCGCGTTCGGGAGCGCCTCCACGATCGTGCCCTCAATCTCGATGACACCGTCCTTCTTGGCCATGTCCTCCGTCAATCCGTCGAGTGCGTGCTCAGGACAACGAAACCGGGTGTCGGAGCACACGACACCCAACGGACCATGTTACGGGAGGGCCCGCGCCCCGACCTAATCGGCCGGGCTCAGTCCAGCGGCGCGTACGGCGCCCCGAGGGCGGTCAGGCGCGCCTGCCCGCCGTCGAGGGCGGTGAGCACCGTGAGGCCCGCCTCGGTGACGGCGACGGAGTGCTCCCAGTGCGCGGCGCGCGAGCCGTCCGTCGTGACGACCGTCCAGTCGTCGGCGAGCACGCGGGTCTCGGCGCTGCCCCAGGTGAGCATCGGCTCGACCGCGCCCGTGAAGCCCGCGCGCACGAGCGGCCCCTTGTCGCGCACGGCGTAGTTCGGGATCTGCGGGTCCTCGTGCATCGTGCGGCCGATGCCGTGCCCGACGTACTCCTCGACGATGCCCAGCTCGTGGCCGTCCCGGGCCCCGCGCTCCTCGACGAGCTCCTGCACGGCGTCGCCGACGGCGTAGAGCCGCTCGCCGACCGCGAGGGCGGTGATGCCCGCCCACAGGGCCTGCTCGGTCACCTCGACGAGGGTGCGGTCGGCGTCGGTCCCGGCCTGCGGCCCCCCGACGACGAGCGACACCGCCGCGTCGCCGTTCCAGTCCGCGAGCTGCGCGCCGCAGTCGACCGAGAGCAGGTCGCCGTCACGCAGCACCCGCTCACCCGGGATGCCGTGCACGACCTCCTCGTTGACGCTCGTGCACAGCGTGTGCCGGTAGCCCGGCACGAGCTGGAAGTTGGGCACCGCGCCGTGGTCGCGGATGAACGTCTCGGCGAGGGTGTCGAGCTGGAGCGTCGTCATCCCGTCGCGCACCTCGCGCTGGAGCAGCTCGAGCGTGCGCCCCACGAGCAGCCCGGCCGCGCGCATGAGGACGAGCTCCTCCGCCGACTTGGCGGGGGTCTGACGTCGACCGAACACGGGCGGGGTCAGTCCCGCTCGCCGGTGCGCGCGTCGATGGCGGCGACGAGCCGGGCCGTCACCTCGTCGACGTCGCCCATGCCGTCGACCTCGAGGACGAGGCCCCGCCCGCCGTACGTCGCGAGCAGCGGGGCGGTCTCCTGGCGGTAGATGGCCTGCCGCTCGCGGATGACGTCCTCGGTGTCGTCGGTGCGCCCGTCCGTCTCGGCCCGCTTGAGCAGCCGCTGGACGACCGCGTCCTCGTCGACGGTGAGCGAGACGACGGCGTCGAGCGACGCGCCCGCGGCGCTCAGGGTGCCGTCGAGGAAGGCGACCTGCCCACCGGTGCGGGGGTAGCCGTCGAGCAGCCAGCCCGGGGCGGTGTCGTCCCAGGTGAGCCGGTCGCGGACGATCTCGTTGGTCAGCTCGTCGGGGACGTAGCCGCCGGAGGAGAGGATCTGCTCGACCTGCTGCCCCAGCTCGGTCCGCTCCTTGATGTTGGTGCGGAAGATGTCGCCCGTGGAGATGGCGGGGATGCCGTACTGCGCGGCGATCTTCGCGGCCTGCGTGCCCTTGCCGGCGCCGGGCGGACCCATGATGAGGAGACGCATCAGCGGAGGAACCCTTCGTAGTTGCGCTGCTGGAGCTGGGCCTGGATCTGCTTGACCGTCTCCAGACCGACGCCGACGATGATGAGGATCGACGTCCCGCCGAAGGGGAAGCTCTGCGACGCGGTGCCGCCGAACGCCTTGAGCGCCAGCAGCGGGATGAGCGAGATGACGGCGAGGTAGAGGGCGCCGGGCACGGTGATCCGGGTCAGCACGTAGTCGAGGTACTCGGCCGTCGGACGTCCCGCGCGGATGCCCGGGATGAAGCCGCCGTACTTCTTCATGTTGTCGGAGACCTCGACCGGGTTGAACGTGATCGACACGTAGAAGAACGTGAAGAACAGGATCAGCACGGTGTAGATGAGCATGTAGATCGGGTGGTCGCCGCGGGTCAGGTTGTTCTGGATCCACTGCACCCAGCCCGCCGCGGGGGTGCCGTTCTGCGGGGTGTTGAACTGCGCGACGAGCGCGGGCAGCGACAGCAGCGAGCTGGCGAAGATGACCGGGATGACACCGGCCATGTTGACCTTGAGCGGGATGTAGGTCGACGAGCCGCCGTACATGCGGCGTCCGACCTGGCGCTTGGCGTACTGCACCGGGACGCGGCGCTGGGACTGCTCGACGAAGATGACGGCGGCCATGATGACGAAGCCCATGAGGATGATGCCGATGAAGACGTCCCAGCGGCCGTCGCGCTGCTGGATCTGCCACAGCGAGCTCGGGAAGCCCGAGGCGATCGAGGTGAAGATCAGCACGGACATGCCGTTGCCGATGCCGCGGTCGGTGAGGAGCTCGCCCATCCACATGATGAGGCCGGTGCCCGCGGTGAGCACGAGGACCATGATGAGGATCGTCGGGATCGACTCGTCGTTCATGATCGAGGTGCAGCTGGGGCCGAAGATCTGCTCCGGGTTGCGCGCGAAGGTGATGAGCGTCGAGCTCTGGAGGATCGCCAGGCCGATGGTCAGGTAGCGCGTGTACTGCGTCAGCTTGGTCTGACCCGCCTGGCCCTCCTTCTTGAGGGCCTCGAACCGCGGGATGACGACCGTGAGCAGCTGGATGATGATGCTGCTCGTGATGTAGGGCATGATCCCGAGCGCGAAGATCGACAGCTGCAGCAGCGCCCCTCCGCTGAAGAGGTTGGCCAGGCCGATGAAGCCCGACTGCGGGTCGGCCCCGTCGAGGCAGGCGCGGACCTTGCTGTAGGACACCCCGGGCGTCGGCACGGCGGTGCCCAGCCGGTACACCACGATGATGAACAGGGTGAACAGCAGCTTCTTGCGCAGGTCCGGCGTCCTGAACGCGCGGACGAATCCGGCAAGCATCGACTTCCTCCTGATGGCGCGCGCCTGCGCGCATCGTGCGATCACCCGGGGGTGAAGGGGCCGCCGCTCCCGATCGGGCGTGCGACCCCGTGAGGATACCCCGCTCCCCCGGCGCCACGGCGCCGGTCGGGACGGGGGTCACGCCGAGCGGTACGGCGTCCTCGGTGGACGGGGCGGGGACGACGGCGGCCGGCGCCCCGAGGGGGCGCCGGCCGCGCGTGTCGTCCGCCGGGTGGCGTCAGAGCGCCGTGGTGCTCCCGCCGGCCGCCTCGATCTTCTCCCTGGCGGAGGTCGAGAAGGCGTGGGCGGTGACGTCGACCTTGACGGTCAGCTCGCCGGTGCCGAGCACCTTGACCAGCTGGCCGCCGCGGACGGCGCCCTTGGCGACGAGGGACTCGACGGTCACGTCGCCGCCCTCGGGGTAGAGCGCCGAGATGCGGTCGAGGTTGACGACCTGGTACTCGGTGCGGAACGGGTTCTTGAAGCCGCGCAGCTTGGGCAGGCGCATGTGCAGCGGCATCTGACCGCCCTCGAAGCGCTCCGGCACCTGGTACCGGGCCTTGGTGCCCTTGGTACCGCGACCGGCGGTCTTGCCCTTGCTGCCCTCACCGCGACCCACGCGGGTCTTCGGCGTCTTCGCGCCCGGGGCCGGGCGCAGGTGGTGGACGCGCAGGGTCGAGCCCTCGCCGGCGTCCGCGGTGGCCTTGGTGTCGGCCATGCTCACTCAACCTCCTCGACGGCGACGAGGTGGGTGACGGTGCGGACCATGCCGCGGATCTCCGGGCGGTCCTCCTTCACCACGACGTCGCCGATGCGCTTGAGGCCGAGGGTGCGCAGCGTCTCGCGGTGGTTGCGCTTGCCCCCGATCTCGGAACGGGTCTGGGTCACCTTCAGGCGCGCCACGTCAGGCACCCGCCTTCGCGTCGGCCTTCTCCGCCCGGGCCGCGGCCTGGGCGCGCAGCATGGCGGCGGGGGCGACGTCCTCGAGGGGCAGACCGCGGCGGGCCGCGACGGCCTCGGGACGCTCGAGGCCCTTGAGGGCCTCCCGCGTGGCGTGGACGATGTTGATGGCGTTCGACGAGCCGAGCGACTTGCTCAGGACGTCGTGGATGCCGGCGCACTCGAGCACCGCGCGCACCGGGCCACCGGCGATGACACCGGTACCGGGAGCGGCGGGGCGGAGCATGACGACACCGGCGGCCGCCTCACCCTGGACGGGGTGCGGGATGGTGCCGGCGATGCGCGGGACCTTGAAGAAGTCCTTCTTGGCCTCCTCGACGCCCTTGGCGATCGCCGCGGGCACCTCCTTGGCCTTGCCGTAGCCGACGCCGACGGTGCCGTCACCGTCGCCGACGACGACGAGGGCGGTGAAGCTGAAGCGACGACCACCCTTGACGACCTTGGCGACGCGGTTGATGGTCACCACGCGCTCGACGTACTGGCTCTTCTCGGCGTCGCGCGAGTCGCGGCGGTCGCGGCCGTCGCGGCCACGCCCGTCGCGGCGGTCGCCGCGCTCGTTGCCGCCGGCACCGGTGGCGCCGGTGCCTCGACGCTGGGGTCCGGGCATCAGAGGTTCCTCATCTCGCTGGTGTGGTTCTCGTTCACGGTCACGGCGGGGGTCACAGCGCCAGACCGCCCTCGCGGGCGCCCTCGGCGATGGCGGCCACCCGGCCGTGGTACTTGTTGCCGGCACGGTCGAAGACGACCGACTCGACGCCGGCCTGCTTCGCGCGCTCGGCGACGAGCTCGCCGACCCGGCGGGCCTTGGCGGTCTTGTCGCCCTCGAGGGCGCGCAGGTCCGCCTCCATCGTCGAGGCCGACGCGAGCGTCTTGCCGACGGTGTCGTCGACGACCTGGACGAACAGGTGGCGGGTGCTGCGCGACACCACCAGGCGGGGGCGCTCGGTCGTGCCGGCGATCTTCTTGCGGCCACGGACCTGGCGGCGCACGCGCGCCGCGGCCTTGCTCGTGCCGCGCTTGACGATGCTCTTGCCTGCCATGGCTTACTTACCGGCCTTTCCGACCTTGCGACGGATGTGCTCGCCCGCGTAGCGCACGCCCTTGCCCTTGTACGGGTCCGGCTTGCGCAGCTTGCGGATGTTGGCGGCCACCTCGCCGACCTGCTGCTTGTCGATCCCCGCCACCGTGAAGCGGGTGGGGTTCTCGACGGTGAAGGAGATGCCCTGGGGCGGCTCGACGGTGATCGAGTGGCTGTAGCCCAGGGAGAACTCGAGGTTGCTGCCCTTGGCGACCACGCGGTAACCCGTGCCGTGGATCTCCATCTTCTTCTCGTAGCCCGCCGTCACGCCGACCACCATGTTGTTGATCAGCGAGCGGGTGAGGCCGTGCAGCGAGCGCGAGGCGCGCTCGTCGTCGGGGCGGGTGACCTCGACGACGCCGTCCTCGCCGCGGCCGACGGCGATGGGCTGCGGGACCGCGAGGGCGAGCTCGCCCTTGGGGCCCTTGACGGTGACGGCCTGGCCGTCGATGGTCACGTCGACCCCGGTGGGGACGGTGACGGGAAGTCGTCCGATTCGCGACATGTCAGTGTTCTCCTCGTACCTGTCCGCTCACCAGACGTAGGCGAGGACTTCCCCGCCGACGCCCTTCTGCGCGGCCTGCTTGTCCGTCAGGAGACCCGAGGACGTCGAGATGATGGCGACGCCCAGACCACCGAGGACCTTGGGCAGGTTGGTCGACTTCGCGTAGACCCGCAGGCCGGGCTTGCTCACGCGGCGGACGCCGGCGATGGAGCGCTCCCGGTTGGGGCCGTACTTGAGGTCGATGGTCAGCGTCCGGCCGACCTCGGCGTCCTCGACCTTCCAGCCGGCGATGTAGCCCTCGGCCTGGAGGATCTCGGCGATGTGGGACTTGAGCTTCGAGAACGGCATGGACACCACGTCGTGGTGCGCCGAGTTGGCGTTCCGCACGCGGGTCAGCATGTCCGCGATCGGGTCGGTCATGGTCATGGGTTGGGCCTTCGCCCTTCCTCAGGACGGTTTCCCTCCCGGCGGGTGCCGGGGGGACCTGTCCTGTCAGCAGTGGTGGGGGGTGGTGTTACCAGGAGCTCTTGGTCACGCCGGGCAGCTCGCCCCGGTGGGCCATCTCGCGCAGGCAGATCCGGCACAGGCCGAACTTGCGGTAGACCGAGTGCGGGCGGCCGCAGCGCTGGCAGCGCGTGTAGGCGCGGACCTTGAACTTCGGCTTGGCGTTCGCCTTGTTGATCAGAGCGGTCTTGGCCATCGGTCAGTTCTCCTTGAACGGGAAGCCCAGCGCCTTGAGCAGCGCGCGTCCCTCGTCGTCGTTCGCCGCCGTGGTGACCACGGTGATGTCCATGCCGCGGACGCGGTCGATGCGGTCCTGGTCGATCTCGTGGAACATCGACTGCTCGTTGAGGCCGAACGTGTAGTTGCCGTGACCGTCGAACTGGTTGCCGTTCAGGCCGCGGAAGTCGCGGATGCGCGGCAGCGCGATGGACACGAGGCGGTCGAGGAACTCCCACATGCGGTCACCGCGCAGCGTGGTGTGCGCGCCGATCGGCATGCCCTCGCGCAGCTTGAACTGCGCGATCGACTTGCGGGCCCGGGTGACGACCGGCTTCTGGCCGGTGATCGCCTCGAGGTCGCGCACGGCGCCCTCGATGAGCTTGGAGTCGCGAGCGGCCTCGCCGACACCCATGTTGACGACGACCTTGACGACGCCCGGCACCTGCATGACGTTGCCGTAGCCGAACTGCTGGTGCAGGGACGACTTGATCTCGTCCTGGTAGCGCGCCTTGAGGCGCGGAGCGGTGGCGGTCGCCATCACAGGTCCTTCCCGGAGCGCACGGCGACGCGGGTACGGCGGGCCTTGGTGCGCCCGTCGCGCTCGACATCCTCCACACGCGTCCTGACGCGGGTCGGCTTCTTGGTCTCGGGGTCGACGACGGCCACGTTGCTCACGTGGATCGGCGCCTCGGTGTGGACCAGGCCGCCGGTGCGGGTGCCACGGTCGGTGGCCCCGGACTTGACGTGCTTGGTCACCCGGCCGACGCCCTCGACGAGGACGCGCTGGGTCTCGGGGTAGACGGCGATGACCTTGCCCTGCTTGCCCCGGTCGCCGCCGTTCTTCTGGCTGCGGCCGGAGATCACCTGGACGAGGTCGCCCTTCTTGATCTTCATCTTCGGCTTCGTGGTCGCCATGGTCAGAGCACCTCCGGCGCCAGCGAGACGATCTTCATGAAGCGCTTGTCGCGCAGCTCGCGACCGACCGGACCGAAGATGCGCGTACCGCGCGGGTCCCCGTCGGCGCGCAGGATCACCGCGGCGTTCTCGTCGAACTTGATGTACGAGCCGTCCGGACGCCGGCGCTCCTTGACGGTGCGCACGATGACGGCCTTGACGACGTCACCCGACTTGACGTTGCCCCCGGGGATCGCGTCCTTGACCGTGGCGACGATGGTGTCCCCGATGCCGGCGTAGCGCCGACCGGACCCACCGAGCACCCGGATGCAGAGGATCTCCTTGGCACCGGTGTTGTCGGCGACGCGCAGTCGCGTCTCCTGCTGGATCACTTGGCCTTCTCCAGAATCTCCACGACTCGCCAGCGCTTCGTCGCCGAGAGCGGGCGGGTCTCCATGATGAGGACGCGGTCGCCGACCGAGGCACCGAAGGCCTCGTCGTGCGCCTTGATGCGGCTGCTGCGGCGCAGCACCTTGCCGTAGAGCGCGTGCTTGACGCGGTCCTCGACCTCGACGACGACGGTCTTGGTCATCTTGTCGCTGACGACGTAACCCTGTCGGGTCTTGCGGTCGCTGCGCACCGAGGACTCGGAGGAGTCCTGCGCCGCGGCGCTGTCCTGGGTGTTCTCGCTCATGCCTCGTCCTGCGCCTTCTTCGACTTCTTCGCCTTCGTGGTCTCGGTCGGCTCCTCCGCCGGGGCGGCGGGGGCCGAGCCGATCCCGAGCTCGCGCTCGCGCATCTCGGTGTAGATCCGCGCGATGTCGCGACGGACGGCACGGAGCCGGCCGTGGTTGTCCAGCTGGCCCGTGGCGGACTGGAATCGGAGGTTGAACAGCTCCTCCTTCGCCTTGCGGAGCTCGTCGACGAGACGGTTGTCGTCGAAGCTGCGCAGCGAGTCAGGAGCGAGGTCCTTGGTCCCGACGGCCATCAGATGTCACCACCCTCACGGCGGACGAAGCGGCACTTCATGGGGAGCTTGTGCATCGCCAGGCGCAGGGCCTCGCGGGCCACGGGCTCGGAGACGCCGGACAGCTCGAACATGACGCGGCCGGGCTTGATGTTGGCGATCCACCACTCGGGCGAACCCTTGCCGGAACCCATGCGGGTCTCGGCCGGCTTCTTGGTGAGCGGACGGTCCGGGTAGATGTTGATCCAGACCTTGCCGCCACGCTTCATGTAGCGGGTCATGGCGATACGAGCGGACTCGATCTGGCGGTTGGTGACGTAGGCCGGCTCGAGGGCCTGGATGCCGTAGTCACCGAAGGAGATCGCGGTGCCGCCCTTGGCAGCGCCCGAGCGACCCGGGTGGTGCTGCTTGCGGTGCTTGACTCGACGGGGGATCAACATGGCTCAGCCCTGCTCGGTGGTGCTGGACGGGGTGGCCGACTCCGCCGAGGCCTCGGCGGGAGCGGCGGTGGCGTCGCCCGCGGGGGCGGCGTCGCGGTCACGGCGGGCGCGGGTCGGGCGCTCGGCGCCGTCGCGGCGAGGACCACGGGGCGCGCGCGGCGCGGTGGCCTGCTGCTGGGCGAGCTCACGCGCGGTGACGTCGCCCTTGTAGATCCACACCTTGACGCCGATGCGGCCGAACGGCGTACGGGCCTCGTAGAAGCCGTAGTCGATGTTGGCGCGCAGCGTGTGCAGCGGGACGCGACCCTCGCGGTAGAACTCCGAGCGCGACATCTCCGCGCCGCCGAGGCGGCCGGAGCACTGCACGCGGATGCCCTTGGCGCCGGCGCGGGTGGCCGACTGCATGCCCTTGCGCATGGCGCGACGGAACGTGACGCGGGCGGCGAGCTGCTCGGCGATGCCCTGGGCGACCAGCTGGGAGTCGACCTCGGGGTTCTTGACCTCGAGGATGTTCAGCTGGACCTGCTTGCCCGTGAGCTTCTCGAGCTCGCCGCGGATGCGGTCGGCCTCGGCGCCGCGGCGGCCGATGACGATGCCCGGGCGCGCCGTGTGGATGTCCACGCGGACGCGGTCGCGGGTGCGCTCGATCTCGACGCGCGAGATGCCGGCGCGCTCCATGCCCGTGGACATGAGCTTGCGGATCGCGACGTCCTCCTTGACGTAGTCGCGGTAGCGCTGACCCGTCTTGGTGGAGTCGGCGAACCACCGGCTCTGGTGCTCCGTGGTGATGCCGAGGCGGAACCCGTGCGGGTTGACCTTCTGACCCATCAGCGGCCTCCTGCCTTGCTCGTGGACTTCTGGGACTGCGCGACGACCACCGTGATGTGGCTCGTGCGCTTGTTGATGCGCGACGCGCGGCCCTGGGCGCGGGGGCGGAACCGCTTCATCGTCGGGCCCTCGTCGACGTACGCGGCCTCGATGACCAGGCGGCGCTCGTCGAAGGCGACCGAGTCGCGGTCGGCCTTGACGCGGGCGTTGGCGATGGCGCTCTCGACGACCTTGCGCACGGGCTCGGCGGCCGACTGGGGGGCGAAGCGCAGGGTGGCGACGGCCTCGGTGGCGGCCTTGCCGCGGATGAGGTCGACGACCCGGCGGGCCTTCATCGGCGTGACGCGCACGTGGCGCGCGCTGGCCTGGGCCGACACGGGGGTCTCCTTGGTGGTGGCGTTCGGGGTGGCCATCAGCGACGACGCCCCTTCTTGTCGTCCTTCACGTGACCCTTGAAGGTGCGCGTGGGGGCGAACTCGCCGAGCTTGTGGCCGACCATCGACTCGGTGACGAACACCGGGACGTGCTTGCGGCCGTCGTGCACGGCGAGGGTGTGACCGAGCATGTCGGGGCTGATGACCGACCGACGCGACCAGGTCTTGATGACGTTCTTCGTGCCGCCTTCGTTCTGGGCGTCCACCTTCTTCTGAAGGTGGTCGTCGATGAAGGGGCCCTTCTTCAGGCTACGAGGCATGGTTCAGGCTCCTCAGCGCTTCTTGCCGGTACGACGGCGGCGGACGATGAGCTTGTCGCTCTCCTTGTTGGGGCGACGCGTGCGTCCCTCCGGCTGACCCCACGGGCTCACCGGGTGGCGACCACCGGAGGTCTTGCCCTCTCCACCACCGTGCGGGTGGTCGATCGGGTTCATGGCGACACCGCGGACGGTCGGGCGCTTGCCCTTCCACCGCATGCGGCCGGCCTTGCCCCAGTTGATGTTCGACTGCTCGGAGTTGCCCACCTCGCCGACCGTGGCGCGGCAGCGCAGGTCGACGTTGCGGACCTCGCCGGACGGCATGCGCAGCTGCGCGTAGGGGCCGTCCTTGGCGACGAGCTGGACGCGCGAGCCGGCGGAGCGGGCGATCTTGGCGCCGCCGCCGGGCTTGAGCTCGATGGCGTGCACGACCGTACCGACCGGGATGTTGCGCAGCGGCAGGCTGTTGCCCGGCTTGATGTCGGCCGAGGGGCCGTTCTCGATCCGGTCACCCTGCTTGAGGCGGTTCGGCGCCAGGATGTAGCGCTTCTCGCCGTCGGCGTAGTGCAGCAGCGCGATGCGCGCGGTGCGGTTGGGGTCGTACTCGATGTGGGCGACGGTCGCGGGGACGCCGTCCTTGTCGTGGCGACGGAAGTCGATGACGCGGTAGGCGCGCTTGTGACCGCCACCGATGTGCCGGGTGGTGATGCGGCCCGAGGAGTTGCGGCCACCGCTCTTGGTGAGCGGGCGGACCAGCGACTTCTCCGGCGTCGAGCGCGTGACCTCGACGAAGTCGGCGACCGACGAGCCGCGACGGCCCGGCGTGGTCGGCTTGTAGTTACGGATACCCATGGTGAATTTCCCTTGTCGTCCTCGTCAGCTCAGGCGCTCGCGCCGAAGATGTCGATGGACCCTTCCTTGAGGGTGACGATCGCGCGCTTGGTGTCCTTGCGGCGACCGATCCCGAAGCGGGTCCGGCGGGCCTTGCCCTGGCGGTTGAGCGTGTGGACCGACTCGACCTTGACGCCGAACACCTGCTCGACCGCGATCTTGATCTCGGTCTTGTTCGAGCGCGGGTCGACGAGGAACGTGTACTTGCCCTCGTCGAGCAGGCCGTACGACTTCTCCGACACCACCGGGGCGATGAGGATGTCGCGGGGGTCCTTCGCGTGGATGCTGCTCACTTGCCGTCCTCCTGCACGTCGGCCGCGGCGGCCTTCGGGCCGGCGACGAAGGCGTCGAGCGCGGCCTGGGTGAAGACGACGTCCTCCGCGCAGAGCACGTCGTACGTGTTGAGCTGGTCGACGGCCAGGACGTGGACGTCGCTGAGGTTGCGCACGCTCTTCCAGGCCACCTCGTCGGTGCGGGTCAGCACGACGAGGAGCGAGGCGCGCTCGGTGAGACCCGAGAGCGTCGCGCGGGCGGCCTTGGCCGAGGGGGCCTCGCCGGTGACGATGCCGTCGACGACGTGCACGCGGCCGTGGCGGGCCCGGTCGGACAGGGCCCCGCGCAGGGCGGCGGCCTTCATCTTCTTGGGGGTCCGCTGGCTGTAGTCGCGCGGCTGCGGGCCGTGCACGACGCCACCACCGGTGAACTGCGGCGCGCGGGTCGAGCCCTGACGGGCGCGGCCGGTGCCCTTCTGCCGGTACGGCTTGGCGCCGCCACCGCGGACCTCGCCGCGCGTCTTGGTCGAGTGCGTGCCCTGGCGGGCCGCCGCGAGCTGCGCGACGACGACCTGGTGGATG
Source organism: Lapillicoccus jejuensis (assembly GCF_006715055.1). Lineage (NCBI taxonomy): Bacteria > Bacillati > Actinomycetota > Actinomycetes > Micrococcales > Intrasporangiaceae > Lapillicoccus > Lapillicoccus jejuensis. The sequence continues at coordinate 551,785 of NZ_VFMN01000001.1, forward strand.
AGCGGGACGTTGGTCTGGACGTCGAAGATCTCCGCGGGGAGATCGGCGTTCGTGGTCGCCATGGACTCAGGCTCCCTTCGCGGCCGTGCGGACGAGGACGACCGCGCCGCGGGGGCCGGGGACGGCACCCTTGACGAGCAGCAGGCCCTTGTCGGCGTCCACGGCGTGGATCGTCAGGTTCTGGGTGGTCTGGCGCACGCCGCCCATGCGGCCGGCCATGCGCATGCCCTTGAAGACGCGACCGGGGGTGGAGCACCCGCCGATCGAGCCCGGCTTGCGGTGGTTGCGGTGCGCACCGTGGGAGGAGCTGACGCCCTTGAAGCCGTGACGCTTCATGACACCGGCGAAGCCCTTGCCCTTGGTCGTCGCCGAGGCGTCGATCTTCTGGCCGGCCTCGAAGGTCTCGGCGCTGAGCTCCTGGCCGAGGGCGTACTCGCCCGCGTCGGCCGTGCGCAGCTCGATGAGGTAGCGGCGCGGGGTCACGCCGGCCTTCTCGAAGTGGCCCTTCATGGGCTTGTTGACCTTGCGCGGGTCGATGTCGCCGTAGGCGATCTGCACCGCGCCGTAGCCGTCGGTGGCCTCGTCGCGCAGCTGCGTGACGACGCACGGGCCGGCCTTGATCACCGTGACGGGGACGAGGCGCCCGGCCTCGTCCCAGACCTGGGTCATGCCCAGCTTCTCGCCGAGCAGGCCCTTGACGTTCTTGACAGTCGTGTCAGTCATCGTGGCCTCAGAGCTTGATCTCGATGTTGACGTCGGCGGGCAGGTCGAGCCGCATGAGCGAGTCGACGGCCTTCGGCGTCGGGTCGATGATGTCGATCAGCCGCTTGTGCGTGCGCATCTCGAAGTGCTCGCGGCTGTCCTTGTACTTGTGGGGCGACCGGATGACGACGAAGACGTTCTTCTCCGTGGGCAGCGGCACCGGGCCGACCACCGTGGCACCGGCACGGGTCACCGTGTCAACGATCTTGCGCGCCGAGCTGTCGATGACCTCGTGGTCGTACGACTTCAGCCGGATGCGGATCTTCTGTCCCGCCATCTGAAGTGGGTCTCTCTCTCGCCGAACATCTGCCTGGGGTCCTGCTCGCCTGACCACCGACCCCCGCGGTCGGGTGTGTCGCACCTGCTCCGCGGCCCGGCGACCGGCATGGAGGAGCCCGGTCGCTGGGTGGTTCGTCGTGGCCCGGCCGAGCCGGGCGCCTGCGCTTCCCCCGGGCCACCTCGGGTGTCCGGGCGGGGGCGGCGGGACCGAACGGGTCGGTCCCACGCGACAAGCAACCTGACCAGTGTGCCAGAGGGCTCCGCACAGGCCAAATCCCGGCCCCCGCGGTCGGGCGCGCCGCGGCTCCTCCCCCGTCGGGACGACGCTCAGGGGACCGGCGCGACCGCTCCCGTGAGGGGGTCGCGCCCGGTGAGACAGTACGTCGCCCCGACCGGGTCCACCAGGACCGTCCACCCCGGGGTGTCGCGCACGACCGTGGCCCCGAGGGCCACGTGGGCGGCGACGGCGCGACGCCGTACGGCGGGGTCGCTGCCGGCCGCGAGGTCGAGGTGCGCCCACGGCGCCCTCCCCCGCTCGTCCTCCCCCAGGCTGTGCAGCAGCAGCCGCACCGGCACCCCGCGCTGGGGGGCGGGACCCGCCCCGAAGCCCTCCGGGCGCAGCACGGCGAGCTCGGGGCGCCGGCCCACCACGCGCTCCCAGCCCGTGAGGCCCGCCCAGAAGGCCGCGTCGACCTCGGCGCGGTCCGGCGGCAGGTCGAGGGCGAGCTGGTCGACGCGCGTCGGCGGCTCCCCGGTCGGGTCCGGGCGGGCGTCGCCCGTACCCTCCCCGTCGCCGGTGACGCAGAGGGGCTGCCCACCGGGGGTCGCGAGGACGACCACGCCGGGACGCCGCCCGACGACCCGGGCCCCCCGGGCGCGGGCGTGGGCCACGGCCCGCTCCGGGTCGCCGACGCGCAGGTCGGGGTGCCAGCCGACGGGTCCGTCGTCGACGGCCTGCAGCCGCAGCACCGGCCGCCCGGCCGGCGGCACGACCGTGACGAAGCGGCCGTCGTCACGCCACGGCGACAGGTGCCCGCCGGTCGCCGCCGCCCAGAAGCCCGCGGCCCGGCGGACGTCGGCCCGGGGCACGTCGAGCGAGACGTCCACCCAGCGCAGGTGCAGGCCCGACGTCGCGTCCACGGACGTCACGCTAGGGCACGGTAACCGCGGACGACGCCCGCGCGTCTACGCTCGTCGACCGTGCTCGATGACTCCGCCGTCGACCGGCTCGTCCGGGACCTCGCCTCCCCCGACCCCGTCGTGCGCGACGACGGCGCGGCCACCGCGGTCGGCGCCGCCCTGGCGCAGGGCGACCTCGACGCGCCCCACCGACGGCGGCTCGGCGACGCCGCGTGCGCGCTCCTGACGCACCCGCGGGCCGAGGCCCGCTCCTTCGGCGCGCTGACCCTCGCCATGCTCGGCGCGCACGAGCCGCCCCGGGAGGCCTGGGTCGACGCGCTGCTCGCGTGGTACCCGACGGAGCCGGACCAGCGCGGCTGGGACGACGACCTCGGCTGGGTGCACGCGGTCGCCCACGGCGCCGACGCCCTCGGCGCCTGGGGCGTCACCCGGGCGGTCGCACCGACGCGGCTTCTCGAGGCCGTCGCCGACCGGCTGACCACGCCCTCGGACGCGGTGTGGCGCGACCAGGAGGACGACCGTCTGGCCTGCGCGACCGCCCTCGTGCTCTCCCGATGCGAGGACGAGCAGGTCGCCACGACCTGGCTGGCGCCGGTCGTCGAGCTGCTCGCCGACGGCGAGCCGGGGCCGGTGCCGGGCCACGTCAGCAACGCCCTGCGCACCCTGCGCGGCCTGTACGTCACCCTCGACCAGCAGCCGCTGCAGGACGGCGCGCCGCTGGCCGTACCGCACGCCGCGGCCGTCCGCGGCGCCCTCGCCGCGGCGCTCGAGCCGCCGACGGCCTGGGCCTGGCGGCGGGCCTGACGCGCGGGGTCGGCGGGCGGGGTCAGCGGGCGGGGTCGGCGGGCGGGGTCAGCGCGCGGGGACGAGGAAGGCGGCCAGCGCGGCGGCGTACGGCGCCACGGCGTGCGCGGCCATCAGCTCGCGGCAGCTGTGCATCGAGAGCATGGGGGCGCCGACGTCGACGGTCAGCGCCCCGGTGACCGCGGCGGTCATCGGACCGACGGTGCTGCCGCACGGCAGGTCGGTGCGGTGGATGTAGGTCTGCATGGGCGTGCCCGCCTGCTCGCAGGCCAGCCGGAACGCGCCCGCCCCCATCGCGTCGCTGGCGTAGCGCAGCTGCGCGTTGAGCTTGAGGACCGGACCGCCGTCGGCCCGCACGTGGTGCGAGGGCTCGTGGCGCTCGGGCCAGTTCGGGTGGGTCGCGTGCGACATGTCGCCTGAGGCGACGACCGTCCCGGCCAGGGCCCGCAGCAGGTCCTCGCGGCCGCCGCCGCGGGAGGCCACGACCCGCTCGAGGACGGTGGGGAGCATCGTCGACTGGGCGCCGCGCTCGCTCGTGCTGCCGACCTCCTCGTGGTCGAACAGCACGAGGACCGGCACGTGGCCCGGACGGTCGCCCGGTGCGGCGACGGCCTCGACGAGGGCCCGCGTGCCGGCGTACGACGTCCCGAGGTTGTCCAGTCGCGGGGCGGCCAGCAGGTCGCCCGACCGGCCCAGCCGCGCCGAGGGCTGGGTGTCGTGGGTCATGACGTCCCAGCCGAGGACGTCCCGGCGGGCGACGCCCACCTGCTCGGACAGCCACCCGACGACGTCGCCGGGCGCCTGCCCGAGCCCCCAGACCGGCGCGAGGTGGCGCTGGCGGTCGAGGGTGAGCCCGTCGTTGGCGGTGCGGTCGAGGTGGATGGCGAGCATGGCCACCCGCAGCAGCGGGTCGCTGCCGGTAAGCAGCCGGTGGCCGACCCCGCCCGGGGCCTCACGGTCGCGCACGGCGACCCGGCCCGAGAGGCCGAGGTCGCGGTCCAGCCAGGTCGGCAGCAGCGGGCCGCCGTAGACCTCGACGCCGAGCTGCTGCCAGCCCACGCACGAGGAGTCGGCGTTGGCCTTGAGGCGCAGGTTGGGGCTGTCGGTGTGCGCCGCGACGACGCGGAACGGACTCGACGGCGCGAGCTGCGCGTCGGTGCTCCACGCGACGAGCGACCCGCCGCGCACGAGGTAGAACCGGCCGGCGACGGTCGGGAACGGGTCGCTCTCGTCGACCCGGACGAAGCCGGCCTCCTCGAGCAGCCACCCCGCCTGCACGACGGCGTGGAACGGGGTCGGGGAGGCGTCGACGTACGCCATGAGGCCGGCGGCCTCGGTGTCGAGGTCGAACCGGGGGTCGAGCGACAGCGCCATGTCCCCGACTCTAGGGGCGGGCGGTGACGGTCAGTCGCCGGGGGCGACGGTGGGTGCCGCGACCGGGACGGTGTCCGGGTAGACGAGCCCGCTGCCGGTGTTGAGGACGAGCACCTCGTCGTCCTCCCCCAGCCAGCCGCTCGCCCGCAGCCGGCGCACGGCGCTCACCGTGGCCGCCCCCTCCGGCGAGGCGAAGAGGCCCTCGAGCTCGCCGACGAGCCGGAGGTCGGCGAGCAGCTCCGCGTCGTCGACGGCGACCGCGGTGCCGCCGCTGTCGCGCAGCGCGTGCAGGACGAGCCGGTCGCCCAGCGGCGCCGGGACGGTGATCCCGAAAGCCACGGTGCGCGGCGCGGCCCACGGCCGCACCTGCTCGGCGCCGGCGTCGAAGGCCTCGACGACCGGCGCGCAGCCGGTGGACTGGACGGCGACGAAGCGCGGCACGTCGCCCGTGACCCACCCCAGCTCGAGCAGCTCGTGGAACGCCTTGTGCATCCCGATGAGCCCCACCCCGCCGCCGGTGGGGTAGACGACGACGTCCGGCATCCGCCAGCCGAGCTGCTCGGCGACCTCGAGGGCCATCGTCTTCTTGCCCTCGATGCGGTACGGCTCCTTGAGGGTCGAGACGTCGGTGACCCCCTCCGGGCGGTGCCGGGCGAGCCAGCCGCCGGCCTCGCCGATGTGCCCGTCGACGAGGGTCAGCCGCGCCCCGGTCGCCGTCACCTCGACCCGCGTGACGGACGGCGCGTCGAGCGGCATGGCGACGTGCAGCGGCAGCCCGGCCCGGGCGGCGTACGCGGCCCACGCGGCCCCGGCGTTGCCGTTGGTCGGCATGGACAGCGCGGTGGCGCCGAGCTCGGCGGCGCGGGAGACGCCGACGGCCGCCCCGCGGGCCTTGAACGAGCCGGTGGGCAGCAGCCCCTCGTCCTTGACCAGCAGGCGCCGGACGCCGACCCGCTCCCCCACCCGGGGCAGCGGCAGCAGCGGGGTCATCCCCTCGCCGAGGGTGACCACGGCCCCGGGCGACTGCACGGGCAGCACCTCGTGGTAGCGCCACAGGTCGGGCGCCCGACCGGCGAGCGCGGACGGCGCGTAGCTCGCGCGCACCAGCCCGGCCAGGTCGTAGCGCACGAGCAGCGGGCTGCCGCAGGGGCACAGGCCCTGCAGGACGTGCGCGTCGAGCTGGCGCCCGCAGCGCGGGCACTCCAGGTGGCTGAGGGCGCTGTACGGCGCCCCGTCGGCGCCGTCAGCGGCGGGCGTCCTGGAGGTCGGCGGTGGGGTCGGCACCTCTCGATCCTGCCCCACCGGCGCGGCCGCGGCGCGCGCGGGCGACGCCGACGACGACCGCCAGCGCCGCCCCGACCAGCAGCGGGGTGGCACTGAGCCTGAGCAGCTCGCCGAGGTACGGCGCCCCGCCGGCGCGCAGGAAGTCCAGGGCCGGCTCGGCGACCCGACGGACCGCCTCGGACAGCGCGTCCGGGTAGCCGCTGCCGCGGCGCACGACACCCCAGCCGTAGACGAGGGCGAAGGCAAGCGTGCGCACCCCGAGGAAGAGCGCCACCGCGAGCACCCCGGTCGTGACGGCGCCGCCGACCCCGTGCGGTCGGGCCGGCCGGACCGAGAGGGCCGCGACGACGAGCCCGAGCGCGACCAGCCACACCGCGACGGCGTCCTGCGTGCCGACGGCGGCGACGAGCGCCAGGCCGAGCGCGCAGCGGCGTGGGCCGCGGCGCAGCAGCGTCCCCAGCAGCAGGCCGAGCGCCTGCCCCGGCAGGAAGAGGGCCAGCAGCACCACGCGCTCGAGGGGCACGCCCGGGGGCACCTCGACCAGCACCCAGAACAGCGCCGAGGCGGCGAGGAGCACGAGCAGCCGCGCCCACCAGTCGCGCACGACGAGCGCGGCGCCGAGGCCGGAGCCGGCCGAGCCGAGGACGACGAGGTAGCCGTAGATCAGCTGCACCGGCGGCAGCGCCCCGCCCAGCCCCCAGAAGCGCGAGCCCGGCCAGCCGCCGGCGGGGTACCAGACCAGGAGCCCCAGCAGCGCGCTCGCGACCCCCCACCACGCCGTACGGCGCCACGCGCCGCCCTCGTCCCGCCCGCGCAGCGGCTCCCCCGCGACCCCCGTCATGCCCGGGATCCTAGAGGGACGCCGGAAGGGCCCGGACCGGTGTCGGTCCGGGCCCCTCGCGGGTACCGCTGGTGCCGCCCTCAGGCGGCGGGTGTCACTTGCTGATCTTGGTGACGGTGCCCGCACCGACGGTGCGGCCGCCCTCGCGGATCGCGAACTTCAGGCCCTCCTCCATGGCGATCGGCTGGATCAGCTCGACGCGCATGTTGGTGTTGTCGCCCGGCATGACCATCTCGGTGCCCTCGGGGAGGTGCACGACGCCGGTCACGTCGGTGGTCCGGAAGTAGAACTGCGGACGGTAGTTGTCGTAGAACGGCGTGTGCCGGCCACCCTCGTCCTTGGACAGGATGTAGGCCTGCGCCTCGAACTCGGTGTGCGGGGTAATCGAGCCGGGCTTGACGACGACCTGGCCGCGCTCGACGTCCTCGCGCTTGGTGCCGCGCAGCAGGAGGCCGACGTTCTCGCCCGCACGACCCTCGTCGAGGAGCTTGCGGAACATCTCGATGCCGGTGACGGTCGTCTTGGCGGCCGGGCCGGTGTGGATGCCGACGATCTCGACCTCCTCGTTGACCTTGAGGATGCCGCGCTCGATCTTGCCGGTGACGACGGTGCCACGACCGGTGATCGTGAAGACGTCCTCGATCGGCATGAGGAAGGGCTGGTCGACGGCGCGCTCGGGCTCCGGGATCGCCGTGTCGCAGGCGTCCATGAGCTCGAGGACGGTCTTGCCCCACTCCTCGTCGCCCTCGAGCGCCTTGAGCGCCGAGACCTTGACGACCGGCAGGTCGTCGCCCGGGAAGTCGTAGGACGACAGCAGCTCGCGGACCTCCATCTCGACGAGCTCGAGGATCTCCTCGTCGTCGACCATGTCGGCCTTGTTGAGCGCCACGACGATGTAGGGGACGCCGACCTGGCGGGCCAGGAGGACGTGCTCCTTCGTCTGCGGCATCGGGCCGTCGGTCGCCGCGACCACGAGGATCGCGCCGTCCATCTGCGCCGCACCCGTGATCATGTTCTTCACGTAGTCGGCGTGGCCCGGGCAGTCGACGTGCGCGTAGTGGCGCTGCTCGGTCTGGTACTCGATGTGCGCGATCGAGATCGTGATGCCGCGCTGCTTCTCCTCAGGCGCCTTGTCGATGTCCTCGAAGGCGAACTGCGGGTTCAGCGTGGGGTACTTGTCGTGCAGGACCTTGGAGATCGCTGCCGTCAGCGTCGTCTTACCGTGGTCGATGTGACCGATGGTGCCGATGTTGACGTGCGGCTTGGTCCGCTCGAACTTTGCCTTCGCCACTGGGGTCCTCCTCAGGACTTTCTCGTTGACGCCCGAACCTCGGTGGGACGTGGCGCGTGTGGATCTCTTGCAGGTGGTACGTGGTGCCGCGGGGGGTCTCGCCCTCCGCTGCGGCCGTCCCGCCGGGATCGTTCCGGCGGGACAGCCTACGGGACGGACGGTCTCGTCACTCCCCGCGGGTCTTCTTGATGATCTCCTCGGCGACGGCGCGGGGCACCTCGGCGTAGGAGTCGAACTGCATGGAGTAGTTGGCCCGGCCCTGGGTCTTCGACCGCAGGTCGCCGACGTAGCCGAACATCTCCGACAGCGGGACGAGGCCCTTGACGACCTTGGCGCCGCTGATGTCCTCCATGGCCTGGATCTGCCCGCGGCGCGAGTTGATGTCGCCGATGACGTCGCCCATGTAGTCCTCGGGCGTGCGCACCTCGACGGCCATCATCGGCTCGAGCAGCACGGGGTCGGCCTTGCGGACGGCCTCCTTGAGCGCCATCGACCCGGCGATCTTGAACGCCATCTCGGACGAGTCGACGTCGTGCGACGCGCCGTCGAGCAGCGTGGCGCGGATGCCCACGAGCGGGTAGCCCGCGAGCACGCCGTACTGCATGGCGTCCTGGATCCCGGCGTCGACCGAGGGAATGTACTCGCGCGGGACGCGGCCACCGGTGACCTTGTTCTCGAACTCGTACAGCTCGCCCTCGGAGGTGTCCAGCGGCGCGATGGTGATCTGGATCTTCGCGTACTGGCCGGACCCACCCGTCTGCTTCTTGTGGGTGTAGTCGTACTTCTCGACCGAGCGGCGGATCGTCTCGCGGTAGGCCACCTGCGGCTTGCCGACGTTCGCCTCGACCTTGAACTCGCGCCGCATGCGGTCGACGAGGATGTCGAGGTGGAGCTCGCCCATGCCGGCGATGATCGTCTGGCCGGTCTCCTCGTCCAGGTGGACCTGGAACGTCGGGTCCTCCTGGGCCAGCTTCTGGATCGCCGTGCCGAGCTTCTCCTGGTCGCCCTTGGTCTTGGGCTCGATGGCCACCGAGATGACCGGCTCGGGGAAGGTCATCGACTCGAGGATGACCTGGTCCTGCAGGTCGCTCAGGGTGTCACCGGTGGTGGTGTCCTTGAGGCCGATCATCGCGTAGATGTGACCCGCCGACGCCTCCTCGACCGGGTTCTCCTTGTTGGCGTGCATCTGGAAGAGCTTGCCGATGCGCTCCTTGTTGCCCTTGGTCGTGTTCATGACCTGGGTGCCCGCGGAGAGCTTGCCGGAGTAGACCCGCACGAAGGTGAGCGTCCCGAAGAACGGGTGCGAGGCGATCTTGAAGGCCAGGGCCGAGAAGGGCTCGTCGGTGGCCGGCTTGCGGATGACCTCGACCTCCTCCTTGCCCGGCTTGTGGCCGACCATCGGGGGCACGTCGAGCGGCGACGGCAGGTAGGCGACGACGGCGTCGAGCATCGGCTGGACACCGCGGTTCTTGAACGCCGAGCCGCAGAAGACGGGGTAGAGCTCCGACTTCACGGTGAGGGCGCGCACGCCGGCCTTGATCTCGGCCTCGGTCAGCTCCTCGCCGCCGAGGTACTTCTCCATCAGGGCGTCGTCGGCCTCGGCCACGCGCTCGATGAGGTGCGTGCGGTACTCCTCGGCCTTGTCCTGCAGGTCGGCCGGGATGTCCTGGACCTCGTACTTCGCGCCCATGGTGACGTCACCCTTGGCGTCGCCGGGCCACACGAGGGCCTTCATGGTGACGAGGTCGATGACGCCGACGAAGTCGTTCTCCGAGCCGATGGGCAGCTGCATGACGAGCGGCTCCGCACCGAGGCGGTCCTTGATCGTCTGCACGGTGAAGTAGAAGTCCGCGCCGAGCTTGTCCATCTTGTTGACGAAGCAGATGCGCGGGACGTCGTACTTGTCCGCCTGGCGCCACACCGTCTCGGACTGCGGCTCGACGCCCTCCTTGCCGTCGAAGACGGCGACGGCGCCGTCGAGGACGCGCAGCGAGCGCTCCACCTCGACGGTGAAGTCGACGTGCCCGGGGGTGTCGATGATGTTGATCTGGGTGCCGTTCCAGAAGGAGGTGACGGCGGCGGAGGTGATGGTGATCCCCCGCTCCTTCTCCTGCTCCATCCAATCGGTCGTGGAGGCGCCGTCGTGCGTCTCACCGATCTTGTGGTTGACGCCGGTGTAGAAGAGGATGCGCTCCGTCACCGTCGTCTTGCCGGCGTCGATGTGCGCCATGATGCCGATGTTGCGGACCTTGGTCAGGTCCGTCAGGACGTCGAGTGCCACGTGTGCCTGCTCGATTCTCGTGTCGTGGGCGAAGTCGTCGTGCGGGTCGGCCCGCGGACGCCGGCGCCGGCCGCCTCGTGGTGCTCAGCGGCGGCCGGGCCGGCGACGGGTCACCAGCGGTAGTGCGCGAAGGCCTTGTTGGACTCGGCCATCTTGTGCGTGTCCTCGCGGCGCTTCACCGCGGCACCCAGGCCGTTGGAGGCGTCGAGGATCTCGTTCATGAGGCGCTCGGTCATCGTCTTCTCGCGACGCTGACGCGAGTAGCCGACCAGCCAGCGCAGCGCGAGGGTCGTGCTGCGGTTCGGCTTGACCTCGATCGGCACCTGGTAGGTGGCGCCGCCGACGCGGCGGGACTTGACCTCGAGCGCCGGCTTGATGTTGTCCAGCGCGCGCTTGAGGATGACGACCGGGTCGGAGCCGGTCTTGACGCGGCAGCCCTCGAGGGCGCCGTACACGATGGTCTCGGCGACGGACTTCTTGCCGTCGAGGAGGATCTTGTTGACCAGCTGCGTGACCAGCGGCGAGTTGTGCACCGGGTCGACGACGAGCGGCCGCTTCGGGGCGGGTCCCTTGCGAGGCATCAGGCCTTCTCCTTCTTCGCGCCGTAACGGGAACGGGCCTGCTTGCGGTTCTTGACGCCCTGGGCGTCGAGCGAGCCGCGGACGATCTTGTAGCGGACACCGGGGAGGTCCTTCACGCGGCCACCGCGCACGAGCACGATGGAGTGCTCCTGCAGGTTGTGGCCGACGCCCGGGATGTAGGCGGTGACCTCGATGCCCGAGGTGAGCCGGACGCGCGCGACCTTGCGCAGCGCGGAGTTCGGCTTCTTCGGGGTCGTGGTGTAGACGCGGGTGCAGACGCCGCGGCGCTGGGGCGAGCCCTTGAGCGCCGGGGTCTTGGTCTTGTCGACCTTGTCCTGCCGGCCCTTGCGCACCAGCTGGTTGATCGTGGGCAACCTGTTCTCCGTACTTCGTGGCGGGTGGTCCGCCCGGCCGGTGGCCGGGCTCCTTGTCATGCCCCGTACCGACCCCCGTGGTCGGGCGTGTCGTACGCCCTGGAGGGGGCCGAGGCGGGGTGCTCTCCCCTGCACTTCCCACGCGGCGGCGATCCGGCGGACCGGTCGACGAGGGTGGGCTGCCCGGCGAGAGGGGCGAGCCTGCTCCGCCCGGGGACGCGCCCCGGTGGACATGCTCAGGTGCCCGGCGGACCGGACACGTGTCACTACGATACCGTCCGGCGCAGGCGCGCCCAAATCAGATGGACCGGGCCCGGCGCAGGGCCCGGTGCACGGCTCAGCGACCCGGCCAGCGCTCGGGCACGCGGGCGAGGTCGGCGAGCCACGCGTCGGGCTTCGCGTCCGAGGGCATCCGCCAGTCCCCGCGCGGCGACATCGTGCCCCCGGGTGACACCTTGGGCCCGTTGGGCAGGGCCGAGCGCTTGAACTGGCTGGCGAAGAAGCGGCGCAGGAAGACCTCCAGCCAGTGCCGCACCTGCCCGAGGTCGTACGACGCCCTCCCCGCCTCCGGCAGCCCCGGGGGCCAGTCCCCCGCGGCCGCGTCGTGCCACGCGTGGTGGGCGAGGAAGGCGACCTTGCTCGGCCGGTACCCGCGGCGGAGCACCTGGAAGAGGGTGAAGTCCTGCAGCGCGTAGGGCCCGACGCTGTCCTCGGTGGCCTGGGCCCTGGCGCCCTCCACCGTGGGGACGAGCTCCGGGGTGATCTCCTGCTCGAGCACCTCGCGCAGCACGGCCGCGGTGTCGGCGTCGACCTCGCCGGAGTCGGCGACCCAGCGGATGAGGTGCTGGACGAGGGTCTTGGGCACCCCGGCGTTGACGTTGTAGTGCGACATCTGGTCGCCGACGCCGTACGTGCACCAGCCGAGGGCCAGCTCGGACAGGTCGCCGGTGCCGACGACGATCCCGCCGCGCTGGTTGGCCAGGCGGAAGAGGTAGTCGTAGCGCAGCCCGGCCTGGACGTTCTCGAAGGTGACGTCGTAGACCGGCTCGCCCCGGCCGGCCGGGTGGCCGAGGTCCGCGAGCATCTGCGTCGCCGCGGGGCGGATGTCGAGGGTCTCGAAGGTCACCCCGAGGGCCCGCGCCAGCCGGGTCGCCAGCGAGCGCGACGTGTCGCCGGTCGCGAACCCCGGCATCGTCCAGGCCAGGACGTCGCTGCGCGGCCGGCCGAGGGCGTCCATCGCCCGGCAGGCGACGATGAGCGCGTGGGTCGAGTCGAGGCCGCCCGAGACGCCGATGACGGCCTTCGGGGACCCGATGGCCGCCATCCGGCCCACGAGGCCGTGGACCTGGATGTGGTATGCCTCGTAGCAGTCCTGGGCCAGCCGCCGCGGGTCGTCGGGGACGAACGGGAAGCGGTCGACCGCCCGGCGCAGGCCGATGTCGCCCGCCGGGGGCGCGAGCTCGAAGCCGACCTCGCGGAACGTGCCCACGCGGTCCGCGTGCGTGCGGCGGTTGTCGTCGAAGGTGCCCTGGCGCAGCCGGTCCTGGCGCACCCGGTCGAGGTCGACGTCGGCGACCGTGCGGACGGCCCCGGCGGGGAAGCGCTCCCCCTCGGCCAGCAGGTCGCCGCTCTCGTAGACCATCGTCTGCCCGTCCCAGGACAGGTCGGTCGTCGACTCCCCCGGCCCGGCGGCGGCGTACACGTACGCGGCGGAGCACCGCGAGCTGGCGCTGCGCACGAGCAGGCGGCGGTCCTCGGCCCGGGCGACGGTGATCGGGCTGCCGGACAGGTTGAGCAGGACCGTCGCCCCCGCCAGCGCCGCCTCGGCGCTCGGCGGGACGGGCACCCACAGGTCCTCGCAGACCTCGGCGTGCACCACGAGGCCGGGCACGTCGTCGGCCCGGAAGAGCAGGTCGGGCCCGAAGGGCACCCGCTCCCCGAGCAGGACCAGCGTCTCGCCGCGGCGGTCGTCGCCGGGGGCGAAGTGGCGCCGCTCGTAGAACTCGCGGTACGTCGGCAGGTAGGACTTCGGCGCCACCCCGAGGACGCGGCCGCGGTGCACGACGACGGCGCAGTTGAGGACCCGGTGGCCGTGCACGAGCGGCGCGCCGACGACGAGCACGGGGCGCAGCTCGGCGCTCGCCGCGACGACGGTGCGCAGCCCCTCGAGCACCGCGTCGAGCAGCGGGTCGGCCAGCAGCAGGTCGTCGATGGCGTAGCCGGACAGGCCCAGCTCGTTGAAGACGGCGACCGCCACGCCCTCGTCGTGGCAGGCGCGGGCCTGCTCGACGAGTGCCGCCGCGTTGCGCGCCGGGTCGGCGATGGCGACCGGCACCGCGCACGCGGCGACCCGGGCGAACCCGTGCGCGTAGGCGGAGGCGAAGTCCACCTCAGCCCACCCGCCAGTCCCCGGCGTAGAGGTGCAGGACGGGCAGGCCGAGCTCGTCGCGGGCGCGGCTGGCCCAGTCGGCGTGGAAGGTGTCCTCGACCGCGTGCGGCTCGGTGACCACGACGACCTCGCGGGCGTGCAGCCGCCCGACCTCCGTGCGCAGCTGCGGCAGCGGGTCGTCGGCGACGACCTCCCCGGTGGCGGTGCGCCCCACCGAGGCCAGCGAGGCGATCGAGCGCTCCAGGGCCTCCCCCGCCTCGGCGCGGGCCTCGGTGCGGTTCACCGGCTTGAGCGCCTGCAGGACCTCCTTCATCCGCAGCAGCGCGAGGCCGTCGAGCAGGGTGACGAGCAGGCTGCGCCTCGTGTCGGCCGGGACGAGGACGCGGTAGGCGATGTCCTCCCCCTCGTGCAGCCCGACGATCCGGCGGGCGTCGGCCTCCAGCAGCGGCTCCTGCGTGAGGACGACGATCGTGTCGGGGCCGGGGTGGGGGCTGGCGTCGGGCGTCGCGTCGGTCACCCGGGCAGCGTACGGCGCCGGCACGCCGGAGGGCGGGCGCCCCCTCCTGGGGTGCGCCCGCCCTCGCGGTGTCGTGCTGGTGTCAGCTGTCCGAGAAGCCCAGGCTGACGTCGTCCAGGCGGATGGCCTCGGGCGAACCGAACGACGCGTAGTCGTAGGCGTCGTAGTTCGGCATCGAGTACATCGCGGCCTTGGCCTCCTCGGTCGGCTCCACCGTGATGTTCCGGTAGCGGGGCAGGCCCGTGCCGGCGGGGATGAGCTTGCCGAGGATGACGTTCTCCTTGAGGCCGAGCAGCGGGTCGGACTTGGCCTCCATGGCGGCCTGGGTGAGCACCCGGGTCGTCTCCTGGAAGGACGCGGCCGACAGCCACGACTCGGTCGCGAGCGACGCCTTGGTGATGCCCATCAGCTCCGGGCGACCGGCGGCGGTGCGACCGCCCTCGGCCATGACCCGGCGGTTCTCCTCCTCGAAGCGCGAGCGCTCCGTGAGGTCACCCGGGATGAGGTGGGCGTCACCCGACTCGATGACCGTCACCCGACGCAGCATCTGCCGGACGATGACCTCGATGTGCTTGTCGTGGATCGACACACCCTGCTGGCGGTACACCGACTGCACCTCGTCGACCAGGTGCGTCTGCGTGGCCCGCGGGCCGAGGATCCGCAGCACCTGCTTGGGGTCGATGGCGCCCTGGATGAGCTTGGTGCCGACCTCGACGTGGTCGCCGTCCGCGACGAGCAGGCGCGAGCGCTTGCTCACCGGGTAGGCGTGCTCCTCGGAGCCGTCGTCCGGGGTGAGGACGATCCGACGGGTCTTGTCGGTGTCCTCGACCTGGACGCGGCCGTTCGCCTCGGCGATCGGCGCGACGCCCTTGGGCGTACGGGCCTCGAAGAGCTCGACCACGCGCGGCAGACCCTGCGTGATGTCGTCACCGGCCACACCACCGGTGTGGAAGGTGCGCATCGTCAGCTGGGTGCCGGGCTCGCCGATCGACTGGGCGGCGATGATGCCGACCGCCTCGCCGATGTCCACGAGCTTGCCGGTGGCCAGCGAGCGCCCGTAGCACTTGGCGCAGGTGCCCACCTTGGAGTCGCAGGTGAGGACCGAGCGGACCTTCACCTTGTCGACGCCGGCGGCGAACAGCGCGTCGATGACGACGTCGCCCAGGTCGATCCCGGCCTGGGCCAGGGTCTCGCCGTCGACGACGACGTCCTCGGCCAGGGTGCGGGCGTAGACGCTGGTCTCGACGTCCTCGTGCAGCACGCGGTTGCCGGCCGGGTCGGTGTCCCGGATCGGCTGGGTCAGGCCGCGCTCGGTCCCGCAGTCGTCCTCGCGGACGATGACGTCCTGCGAGACGTCGACGAGACGACGGGTCAGGTAGCCCGAGTCCGCCGTACGGAGCGCGGTGTCGGCCAGACCCTTGCGGGAGCCGTGGGTCGAGATGAAGAACTCGAGCACGGTCAGACCCTCGCGGAAGTTCGCGCGGATCGGACGCGGGATGATCTCGCCCTTCGGGTTCGACACGAGGCCGCGCATACCGGCGATCTGGCGCAGCTGCATCCAGTTACCACGCGCACCGGAGGAGACCATCTTGTAGATGGTGTTGGTGGCGGGGATGTTGCGACGCATCTCCTCGGCCACCTTGTTGGTGGCCTCGTTCCAGATCTCGATGAGGTCCTCGCGACGCTCGTTGTCCGTCATCGCGCCGCGGTCGTAGAGCTTCTGGACCTTGGCCGCACGGTCCTCGTACTCCTCGAGGATCTGCGTCTTGGTCGGCGGCGTGACGACGTCGGAGATGGCGACCGTGGCGCCCGAGCGGGTCGCCCAGTGGAAGCCGGCCTCCTTGAGCGCGTCGAGCGACGCGGCGACCTGGACCTTGGAGTAGCGCTCGGCGAGGTCGTTGACGATCGTCGAGAGCTGCTTCTTGTCGACGGGGGCGTCGACGAAGGGGTAGTCCAGCGGCAGGGTCTCGTTGAACAGCGCCCGACCGAGCGTCGTCTCGAGGACGAGCGAGGGGTAGATGCCCTGCTCGTTGGCGGCGTCGGGCTCGTCCGCCTCGAAGCCCGCCATCGGCACGACGTCCGTGAGGCGGATCTTGACGACCGACCCCAGCTGGATCTCGCCCGCGTCGAACGCCATCCGCGCCTCGGCCGGCGAGGTGAACGCGCGGCCCGCGCCCGTGCCGTCCTCGACGGCCGACGTCAGGTGGAACAGGCCGATGATCATGTCCTGGGTGGGCATGGTCACCGGTCGGCCGTCCGCCGGCTTGAGGATGTTGTTGCTCGAGAGCATGAGGATGCGGGCCTCGGCCTGCGCCTCCGCGCTCAGCGGCACGTGCACGGCCATCTGGTCGCCGTCGAAGTCGGCGTTGAACGCCGTGCAGACGAGCGGGTGGATCTGGATGGCCTTGCCCTCGACGAGCTGCGGCTCGAAGGCCTGGATGCCGAGGCGGTGCAGCGTGGGCGCACGGTTCAGCAGGACCGGGTGCTCGGTGATGACCTCCTCGAGGACGTCCCACACGACCGGCTTGCTGCGCTCGACCATGCGCTTGGCCGACTTGATGTTCTGCGCGTGGTCGAGGTCGACGAGCCGCTTCATGACGAAGGGCTTGAAGAGCTCCAGCGCCATCTGCTTGGGCAGGCCGCACTGGTGCAGCTTGAGCTGCGGGCCGACGACGATGACCGAGCGGCCCGAGTAGTCGACGCGCTTGCCGAGCAGGTTCTGACGGAACCGGCCCTGCTTGCCCTTGAGCATGTCGGACAGCGACTTCAGCGGCCGGTTGCCCGGACCGGTGACCGGGCGCCCGCGGCGGCCGTTGTCGAACAGCGAGTCGACGGCCTCCTGGAGCATCCGCTTCTCGTTGTTGACGATGATCTCGGGCGCGCCGAGGTCGAGCAGCCGCTTGAGGCGGTTGTTGCGGTTGATGACGCGGCGGTACAGGTCGTTGAGGTCCGACGTCGCGAAGCGGCCACCGTCGAGCTGCACCATCGGGCGCAGGTCCGGGGGGATGACCGGGACGCAGTCGAGCACCATGCCGGTCGGGCTGTTGCTCGTCGTCGTGAACGCGGTGACGACCTTGAGGCGCTTGAGGGCGCGGGTCTTCTTCTGGCCCTTGCCGGTGGCGATGATCTCGCGCAGCAGCTCGGTCTCGGCGTCGAGGTCGAAGGTCTGCAGACGCTTCTGGATCGCCGCCGCACCCATGCCGCCCTCGAAGTAGAGGCCGAACCGGTCGCGCATCTCGCGGTAGAGGATCTCGTCGCCCTCGAGGTCCTGGACCTTGAGGTTCTTGAACCGGTCCCAGACCTGCTCGAGGCGCTCGACCAGCTGGTCTGCCCGACGGCGGATCGCGTTCATCTCCCGCTCGGCGCCGTCGCGGACCTTGCGCTTGGCGTCGCCCTTGGCCCCCTCGGCCTCGAGCTCGGCCAGGTCGGACTCGAGCTTCTTGGCCCGGGCCTCGACGTCGGCGTCGCGACGGTTCTCGATCTCCTTCTTCTCGACCTGGATCTGCGCCTCGAGCGAGGGCAGGTCGGCGTGCCGCTGCTCCTCGTCGACGGACGTGATCATGTAGGCCGCGAAGTAGATGACCTTCTCGAGGTCCTTCGGGGCCAGGTCGAGCAGGTAGCCCAGTCGGCTCGGGACACCCTTGAAGTACCAGATGTGGGTGACCGGCGCGGCCAGCTCGATGTGGCCCATCCGCTCACGCCGCACCTTGGCGCGGGTGACCTCGACGCCGCAGCGCTCGCAGATGATGCCCTTGAAGCGGACCCGCTTGTACTTGCCGCAGTTGCACTCCCAGTCCCGGGTGGGCCCGAAGATGCGCTCGCAGAACAGACCCTCCTTCTCCGGCTTGAGGGTGCGGTAGTTGATGGTCTCCGGCTTCTTCACCTCGCCGTGGCTCCACCGGCGGATGTCGTCCGCCGTGGCCAGGCCGATACGCAGCTCGTCAAAGAAGTTGACGTCGAGCACGTGGTTCCTTCTCTCGCTCGTTGCTCAGAGTTCAGTCGTGTCGTGTGGTGGGTGTCAGACCTCTTCGACGCTGCTCGGCTCGCGCCGCGACAGGTCGATGCCCAGCTCCTCGGCCGCCCGGAAGACGTCCTCGTCGGTCTCGCGCATCTCGATCGCCTGGCCGTCGGAGGACATGACCTCGACGTTGAGGCAGAGCGACTGCATCTCCTTGAGGAGGACCTTGAAGGACTCGGGGATGCCGGAGTCGGGGATGTTCTCGCCCTTGACGATCGCCTCGTAGACCTTGACGCGGCCCGGGACGTCGTCCGACTTGATGGTGAGCAGCTCCTGCAGGGTGTACGCCGCGCCGTACGCCTCGAGCGCCCACACCTCCATCTCGCCGAAGCGCTGGCCGCCGAACTGCGCCTTCCCGCCCAGCGGCTGCTGGGTGATCATCGAGTAGGGGCCGGTCGAGCGGGCGTGGATCTTGTCGTCCACGAGGTGGTGGAGCTTGAGGATGTACATGTAGCCGACCGACACGTCCTCGGGGAACGGCTCGCCGGAGCGGCCGTCGAAGAGGCGGGCCTTGCCGGAGCGGTCGATGAGGCGGACCCCGTCGCGCGTCTCCAGCGTCGAGTCGAGCAGGCCGGTGATGACGTCCTCGCCCGCACCGTCGAAGACGGGGCTGGCGACGCGGCTGCCGGCGGGCGCCTCGTGGGCGTCCGGCGGGATGACCTGCGACCACTCGGGCTCGCCCTCGATCTTCCAGCCGCGGCTGGCGGCCCAGCCGAGGTGGAGCTCGAGGATCTGGCCGATGTTCATGCGGCCGGGGACGCCGAGCGGGTTGAGCACGACGTCGACGGGGGTCCCGTCCTCGAGGAACGGCATGTCCTCGACCGGCAGGATCTTCGAGATGACGCCCTTGTTGCCGTGGCGGCCCGCGAGCTTGTCACCGTCGGTGATCTTGCGCTTGTTGGCGACGTAGACCCGCACGAGCTGGTTGACGCCCGGGGGCAGGTCGTCGCCCTCGTCCTTGTCGAAGACCTTGACGCCGATGACGGTGCCGGTCTCGCCGTGGGGCACCTTGAGCGAGGTGTCGCGCACCTCGCGGGCCTTCTCGCCGAAGATGGCGCGCAGCAGGCGCTCCTCCGGGGTCAGCTCGGTCTCGCCCTTGGGCGTGACCTTGCCGACGAGCAGGTCGCCGTCGCGGACCTCGGCGCCGATGCGGATGATGCCGCGCTCGTCGAGGTCGGCCAGCACGTCCTCGGAGACGTTCGGGATGTCCCGGGTGATCTCCTCGGGGCCGAGCTTGGTGTCGCGAGCGTCGACCTCGTGCTCCTCGATGTGGATCGAGGAGAGGACGTCGTCCTGCACCAGGCGCTGGCTGAGGATGATCGCGTCCTCGTAGTTGTGACCCTCCCACGGCATGAACGCCACGAGCAGGTTGCGCCCGAGCGCCATCTCGCCGCCGTCGGTCGCGGGACCGTCGGCGATGACCGAGCCCTTCTCCAGGCGGTCGCCCTCGTTGACCAGGACGACCTGGTTGTAGCAGTTGCCCTGGTTGGAGCGGTCGAACTTGGCGATCCGGTAGGTCTGGTGCGTGCCGTCGTCGTTGGCGACGGTGACCAGGTCGGCGCTGACCTCGGAGACGACACCCGGCTTCTGGGCCAGGACGACGTCACCGGAGTCGAGGGCGGCGCGGTACTCCATGCCGGTGCCGACGAGCGGCGCCTCGGAGCGCACGAGCGGGACGGCCTGGCGCTGCATGTTCGAGCCCATGAGCGCGCGGTTGGCGTCGTCGTGCTCGAGGAACGGGATGAGCGCGGTGGCCGCCGAGACCATCTGGCGGGCCGAGACGTCCATGTAGTCGACCTCGCCCGCGGGGACCAGCTCGACCTCGCCGCCCTTGGTGCGGACCAGGACGCGCTCCTCGGCGAAGTGGCCGTCGTCGGTCAGCGCCGCGTTGGCCTGGGCGACGACGAACTCGTCCTCCTCGTCCGCCGACAGGTAGGCGACGTCGTCGGTCACCTGACCGGCGACGACCTTGCGGTACGGCGTCTCGACGAAGCCGAACGCGTTGATCCGGCCGTAGGAGGCCAGCGAGCCGATGAGGCCGATGTTCGGGCCCTCGGGGGTCTCGATCGGGCACATGCGGCCGTAGTGCGACGGGTGGACGTCACGGACCTCCATGCCGGCGCGGTCGCGGGAGAGACCACCCGGGCCGAGCGCGGACAGGCGGCGCTTGTGGGTCAGGCCGGCCAGCGGGTTGTTCTGGTCCATGAACTGCGAGAGCTGGCTGGTGCCGAAGAACTCGCGGATCGAGGCCACGACCGGGCGGATGTTGATCAGGGTCTGCGGCGTGATGGCCTCGACGTCCTGGGTCGTCATCCGCTCGCGGACGACGCGCTCCATCCGGGACAGGCCGGTGCGGACCTGGTTCTGGATGAGCTCGCCGACGCTGCGCAGGCGGCGGTTGCCGAAGTGGTCGATGTCGTCGACCTCGACGCGGACGTCGACCTCGGCGCCGTCGCGGTGGCCGGCCATGGCGGCCTCACCCGAGTGCAGCGTGACGAGGTACTTGATCGTCGCGACGATGTCGTCGATGGTCAGCGTCGAGGCGCCGAGCTCGGCCTCGATCCCCAGCTTCTTGTTGAGCTTGTAGCGACCGACCTTGGCCAGGTCGTAGCGCTTGGGGTTGAAGTAGAGGTTGTCGAGCAGCGTCTGCGCGGCCTCCTTCGTCGGCGGCTCGCCCGGGCGCAGCTTGCGGTAGATGTCGAGCAGCGCGTCGTCCTGGCCCTGGGTGTGGTCCTTCTCCAGGGTCAGGCGCATGGCCTCGTTGTCGCCGAACTCCTCGAGGATCTGCGCCTCGGTCCAGCCGAGCGCCTTGAGGAGCACGGTGACCGACTGCTTGCGCTTGCGGTCGACGCGCACGCCGACCATGTCGCGCTTGTCGATCTCGAACTCGAGCCAGGCACCGCGGCTCGGGATGACCCGCGCCTGGAAGACGTCCTTGTCGGACGTGCGGTCCGGGGTGCGCTCGAAGTAGACGCCCGGGCTGCGGACCAGCTGGGAGACGACGACGCGCTCGGTGCCGTTGATGATGAAGGTGCCGCGCTCGGTCATGAGCGGGAAGTCGCCCATGAACACCGTCTGGCTCTTGATCTCACCGGTGTTGGTGTTCATGAACTCCGCGGTGACGAACAGGGGCGCGTCGTACGTCTGGTCGCGCTCCTTGCACCACTCGATGGTCTTGCGGGTCTCCTCGAAGCGGTGGTCGCGGAAGGAGAGCGACATCGACCCGGAGAAGTCCTCGATGGGGGAGATCTCCTCGAAGATCTCCTCGAGGCCGGACCGGTCGGGGACGTCGGTCCGCCCCTCCGCCTTGGCCGCCGCGACGCGCTCCTGCCAGCGCTCGTTGCCGAGCAGCCAGTCGAAGCTCTCCGTCTGCAGGGCGAGGAGGTCGGGGACCTCCAGCGGCTCCTTGATCTGGGCGAATGACAGACGGCCCGAGGCCGTCCGTGCGGTGGAAACTTTCTGGGACGCGGTGCGCGAAGCAGCCAACGAGAGTCCTTCCACAGGCCTTACTGAGCAGAGACGATCACGCCGACCGACAGGCCCCGGGCACAGCAGCCAGCACGAGGCATCACGGTGAGCGGACACGATCGGCAGGACCGGATCGTCACCGCAAGCGCTCGGCTGGAGGAGTGGGCACAGGACAAGGGCAGCGCAAAGCGATAGCGTACCCCCCTTGGGCATGCATGTCCAGTCGAGTCAAGCCCGTCGGTGGGCGCGGATCGCGCCAGCACCCCGACGAGCCCGTCGAGCACCGGATGAGCGTGACGCACAACGGGCGCGTCGTCAAGGGACGACGCGCCCGTGCTCGGGTTCCCCGGCGGACCGGTGGCTCAGAAGGCCTGCAGGTCCGAGACCAGCCAGCGGCCCCCGGGGCCCCTGGTCATCGTCGCGACGACGCGGTTCTGGTCGATCTGCGGGTCCGGCTGGGCCGCGGTCGTCGTCGCCTGGTTGACGAAGGCCAGGACCCGCACCGTGCTCGACGTCGTGTCCATGACGCCGGTGCTCAGCACCCGCGCCTGGACGACGGTCCGGTTCTGCTGGGCCAGCGCCTTGAGACTGCCGCCCGCGGCGCTCGCGTACTGCCCCTTGAACGGCTCGGCGAGCTGCGGCTCGACCTGGGCGACGTGGTCGTCGAACGAGCCGTAGCTGTAGCTCAGCAGCTGCTCCAGGGTGGTCGAGGCGGCGCCCGCGGCCGCGACCCGGTCCGCGCGCGAGGCCAGCGCGGGACGGTTGCGGGTCCAGACCAGCACCGTCGCCAGCAGGACGAGGGCGACGACGACGGCGGTGAGCGCCGCCCACGGGGTGCGGGCGGGGCGCCGTACGGCGGCGGTGGGGGCCGTCACCCCGACCGGCGCGGCGGGGCGCTCCCGCTGCCCGCCCTCGGTGCTGGCGGCCCGGCGCAGCCCGAGCCGGGGGCGGCGCGCGGGCGCGACCGCCGGGGGCGCGGTGGTGGCGTCCACGGCGCGCTCGCGGGCGCGCTGGCCGGCGACGCGGCGGACGGGGCGGTCAGCTGACGTAGGCAAGGTCGGTCACCTTCCATCGGCCGGAGACCTTCGACAGCTTGAGGTCCATCCGGTAGGTCTTGGTCACCCCGTCGGGGGCGGCGGTGTTGGTCGTGCTCGCGACGACGCCGACGAGGACCTCGGCCGAGTCGGCGTCGGCGCTGACGAGCGCCGCCTCGGTGCGGGTCGGCGTGCTCGTCGCCTTGTTGCCGGTGACGAGCGACTTCAGCCGGCTGCTCTCCGTCGCCCACTGGTCGTGGAACGAGCCGGTCGAGCCGTCGAGGACGCGCTGCTGGTAGGCGTCGAACCGCTGGTAGTCGAGGGTCGAGTAGTTCACGGCCATGGCCCGGCCGGCCGCGAGCGCGGCGGCGTCGCTCGCGCGCTGCTGCTCGAGCTGGTGGGCGGGCCAGGCGACCTTCCACGCCAGCCCCGCGGCGACGAGCAGGAGGGCGGCGGCGAGGGTCCACAGCAGCAGCGGACCCCGGCGGCGCCCGCCCGCGCCGGGTCCGGTCGCGTCGGGTCCGGTCGCGTCGGGGGGCGTCGGCTCCGGCTGCTGCCGGTCGCGCGTCACCGCCGGTCGGCGGTCGGTCGTCGTGGTCATCGAGCGGCCTCCTCCATCATCCAGGTCCAGGCGTCGGCGCCGGTGGCCCCGGGCGGCGCGAGGGGGGTCTGCACGGTCAGCGGCTGGTCGCCGACGACCGCGGTGGTGCCGAGCGGCACCGGCTGCGTCCCGAGCGCGATGGGGTACGACGACCCCGCCTGGTCGCTCGGGGGGCGGGGGGCGTTCTGCGCGCCCCGGACGTCGCTCGCCGACCCGCGCGGCAGGCGGCAGCCGGCGGTGGTGTTGGTCGGCGTGCCCGGGTCGGTCGAGTACGTGGGGTCCTTCGTCGTGCCCTCGTAGCCGCGGGTGCAGGCGGGCGGGTCGTCGGCGTTGAGGACGAAGCCGAAGTGGGCCGTGTCGTCGCCCGGCACGACGGTGTAGCCGCCGGCGACGACGTCGGGGTAGGTGACGAGCAGCTGCGTGATGCCGCCCAGCCGGGTCGTCGTGACGTTGCCGACGGTGATGAGGTTGGCGAACAGCTGGCTCAGCGAGGACTGGTTCTCCTTGATCAGCCCGTTGAGCTGCTGCGAGGCGAGCACCCCGCGGTCGAGGACCATGCGCAGGTCGCCGTCGTGCTGCTGCAGGGTCTGGGCCAGGTCGGCGACGTTCCTCACCGTGACGGTGACCTGGCCGGACGTCGCCCGCTGGGTGTCCAGGACGATCCGGCCGTCGTCGATGAGCTCGACCGTCTGCGGCAGCGCGGCCTGCGCCGACGCGGTGAAGGTGGTGGCCGAGTCGAGCAGCCGCTGCAGGTCGGCGGCGCCGCCGTCGGAGAAGGCCGTGCCCAGCTCGTCGACCGTGGTGACGAGGTCGTCCTTCGGGACCGAGGAGACGGTCGTGTCGGCGTGCTGGAGCAGGTCCTGGACGGGCAGCGGGGTGCGCGTGGAGGCCCGGGCGATCCCGTCGCCGTCGGCGAGGAAGGGTCCGGTCGAGACCGACGGCTGCAGGTCCAGGTACTGCTCTCCCACCGCCGAGCGGTTCTCGACGACGGCGAGCGTGGCCCGCGGGACCTCGGTGCCCTTGTCGAGGGTGGCGACGACGTCGACCCCGTCCTCGGTCAGCTCCAGGTCGGTGACCTTGCCGACGGTGACCCCGCGGTAGGTGACCTCGCTGCCGACGAAGATCCCGCCGGACGCGGCGAAGTGGGCGGTCACCCGGAAGCGGCCGCCCTCGATGGCGTCGGTGAGCCCGACGAACCGGGCCGAGAGGATCGAGACCGTCAGCAGCGTGATGAGGGCGAAGACGGCGAGCTGGATCTTCACGGTGCGCAGGATCATCGGGCGCCTCCCGTCGGGAACAGCGTGGCCCAAGAGGGCACGGACGACCCCGCCGAGCCGGTCGACGGGAGGGTCGGGACCGTGGGCGCTCCCGGGACCCCCGGCAGCGTCGGCAGGCCGGGTAGCTGCGGCAGACCGGTGCCGGTCGGCTTGCCGAGGCCCGTGGACAGGTTGCCCAGGACGTCGCCCAGGTTCGCGTCGAGGCTGAGGTGCAGGTTGACGTAGTCGCCCTTGATGACCTGGAGCGCCTGGTCGGGGAACGGGTAGGTGAGGAAGAGCTGCAGCGACGTCGGCAGGTCGTCGCCGGCCGCGGCGAGCTGGCCGAGGATCGGGCCGAGCGAGCGCAGGTTGGCCTCGAGGTCGTCCTTGGACGCCGCGATGACCTTGGTGCCGACGGCGCCGAGGTCGGACAGCGCCTTGAGCAGCCGGGTCAGCTGCTCGCGCTGGTCGGCGAGGATCTTGAGGCCGACCGGGATCTGGTCCAGCGCCTGCCCGATGAGGTCCTTCTGCGCCGCGAGGGTGCCGCTCAGCTTGTCGATGTTGTCGATGGCCCGCACGATCTCGGACTTCTGCTGGTCCAGCCCGCCCACGAAGGTGTTCAGCTGGGTGACGAGGTCGCGGATCGCGCCGGAGTTGCCGCGCAGCGCGTCGTTCAGCTCGGTCTCGATGATCTTCAGCTGACCGACGCCGCCGCCGTTGAGCAGCAGCGAGAGCGCCCCGAGGACCTCCTCGACCTCCGGGTTGCGCGTGGTCCGGGCCAGCGGGATGTCGTCTCCGTCGGACAGCGTGCCGGTCGCGCCGGTGGCGGGCGGCGCGAGCTGGACGAACTTCTCGCCAAGCAGCGAGGTCTGGCGCAGCTCGGCCGTGGCGTTGTCGGGGAGCTTGAGCGACGCCGGCAGCCGCATCGTCACCCGGGCCACCCAGCCGCGCACCTCGATCCTCTCGACCGAGCCGACGGTGACGTCGTCGACCTTGACCGACGACTGCGGGACGAGGTCGAGGACGTCCTCGAACTCCGCGGTGATCCGGAAGACCGGGCCCGAGTTGGCCGCGCCGCCGGGCAGCGGCAGGTCGTACGCGCTCGTGCACCCGGCCAGCGTGAGCAGCGAGGCGAGGCAGGCGAGGACGACCGCGCGGGGCGCCGTACGGCGGCTCATCGGTCCCCTCCCAGCAGCCCACCGAGGGTCGGGTCGGCGCCGCGGACGTGGACGAGCGCGTCGCCGGCGGGCACCGCCGTCGGCGACGTCGTCGGCGCGGCGGTGGTGAGCGCGGACGGGACGGCGGACGGCAGCCCGATGCCCGGGATCGGCAGCTGGCCGAGGATCGGGAGGGTCTTGAGCAGGTCGAACAGCTGCGTGCACGCGGCGCCGCCCTGGGGCAGGTGGCTGAGCACGCCGCACAGCAGCAGCCGCGGGTCCGTCAGCTGCGGCGTGTTGTTCCGGGTGTCGAGGGTGCCCGTCTCCGGGTGGTACGCGTTCTGCAGGTTCGACAGCGCGACCGGCGCGTCCTCGAGGGTCTCGGCCAGCGCGTCGCGGTTCTTGACGATCGTCGACGTCGTCCTGGTGAGCTGTGCGAGGTCGCTCTTGAGCACGGTGCGGTTGTCCTGCACGAAGGTCGAGATCTCGGTGAGCGCGGTGGCGAGGTTGGCCAGGGCGCTGCCGAGGTCGCCGCGCTCCCCCTCGAGCTGCTGGGAGACGGTGGCGAGGTTGGCGTTGAGGTCGCGCACCTGCTGGTCGTTCCGGGCGAGCAACGTCGTGAAGGACTGCAGGTTCTTCACCGTCGCGAAGAAGTCGTCGCGACCCCCGGAGAGCGTCTGCAGGGCGAGGCTGAGGTCGTGGGTCGTGTCGTGCAGGTTCTGACCCTGCCCGCCGAGGTTGGCCGCCGAGGTCTGCAGCAGCCGCGAGAGCGAGCCCTCCTTGTTCGCGCCGTTCGGGCCGAGCGCGACGAGCAGGTCGTCGAGGCTCTGCGAGATCCGGTCGAGCTCGACGGGCACGGCCGTGCGGTCCAGCGGGATGGTCGCCCCGTCGGCGATCCGCGGGCCGGTGGTCCACGCCGGCAGCAGCTGGACGTAGCGGTCGCTGACCAGCGACGGGGCGACGATGGCGGCCTCGGCCGACGCGGGCACCGGGACGGTGTCGTCGACCTGGAACGTGACGTCGACGCGGTCGCCGGCGGGCACGACCATCGTGACCTTGCCGACGGCGACGCCGAGGATGCGGACGTCGGAGCCCGGGTAGAGCCCGACCGCGCGTGTGAACTGGGCGGTGAGCGTCGTCTCGCCGTGCTTCGGCCAGAAGGCGTAGACGCCGGCGGCGAGGGCGACGACGACGAGCACGGCGACCACGCGGGTGGCGGTGGAGCCGAGGCCGGGGACGCGCGGGCGGCGCAGCACGGCCGGCACGGCGGGCGGCGAGGGCAGGGTCGGTCGGGCCATCGTCAGCCTCCCACGTTCGGCAGCGGGCTGGTGAGGTTCGCGACGTAGACGTCGAACCAGCGGCCGGTCCCCAGCGTGCTGGCGAAGACCCGGTAGAACGGCGCCATCGCCTGCAGCGTGTTGCTGAGGTCCTGGTCGTGCTCGCGCAGCACCGCGAGCACCTGGTTGAGCTGGTCCAGGGCGGGCTTGAGCTGGGCCCGGTTGTCCTGGACGAGCCCGGTCACCTGCTGGGCGAAGGCCGACGTGTTGGTGAAGAGCGTGTGGATCGCCTCCCGGCGCGCGTCGAGCTCCTGCAGCAGCAGGTCGGCGTCCTTGATCAGCTGCTCGAAGACGGCGTTGCGCGAGGCGACCGTGCCGCTGACGTTGTTTGCCGCGGCGAGCAGGTCGCGCAGCTTCTCGTCGCGCGAGGCCACCGTCTCGGACAGCCGGCTGAGGCCGGACAGCGCGGCCTTGACGTTGGCCGGGGTGTTCCGGAACTCGGTGGCCAGGGTGTTGAGCGACGTCGAGAGCTGGTTCACGTCGATCTGCTCCGTCGTCGTCGCGAGGTCGCCGAAGGCGTCCACGACGTCGTACGCCGACACGGTGCGGGTGCGCGGGATGGTCGCGCCGGCGGGCATGGTGTCCGAGCCCTTGGGCTCGAGCGAGAGGTACTTCTGGCCGAGCAGGGTCTGGATGCGGATCGACGCCCCGGTCTGCGAGCCGAAGGTCGCGCGGGCGTCGGTGACGGTGAAGTCGACCTCGACCTGGGCGCCGTCGAGGGAGATGTCGGTGACCTTGCCGACCTTGACGCCGGCGAGCCGGACGTCGTCGTCGGGCTTGAGGCCGCCGGCCTCGCTGAAGTCGGCGTGGTAGGTCGTCCCGCCGCCGATGAAGGGCAGCGACTGCGCGTTGAAGGCCAGCACGAGGATGATCCCGATGACGAGCAGACCGACGAGGCCGATGGGGACGGGGTTGCGCTCGCGGAAGGGGATCACGGGGTGCACCTCGCTCCGCCGACGTCGTAGCTGAGCGGGGTGTTCGGCAGGATCGGGGCCTTGGTGTCGAAACGGCAGAGGTAGAAGTTGAACCACGAGCCGTACGTCGCCGTGCGGGTGATCGTGGTGATCTTCTTGGCGCTGCCGGAGAGGAACGTCTCGAACGTCTTGGTGTTCTGCGGCTTGTTGAGGTTGCCCGCCAGCGAGCGCAGCCGGGCCACGTCGTTCTTGACGTCGGGGCGCGCGGTCTGCAGCAGGTCGGCCGTGGACCGGGTCAGCGAGTTGATGTCGTCCAGCGAGTCCCCGATGGTCTTCCGGTCGGCCGAGAGGCCGGAGATGAAGCGCTGGAGCTGGTCGATGAGCGCCTTGAACGCGTCGTCGTGGGCGTCGACCGTGCCGAGGACGGTCGTGAGGTTGTCGATGGTCCGGCCGATGACCGCGTCGCGGTCGGCGAGGGTGGAGGTGAGCGAGGCGGTCTTGCCCAGCAGGTCGTCGATCCCGCCGCCTTCGCCCTGCAGGGTCTGGATGACCAGCCCGGACAGCTCGTTGACGTCCTTCGGCGACAGCGAGGCGAACAGCGGCTTGAACCCGTTGAAGAGCAGCGTGAGGTCGAGGGCCGGCTGGGTGCGGTCGACGGGGATGGTCGAGCCCGGCGGGAGCACCGCGGTCGAGCCCGTGCCCTGGGTCAGCGCGATGTAGCGCTCGCCGACGAGGTTGCGGTACTTGATCGTCGCGTCGGTGCTGCGGGTCAGGGCGCTCGTCGTGGCCACGGCGAACGTCACCAGGGCCGTCGTGCGGTCGGTGTTGACCGTGATCTCGTCGACCTCGCCCACCCGCACGCCGGCGATCCGCACGTCCTGCCCGACGGCGAGACCGGTGACGTCGGTGAAGACCGCCCGGTAGGTCGAGCGGTCGCCGGTGCCGACGTTGGCGATCGTCGCCGCGAGGACGGAGAACGCGACGCCGGTCACCGCCGCGAAGGCGACGAGCTTGACCAGCGAGGGCCAGGTCCTCATCGGGCCACCTCCTGCCGGGTGGGGGCGGTCGGGCCGGTCGTGCTCACGCTGCCGCCGCGCAGCGTCGGGCCGGCCAGCAGGGTCTGGATGGCCGAGGGAGCCGGCGTGACGTCGCCGCTGGCCAGCAGGGCGGCGACGACCTGCTGCTCGGCGGCGGTGCCGGCCAGGCCGGAGTCCGGGCTGACGGCGGCGGTGAGGCCGGTGAGGGCAGCCGGGACGGCCGAGGCCGCTCCCCCGTCCGCCGGCTTCGTGCCGTCCGAGAAGTGCACGCCCGGCTTGGGGTCCGCCTGGCTGCCGGAGGAGCTCGGGAGGCCCTCGCAGCTGGGGCCGCGGTCCTCGCCCCAGGCCGGCTCCTCCCCCGGCCGGTAGGCCGGGCGCGGCGGGACGAGCTCCATCGTGATGTGGAACGACGCCCCGGAGAACACCTTCTCGACGCGGGGGACCCAGTTGGTCAGCGCGGTCGCGAGGCAGGGGTACTCGGGCGAGTACCTGGCCAGCACGGCGAGGGTGGGGCGCTGGACCCGGCCGACCTGGATGATCCGGTCGCTGTTGGCCGACAGGAACGCCGTCGCCGTGTTCGCGAACCCCGCCGTCCCCGCGAGGAACCCCGCCAGCGTGTCCTGCTCCTGCACCACCGTCGCGTTCGGGATGAGGATCGCCCGCACCCCGCGCAGCAGGTCCGGCGCCAGCCCCGCGTACTCGCTGGCCAGGTCCGCCAACCCCGAGATGTCCGCCTGCAGCGTCGGCACCGACGGGTTCAACCCTCGGAAGTACGTGTCCGCCACCACGAGGGTCTTCCCGATCTGCGTGCCGCGCCCCTCCAGCGTCGACGCGATCGCGCCCAGCACCGACGCCAGCTTCTGCGGCTGCACCGTGCGCAGCAGCGGCAGCAGGTCGTCGAACACCTTCTCCAGCTCGATCGCCGCGCTCGACCGGTCCTGCGGAATCACGTCCCCCGCCGCCAACGCCCGCACGCTGCGCCCCGCCGCGTCCTTCCCGCCCACGACCACCCCCGCCGGCGGCACCAGGTCGACGAACCGCTCCCCGAACAACGTCTTCGGCAGCAGCCGCGCCGACACGTCCGCCGGCACCTGACCCACGAACGCCGGGTCCAGCGCGAGGGACAGCCGGGCGCCGTCGACCCGGCCGGTGCGCGGCGCCCCCGTGACCTCGATGTCACGGACCTGGCCGACGACGAGACCGCGGACCTTGACGTCGGAGCCGACCTGCAGCTGCGTGCCGACCTTGTCGGTCAGCAGGGTGACCGCCACGACGGGCGTGAAGCGCTGCTGGAAGGCGGCGATCGACAGGCCGACGAGGACGGCGACCAGCACGAGGAACGCGACGCCGTACGCACGGGTGCCGAGGGCGGTGAGGACGCCGCGCCGGCCGGTGGTGGCCGTCATCCGGCGATCCGCACGGTCGTCGTCGCGCCCCACACGGCGAGGCTGAAGAAGAAGTCGACGAGGTTGATGGCGACGATCGAGGTGCGCACGGCCTTGCCGACCGCGACGCCCACCCCGGCCGGGCCACCGGACGCGGTGTAGCCGTAGTAGCAGTGGATGAGGATGATGACGACCGCGAACACCATGACCTTGACGAACGACCAGAAGACGTCGATCGGCGGCAGGAACAGGTGGAAGTAGTGGTCGTAGGTCCCCTCGGACTGCCCGAAGTACTGCGTCGTGATGAAGCGCGTGGCGCCGTACGACGACAGCAGGCCCAGCACGTAGAGCGGGATGACGGCGACGAAGCCGGCGATCATCCGGGTCGTCACGAGGAACGGCAGCGACGGGATGCCCATGACCTCGAGCGCGTCGACCTCCTCGGAGATCCGCATGGCGCCGAGCTGCGCGGTGAAGCCGCAGCCGACCGTGGCGGCGAGCGCGAGCCCGGCGACCAGCGGGGCGATCTCGCGGGTGTTGAGGTAGGCCGAGATGAAGCCGGTGAAGGCGCCGGTGCCGAGCTGGTCGAGCGAGGAGTAGCCCTGCAGACCGACCTCGGTGCCGGTGAAGAAGGCGAGGAACGCGATGACGCCGACCGTGCCGCCGATGACCGAGAGCGCGCCTGTCCCGAGCGAGACCTCCGCGAGGAGGCGGACCACCTCCTTGCGGTAGCGGCGCAGGGTGCGCGGGGCCCAGCCGAGCGAGGTGACGTAGAAGCGCATCTGCTCGCCGAGCGCGTCGAGGGCCCGGCCCGGGCGGGCGGCGGTGGCCAGGACTCGTCGCGCGGCCGCGGTGCGGCGCAGCGCGTCGAGGCGCCCGGCGGTGTCGGTGTCGGTGGTCACGGCGTCAGATCTTCTGGGGGACGACCTGGAAGTACACGGCCGTGGCGACGAAGTTGACGACGAAGAGCAGCATGAAGGTGATGACGACGCTCTGGTTGACCGCGTCGCCGACGCCCTTGGGGCCGCCACCCGCGGTCAGCCCCTTGTACGACGCGACGACGGCGGCGATCGCCCCGAAGAGCAGGGCCTTGATCTCGCCCACCCACAGGTCGGCGGTCTGGGCCAGCGCGGTGAAGGAGGCGATGTAGGCCCCGGGCGTCCCGCCCTGGATGACGACGTTGAAGACGTACCCGCCGACGACCCCGACGACGGAGACGAGGCCGTTGAGCAGGACCGAGACGAGCATGGCGGCGATCACCCGGGGGACGACGAGGCGCTGGATGGGGCTGATGCCGAGCACCTCCATCGCGTCGATCTCCTCGCGGATCTTGCGCGAGCCGAGGTCGGCGCAGATGGCCGAGCCGCCGGCGCCGGCGATGAGCAGCGCCGTGACGATCGGCGAGGCCTCGCGGATGACGGCGAGGACGCTGGCGGCACCGGTGAACGACTGTGCGCCGAGCTGCCGGGTGAGCGTGCCGAGCTGCAGCGCGATCACCGCACCGAACGGGATGGAGACGAGCGCCGTCGGCAGGATCGTCACGCTGGCGATGAACCACGACTGCTGGATGAGCTCGCGCGTCTGGAACGGCCGGCGCGGCAGCGCGCGCAGGACGTCGAGGAAGAGGGCGAAGAGCGAGCCGGTCTGGCGCAGGGCGCCCTCGACGGGGTTGCCCATCACGCCCCCACGGGCTCGGGCGCGGTCCCCGTGGCCCGGCTCACGCCGGGGACCCCGGCGTGCGAGGAGGCGAACGACCCGGGGGGCGGCGTAACGCCGTTCTCCCGGCACCAGGCGCCGGGCTCCTTCTCCCCCTGGCGCGGACGGCCGTCGCTCGTGCCGAGCTGGAGCGCGATGGGCGGCAGCGGCGGCAGCTCCATCCCCGACTCGGCCGCGAGCTCGGTCGCGTCCTTCTCCTCGGACATGCCGATCGGGCCGACGGTCTGCGCGTTGAGGAACTGGCGCACGACGGGCTCCTCGGACGACAGCAGCATCTCGCGCGGCCCGAACATGGCGAGGTGCTTGTGGTAGAGCAGGCCGATGTTGTCCGGGACGGTCCGGGCGGTGTTGATGTCGTGGGTGACGATGAGGAACGTCGCGTCGATCTGCGCGTTGAGGTCGATGAAGAGCTGGTTGATGTAGCTCGTGCGGACGGGGTCCAGGCCCGAGTCCGGCTCGTCGATGAGGAGGATCTCCGGGTCGAGGACGAGGGCGCGGGCGAGCCCGGCGCGCTTGCGCATCCCCCCGGAGATCTCACCGGGCAGCTTGCCCTCGGCGCCCTGGAGGCCGACGAGCTCGATCTTCTCCATGACGATGTCGCGCACCTGCGACTCGGGCTTCTTGGTGTGCTCGCGCAGCGGGAAGGCGATGTTGTCGAAGAGGTTCATCGACCCGAAGAGCGCGCCGTCCTGGAAGAGGACGCCGAAGAGCTTGCGGACCTCGTACAGCTGGCGCTCGCGCAGCGTCGTCAGGTCCTGGCCCTGGATCCAGATCGACCCCTGGTCGGGCTTGAGCAGTCCCACGAGGGTCTTGAGGAAGACCGACTTGCCGGTGCCCGAGGGGCCGAGCATCACGCTGATCTCGCCGGCGGGCAGCGTCAGCGAGACGTCGCGCCAGATCGCCTGGGAGCCGAAGTGCTTCGTGAGCCCTTCGACCGTGACCTCGACACCCATGTCCGTCCCACCGTTCCCGTCGAGGGGCCACCGGCCGCCGGAGAGGGTGTCCGGCGGGGGTCGGCGGCGGACCGCGACGACGTACCGTCCGCGTGCCCGTGAGGTGGCACGGCGGGTTGCGTCGGGTCCAACGAGCCCGGTGGGCGGAGGTTACGGGTCGTGCCGGGCGGGTGACGGATCGGTGACGGATCGGCCACGGACGCACGCACGCCCCGCCCGGGGGACCCGGACGGGGCGTGCGAGGAGTGAGCGTCCCGGGGCGAGGCCCCGGGGCGGGTCACTTGAGGGTGACGGTGGCGCCGGCGCCCTCGAGCTGCTCCTTGGCCTTCTCGGCCGCGGCCTTGTCGACCTTCTCGAGGACGGGCTTGGGGGCGCCGTCGACGAGGTCCTTGGCCTCCTTGAGGCCGAGGCTGGTGAGCGCGCGGACCTCCTTGATGACCTGGATCTTCTTGTCGCCGGCGGCCTCGAGGACGACGTCGAACTCGTCCTGCTCCTCGACCTCCTCGACGGCGGCGGCGGCGCCGCCGGCGGCCGCGACGGCGACCGGGGCGGCGGCGGTGACGCCGAAGGTGTCCTCGAACTGCTTGACGAACTCG
Source organism: Lapillicoccus jejuensis (assembly GCF_006715055.1). Lineage (NCBI taxonomy): Bacteria > Bacillati > Actinomycetota > Actinomycetes > Micrococcales > Intrasporangiaceae > Lapillicoccus > Lapillicoccus jejuensis. The sequence continues at coordinate 585,174 of NZ_VFMN01000001.1, forward strand.
GAGAGCTCGATCAGGGTCATCTCCTTGAAGGCGTCAAGGAGCTCGTCGGTGCTGAGCTTCGCCATGGTGGCGTTCCTTCCTGTCAATGCCTACTCGTACCTGAGAGTGGCGCGGGTGCGGTGGTGCGACCGGGGGCCGGGTGGCCTCCGGTCAGTTGTCGCCACCCTCGGCGACGTCCTGGGGGGCGGAGTCCTGCGACTCCGCGTCCTGCGGTGCGGCGTCCTGCGGAGCCGCGGTGTCCTGCGGGCCCTCGGCGTCGACCTTGTCGCGCAGGGCGGCGACGACGCGCGCGGTCTGCGAGAGGGGGGCGGCGAAGAGGTAGACCGCCTTGCTGAGCGAGGCGTTCATGGCGCCGGCCAGCTTGGCGAGCAGGACCTCGCGGGACTCGAGGTCCGCGAGCTTGGTGATGTCGGCCGCCGTGAGGGGCTTGCCGTCCAGCACGCCGCCCTTGATGACGAGCAGCGGGTTGGCCTTGGCGAAGTCGCGGAGCGTCTTCGCCGCCTCGACCGGGTCGCCGCTGACGAACGCGATGGCCGAGGGACCGGTCAGCTGCTCGTCGAAGGCGGTCACGCCGGCCTCGGTGGCCGCGCGCTGGGTGAGGGTGTTCTTCACCACGGCGTACGTGGCGTGCTCCCGGAGGGACGACCGCAGCTGCGTGAGCTGCTTGACGGTCAGACCGCGGTACTCCGTCAGCACGGCCGCACCCGAGGTGCGGAAGCTCTCGGTGAGCTCGGCGATGGCGGCGTTCTTCGAAGCGGTGGCCATCTCGCCTCCTTCCGTGTCGGTGTCGACCGCGGCGGGCCCCGGGCCCACGAGGAGAGCCCCGGCGCAGGGCGCACGGGGCTCGGAGTCGACACGGGCGGAGCCCGGACGAAGGAGTCGTGACGGCCTGCGCTGGACGCCCGCATCGCGGGACCTTCGGCCGGTCCCTCTCGGGCCCGGCGACCGGCGGTCATTGGTCGTCCACAGCCTACGGGCGACGGGCCCCCCGGGTCAAAACGGGGCCCGCCGCCCGGACGGCGGCGGGCGGTCAGCCCATCGCGCCCGTCGAGCCGAGCGAGCCGAGGGAGCCGAGCGAGGTCGTCACCTGCGAGGCCGGCGGCGCGGTCACGGTGACCGGGGCGCCCCAGTCGGAGTACGTCGCGTCGAGGGTGCTGCCGGCGACCTGGCCGGTGAACCTCGCCGGCCTCCCCTGCGCGTCGAGGTAGGCCTGCACGGTGCCGGCCCCGACCCCGCTGGTGGTGATCGTGTAGTGCCGCAGCGCGTTCTCCTCACCGACGTAGACGACCTCGGCCGTGGAGAAGGACTTCGCGATCGCGGTGGGGTCCGGGGCCACCGAGGCGCCACCGGTGGGGAGCTTGACCCAGGTCTTGCCGCCCACCGCCTTCGGCAGCTTGACGTACGACGCCCCGTCGACCACGACGACCTCGGTCCCCGTGGCGCCGGCCGCGCCGCCGCCGAGGGTGGCGTGCGCCTGCATCGCGCCACCCGGGCCGACGGCGAACTCCATCGTCAGGGCGGTCTTCGCGCTGCCCCGCGTGATCGTCATCGTCGCCCTGCCGCTCTTCGCCTTCTCCAGCGCGGAGACCATCCGCGTCCCGAAGGTCGCGCCCGGCACGGTGCTCCCGGCGGCGGGCGCGGCGCCCGAGGAGCCGGTCGAGCCGGCGTCCGCGGTCGACGAGGTCGTCGCCGAGGAGGTCGTCGCCGCGGAGGTGGACGCGCTGGAGGACGACGAGGTGGCGCTGCTCGAGACGGCCGCGGACGTCGTGGTCCCGCTGCTGCAGGCGCCGAGCGCGAGCGCCCCGCCGAGGGCGAGCGCCGCGAGGGCGGGTCGGGTGGGCGTGCGCATGATGGGTCCCCCTGAGGTCGCCGCGGCCGCTCCCGGTCGGGTCGGCCGCCTCGACCGTACGGGTCGGGGCCCCGTTCCCCCACCCTCGCGGGCGGGGGCGGCGCACCGTTCGGGGAACGTCCGGCCGGTTCTCATCGACCGTTCGGACGATCCCGGACGAATCGCCCCGCGGACCCGCGGGTGGCGGGACTAGCGTCGGAGACGTCGAACACCCCCCACCCCGCTCCCCGCGGACGGTCCCCGTACGGGGCCCCCGCCGGCCGACCCGGTCTCCCCCACCGGTGCGGCCTCGACCTTCGGCGCTCCCCCGCCCACCGGAGGCGACACCTGCAGCCCGGGGGCGCCGGTCCCCCCACCCAGGCGCCACCGGGCTGCCGTGCGTCCCGGCCCCTCACGGCGACGCGCCCGGACCCCTGAGGGGACCCGGGCGCGTCGTACCGGCGAGGTGGACCGTCAGGCGGTCGCCTCGTCCTCGGCGAGCAGGTTGCGCGTGCGACGGAAGTCGAGCGGGATGCCCGGGCCCATCGTCGTCGTCATGGTCGCCTTCTCGATGTAGGCGCCCTTCGAGGACGACGGCTTGAGACGCAGGATCTCCTCGAGCGCCGCGCCGTAGTTCTCCACCAGCTGCTTCTCGTCGAACGAGGCCTTGCCGATGATGAAGTGCAGGTTCGCGTGCTTGTCGGTGCGGAACTCGATCTTGCCGCCCTTGATGTCCGTGACGGCCTTGGCCACGTCCATCGTCACCGTGCCCGTCTTCGGGTTCGGCATGAGGCCGCGCGGGCCGAGGACCTTGCCGAGCCGGCCGACCTTGCCCATCATGTCCGGCGTCGCGACGACGGCGTCGAAGTCGAGCCAGCCGCCCGACACCTTCTCCAGCATGTCGTCGGAACCGACGTGGTCGGCGCCGGCCTCACGGGCGGCCTCGGCGCGGTCGCCCGCGGCGAAGACGAGGACGCGGGCGGTCTTGCCCGTGCCGTTCGGCAGGTTGACCGTGCCGCGGACCATCTGGTCGGCCTTGCGCGGGTCGACGCCCAGGCGGAACGCGACCTCGACGGTGGCGTCGTACTTCGTGCTCGTCGTCTCCTTGGCGAGGCGGACGGCCTCGAGCGGGGAGTACGCCCGGCCGGCGTCGATCTTCTCGGCGGCGGCGCGGTAGGACTTGCTGCGCTTCATGTGCTGCTCCTTCTTCAGGTGGAGTCGTGGTGCGGGCCAGCGCGACCCTCCCACTGGTGAGGCGGGTGCCTCGGGGCTGACGCCTCGGGTCAGATGCCCTCGGTGGTGATGCCCATCGACCGGGCGGTGCCGGCGATGATCTTGGCGGCGGCCTCGACGTCGTTGGCGTTGAGGTCCTCCATCTTCTGCTGCGCGATCTCGCGGACCTGGTCGGCCGTGAGCTTGGCGACCTTGGTCTTGTGCGGCTCGGCGCTGCCCTTGCCGACGCCGGCGGCCTTCTTGATCAGCTCGGCGGCCGGCGGGGTCTTGGTGACGAAGGTGAAGGACCGGTCCTCGTAGACCGTGATCTCCACCGGGATGACGTTGCCGCGCTGGGACTCCGTCGCGGCGTTGTACGCCTTGACGAACTCCATGATGTTGACGCCGTGCTGGCCGAGGGCCGGGCCGACGGGCGGGGCGGGGGTGGCCGCTCCGGCGTTGATCTGCAGCTTGATGAAGCCGGAGACGCGCTTCTTCGGGGGCATGGTGTGCCTGCTTCCTTCTCGGGGTGGGCCGACGCCGAGGGGCGATGACCCGGTTGCCTGCCGCCCGACGGTCGTCGGGCGGCGCCGGTGCGGCTCAGATCTTGGCGACCTGGCCGAACGACAGCTCGACCGGGGTCTCCCGGCCGAAGATGGAGACGAGGACCTTGAGCTTCTGCGTGTCCGGGTTGATCTCGGAGATCGTCGCCGGGAGCGTCTCGAAGGGGCCCTCCATGACGGTGACCGACTCGCCGACCTCGAAGTCGACGACGGTGACGTCGCGCGGGGCGGCCCCGCCGGTCGAGCCGCCGCCGGCGGCCGCCGCCTCGGGGGTCTCGAACTCGGGGGCCAGCATGGTGAAGACCTCGTCGAGCGACAGCGGCACCGGCTGGTGCGCGTTGCCGACGAACCCGGTGACGCCCGGCGTGTGGCGCACGGCGCCCCACGACTCGTCGGTGAGGTCCATCCGCACGAGGACGTAACCGGGCATCCGGACGCGGCGGACGAGCTTCTTCTGGCCGTTCTTGATCTCGGTCACCTCCTCCATGGGGACCTCGATCTCGAAGATGTAGTCCTCCATGTTCAGCGACACGATGCGGGTCTCGAGGTTGGTCTTGACCCGGTTCTCGTAGCCCGCGTAGGAGTGCACGACGTACCAGTCGCCCGGGCGGGCGCGCAGCTGCGCCTTGTACTCGGCCACCGGGTCGACGATGACGTCGTCGCTGGTGTCGTCGAGGTCGCGGACGTCCTCGCGGCCGTCGGCCCCCTCGAGCTCGTCGGCGTGCTCGTCGGTGTGCTCGTCGTCGTCGGTGTGCTCGTCGTCGTCGGCGTGGCCGTCGGCGTCGACCGGGGTGTCGAGGTGCTCGTCGAGGTCGTGCTCCCGGTCGTCGTACGCCGCGGCGGCCTGCGCGTCGGCGTCCTGGACGGTCGTCTCGGCGGTCTCGGGCACGTCGGTGACGTCGTACTGGTCCTGGTCGGACACGGGTGGGACCTACTTCCTGCGGATGTCTGCGAGGTGGGACGGGAGGAGCCGGACGGCCGCGTCAGCCCGCCAGGACGAGGAGGGCGAGCTTGTGGAACACGAAGTCCAGGCCCGACACGATCCCCATGATCACGAGGACGAACACGATGACGACGAGCGTGTAGTTGAGCAGCTCCGGACCCGTCGGCCGCACGACCTTGCGCAGCTCGTCGATGATCTGGCTGACGAACAGCACGAGCGAGCGCCAGGCACGGCTGACCGGGTTGCCCTGCCGACGCCGGTCGCGCTGCTGGGCCCGACCCGCCTCGCGGTGGTCCGCGCTCGTCTCGGTCACGATGGCTCGTCCTTGCTCTGGTCGCTGTCTGCTGCCGTGCGGGGCCCGTCCGGTGCTCGGCCGGGCCGCCGCGGTGCGCAGGGCACGAGGGACTCGAACCCCCAACCCCCGGTTTTGGAGACCGGTGCTCTGCCAGTTGAGCTAGTGCCCTTCGTCCGGCCGGAGCCGGACGGGTGACGACGCCGGGCATGCCGCAGCATGGCGGCCGTCAACCACCGAGGGGACAGCATACGTGACCCGGCGGGGGGCACGCGAACCGCGGACCGGACGCCCGCCCGGCGCCCGCGCCCGCGGTGGGAGGATGAGGGGCGTGACGACGACCCAGCCCACCGCCGCCCCGCTCGCCTCCCTCGCCCGCGAGGAGCAGGAGGCCTTCCTCGCCGCCAAGCGGGAGGAGTACGCCGCCCTGCAGGCCGAGGGGCTCACGCTCGACCTCACCCGCGGCAAGCCGAGCAGCGCGCAGCTCGACCTCAGCGACGCCCTGCTGCACCTGCCCACGACGACCAAGGACCGGTCGGGGGCCGACGTGCGCAACTACGGCGGGCTGGAGGGGCTCACCGAGCTCCGCGAGATCTTCGCCGACCTGCTCGGCGTCGAGGTCGCCCAGGTCGTCTGCGGCGGCAACTCGAGCCTGACGATGATGCACGACACCCTCGTCCACCTGCTGCTGCACGGGGCCCCGGAGTCGCCGCGGCCGTGGAAGGACGAGCCGGTGGTGAAGTTCGTGTGCCCGGTGCCGGGCTACGACCGCCACTTCACGATGCTCGCCGACCTCGGCATCGAGATGGTCACCGTCGACATGCGCGAGGACGGCCCCGACGCCGAGGCCGTCGCGGCCCTCGTCGCCGACGACCCGAGCATCAAGGGCATGTGGATCGTGCCGACCTACGCGAACCCGACCGGGTCGGTGTGCTCCCAGGAGGTCGCGGCCCGGCTGATGTCGATGCCGACGGCCGCGCCGGACTTCCGGGTGTTCTGGGACAACGCCTACGCCTTCCACCACCTCACCGAGGAGGAGGCCAAGAGCGCCGACGCGCTGTCGCTCGCCTCGGCGTCGGGCCACCCCGACCGGCCGGTGATGTTCGCGTCGACGTCGAAGATCACCTTCGCCGGCGCGGGCGTCGCGGTCCTCGCCACCTCGGTGGCCAACAAGACGTGGTTCCTCCGGCACCGCGCCATGGCCTCGATCGGGCCGGACAAGATCAACCACCTGCGGCACGTCGAGTTCTTCGGCTCGCCCGACGGCGTGCTCGAGCACATGCGCAGGCACCGCGAGATCATCGCGCCGAAGTTCGCCGCCGTCGACGAGGCGCTGACCACCGCGCTCGGCGGGCTCGGGATCGCGACGTGGACCCGCCCGACCGGCGGCTACTTCGTCAACCTCGACGTCCTCGACGGCACGGCGACCCGGGTGGTGCGGCTGGCCAAGGAGGCGGGTATCGCGCTCACCCCGGCCGGGTCGGCGTTCCCGCACGGCCGGGACCCGCACGACCGCAACATCCGGCTCGCCCCGACCTTCCCGGGGCTGGCGGAGGTGCGCACGGCCATGGCCGGGGTCGCCACGTGCGTCGCGCTGGCCGCCGCCGAGCAGCTGGTCGGGGCGGGCCCCGACCAGGCCTGACCGCCGCGCCGCCGGATGGCAGAGTGGCCGGTATGAGCGACGAGAGCTACGCCGGCGAAGAGCTGAACACCGACACCGGCTCCTACTCCCTGGACGACGAGGACCAGCTGCAGCCGGAGGAGACGCTCGACGACCGCGGCGTCGAGGACGCGCTCGACGAGGGGTACTCCCCCGCCGAGAAGCCGCGCGGTGTCGACGCCTGGGGGACGACGGCCTGGGAGCAGTCCCAGGACGAGACCATCGAGCAGCGGATCAAGCAGGAGGTCCCCGACCCCGACTCCGCGTACGGCGCCCCCGACAACGAGAGCGGCCTCGACCGCCCCGACGAGGACCGCGTCGGCGGGGACGACCCCGACTCGATCGACGCGCGCGACGACTTCCTCGGCGACGGCGGCGCGCGCAGCGGCCGCCTCGTCGCGCCCGACGAGGGCGTGCGCGGCGACGCGGAGAAGGACGCCGTCGGCGAGGACGTCGGCATCGACGGCGCCGGCGCGTCCGCCGAGGAGGCGGCGATGCACGTCGAGGCGGACAGCGCCCAGGACGGCGTCGACGACGACCTGTCCGACCCCGTCGGCGACGACCCGGCCGACGCGGTCATGCACGCCGGCGACCGTCCCGAGGAGCTCGAGGACCTCGACGGCATCACCGACGTCGAGGACGACGACCTGCAGGTCTGAGCCCGTCCACCCCGTGACCCCGGGCCCCGTCGCTCAGCGGCGGGGCCCGAGCCGTACCCGGCGGCGCAGCTCGGCCAGGCCCTCGGGGCCCGGCGGCAGGTCCCACCAGCTCTCGACCCACCAGGTCGCCCCGGCGTCCTCCCACGGCGCGGCCGGGCCGCGGATGTCGCCGAAGCCGCCGTGGCTGTCGCCCTCGACGACGACGTCGTACCCCTCCCACGGCAGGCCGAGGCGCTCGCGCTCCGCGCGGACCCGGCCCAGCAGGTCGCGCAGCAGCGACGGGGTCAGCGGCGTCGACCCGTCCTCCTGCCCCGGGGTGACGACCGCGGGGACGACGCCCTGCCATCGGGCGGCCCGCTCGAGCGAGCGCTGACGATCGCGTCCGGGGACCAGCGCGCCGACCACCCACACCGGGGGGTGCGGCCGCTGCACCGGGTCGAGCGGGGGGATGTCGGTGACCGGGCGGACGGCGTACCGCTCGCCCTCGTGGGTGTAGTCGCCGCGCGAGCCGGCCGTGAGCAGCCCGCGGTAGACCTCGAGGACCTCGTCGACGAGCCGGGCCCGCTGCGCCCGACCCTCGTCGGGCTCGAAGGCCAGCCAGTTGCCGTTCGGTGCCCCGAGGCCGACGCCGAGCGTGACCCGGCCGGCGCTGAGCCGGTCGACCGAGCCCACGACGCGGGCCAGGTCCCACGGGCGCCACCGCGACGCCGGGGTGAGCATCGTGCCGAGCCTGATCCGGCTCGTGCTCAGCGCGGCGGCGCCGAGCGCGACCCAGGCGTCGTGCCGCAGCACCGCCTCCCAGCTGAGGACCATGTCCCAGCCGTGCTCCTCGCCGAGGACCGCGAGCTCGACGAGCTCGCGCTCGGTGGTCATCGGGACGACGAAGGCGTGTCGGAGCACCATCGAGGCACCGTACGACGCCCCACCGACAGGCGGCGGCCGACCGGGGACCGGGTTCTGGCAGGGTGGGGACATGACGGGCGGACCGGTCGGCGGGGGCTCCGGACGCGACCTGGCCGCGCTGCCCAAGGCGCACCTGCACCTGCACTTCACCGGGTCGATGCGGCTGAGCACCCTGAACTCGCTGGCCGAGCACCACGGGGTGCGGCTGCCCGAGTCGCTGCGGGTGGAGGGGCGCGAGCAGGACTGGACGCCGCCGCGGCTGCACGCCACGGACGAGCGCGGGTGGTTCCGGTTCCAGCGGCTCTACGACCTGGCCCGGGCCTGCGTGCGCGGCGAGGCCGACCTGCGCCGGATCGTGCGCGAGGCGGCGGAGGACGACGCCGCGGAGGGCTCGCGCTGGCTGGAGATCCAGGTCGAGCCGAGCAGCTACGCGCCGTACGTCGGCGGGCTGACCCCGGCCCTGGAGATCGTCCTCGACGAGGCGGCGAGCGCGTCCCGTGCCACCGGGACCGGGGTGGGCGTCGTCGTCGCCGCGAGCCGGATCCGGCACCCGCTCGACGCGCGGACGCTGGCGCGGCTGGCGGCCCGGTACGCCGGCGAGGGTCCGGGCACGGTCGTGGGCTTCGGGCTGTCGAACGACGAGCGCCGCGGGGTGCTGGAGGAGTTCGCCCCCGCATTCGACATCGCCCGCCGGGCCGGGCTCGCGCTGGTGCCGCACGCCGGGGAGCTGCTCGGGCCGACGATGGTGCAGGAGACGCTGTCGCTGCTGCGCCCCGACCGGCTCGGCCACGGCGTGCGCAGCGTCGAGGACCCGCGGGTGCTCGCCGAGGTGGCCGCCGCCGGCGTCACGCTCGAGGTCTGCCCGGGCAGCAACGTCGCCCTCGGGGTGTACGACGCCCCGCCCGCCGTGCCGCTGCCGTCGCTGCTCGAGGCGGGTGTGCCGGTGGCGCTCGGGGCCGACGACCCGCTGCTCTTCGGGACGCGGCTGGTGGCGCAGTACCGCCTGGCGCGCGAGGCGCACGGGCTCGACGACGCGGCGCTGGCCGACCTCGCGCGGGCGGCGCTGCGCGGGAGCCGGGCGCCCGCGCCGGTGCGCGACCGGGCGCTGGCGCAGGTCGACGACTGGCTGGCGGCGCCGGCCCCGCCCGCCTGACGATTTGGCCGCGGCGACGGGCGGCAGGCACCCTGGAGAGCGTGTCGAACCCGCCGCACCGCGTCCTGCGACCCGCCGTCCGGCGCGTGGTCCCCGTCCTCGCCGGCCTCGCGACCCTCGTCGGGATGGCCGCCTGCGCCGAGCCGGCACCGGTCGTGACGAGCGGCGGGACGGTCGCGCCGTCCGGCGCCGCCACCCCGGGCGGGACCTCGTCGAGCACCTCCGCGTCGCCGTCGTCGAGCGCGACGACGAAGGCCGCGGCCTGGCCGACCGCGCCGATCACCGTCTCGGCCACGATCACCGACAGCGCGCTCGGGCACAAGATCACCGCCGACAAGGTCCTGCGCGGGATCCCGTGGCCGGCCGGGTACGACGCGACGTCGCAGGCCTACGAGCTGGTGGCGGTCGAGATGACGTGGACGCCGAGCACGACGTACACCGCGCCGCTGCGCAAGCAGGACTTCTCGATCCGCACCGGCGCGCAGTTCCCCAGCCGCCCCATCACGCTGGTCGACGCGGCGATGGCCGCGCACGGGCTGAAGGTCCTCCCCGACCAGGTGGCCAGCGGCTCCTCGGCGACCGGCTGGGTGGTCTTCAAGGTCGAGCCGAAGGGCGCCGGCAACCTGTCCCTCGTCTTCACCCGGCCCAAGGCCGCGGTGTCCGGCAGCAACCAGGTCTTCGACGCGCAGGCCTTCGGCGCCGTCCTCGTCGGCAGCCCGGTCCCCACCTCCTGACGACGCCGTACGGCGGACTGCTGCGCGAGCGGGACCTCGACGTCACCCCCACAACCGGACTGCTGCGCGAGCGGGACCTCGACGTCACCCCCACAACCGGACTGCTGCGCGAGCGGGACGTCGACATCACCCCGTACGGCGGACTGTCCTCCAGCCGGGACGTCGTCGGATCTCACGGACGAGCCGCAGTCCGAGAACCCGGAGGGACCTCCACGTCCCGGATCCGCAGCAGTCCCGGAGCCAGGGGGACCTTGACGTCCCGGATCCGCAGCAGTCCCGGAGCCAGGGGGACCTTGACGTCCCGGATCCGCAGCAGTCCCGGAGCCAGGGGGACCTTGACGTCCCGGATCCGCAGCAGTCCCGGAGCCAGGGGGACCTTGACGTCCCGGATCCGCAGCAGTCCGGTGGTGGGGGTGACGGTCAGAGCGTGGTGCCGACGAGCACGGGCTCGTTGACGAGAGTGACGCCGAAGGTGTCGCGGACACCGTCGCGGACCTCGCGGGCGAGCGCGACGACGTCGGCGGCGGTCGCGCCGCCGCGGTTGGTCACGGCGAGGGTGTGCTTGGTCGAGAGGGAGGCCGGGCCGGGCAGACCGTGGCCCTTGCCGAAGCCGGCCCGCTCGATGAGCCAGGCGGCGCTCGTCTTGGTCCGCTCCCCCGGCTCCGCCCACGACGGCGGGTCGACGTCGGCGCCGAGCCGCTCGTGGACGCGCTCGAGCAGCGCCGCCCACGCCCGCGCGCCGAGGACCGGGTTGGTGAAGAACGACCCGCAGGACCAGGTGTCGGGGTCCGCGTCGTCGAGGACCATGCCGCGCTTGCGGCGCTGCGCGAGGACCGCCTCGCGGACGTCGCCGAGCGGCGCCCGGGCCCCCTCGGCGACGTCGAGCTGGCGGGCGAGGTCGGCGTAGCGCACCGGCTCGCCGAGGTCGGCGATCCGCAGCTGGAACAGGACGTCGAGGACGACGTACCGGCCGCCGGCGCCGTCCCCGGACTTGAACCGGGAGTCGCGGTAGGAGAAGCCGCAGGTCGGGCCGAAGAAGGTCTGCACCCGCTGCTCGCGCCGGTCCCAGACGCGCACCTGGGCGACGGTGGTGGCGACCTCCTGGCCGTAGGCGCCGACGTTCTGGACCGGGGTGGCGCCGGTCGAGCCGGGGATCCCGGACAGCGCCTCGATGCCGGCCCAGCCCTCGGCGACGGCGCGGGCGACGAGGTCGTCCCACGGCTCGCCGGCGGCGACGCGGACGTTGGCCCCGCCGCACGAGTCGTCGGACTCGACGGCGACCCCGCTCGTCGCGACGTGCACGACGGTGCCGGGGAAGCCCGCGTCGGGCAGGACGAGGTTGGAGCCGCCGCCGACGACGAGCAGCGGCTCGTCGGCGTCGTCGACCTCGCGGACGGCGTCGACGAGCTCGTCGGTCGTCGTCGCGGTGACCAGGCGCGCGGCGGGGCCGCCGACGCGCATCGTCGTCAGGCCCGCCAGCGGTGCGTCGTGCTCCTCCCGCACGGCCTCAGCCGAGCCGGACGACGGCGAGGGCGCGGCCGAGCACCTTCTCGCCGCGGCAGACCGCGGTCAGCTCGACGGTGGCCGTGCCGGCCTCGTCGTCGACCTTCTTCACGACGCCGGAGTACTCGACGTCGGCGCCCTCGTCGTGGCTGACGACGACGGGCTTGGTGAACCGCACGCCGTACTCGAGGACGCGCGAGGGGTCACCGGCCCAGTCGGCGACGTACGTCGCGCCGGCGCCCATGGTGAACATGCCGTGGGCGATGACGTCGGGCAGGCCGACGGCCGTCGCGAACCGCTCGTCCCAGTGGATGGGGTTGCGGTCGAGCGAGGCCCCGGCGTACTGCACCAGCGTCGAGCGGGTGACGTGGACGGTGCGCGGCGGCAGCGTGTCGCCGACGGCGACTGGTGTGAGTGTCACGGCAGGAGCCACGTCACTCACTGCCCCGGACGACGATCGTCGAGGTGGCCGTGCAGACCGCCTCGCCGTCGACGCTCAGCTCGGTGCGGGTCGTGACCATCGAGTGGCCGCCGGCCTCGCGGACGGTGTCGACGTGCAGGACCCCGACGACCTCGTCGCCCGCGGTGAGCGGGCGGTGGTGGGCGAAGCGCTGCTCGCCGTGGACGACGCGGCTGTAGTCGATCCCGGCCTCCGGGTCGGTGATGAGCTGGGCGTCGCACTGCTGGGCGATGAGGACCGCGAAGGTCGGCGGCGCGATGACGTCGCGGTGCCCGGCGGCGCGGGCGGCCTGCGGGTCGAGGTGCAGCGGGTCGCTGCTGCCGACCGCCTCGGCGAACTCGCGGATCTTGGCGCGCCCGACGGAGTACGGCGCGGTGGGCGGGTAGCTGCGCCCGGCGAAGGCGGCGTTGACCGGCATGCCGTCACCCTAGCCTCGCTCGGTGAGGGTGTCCGTCGGCACGTCCGCGTCGGCCGGGACGACCGCCGCGGCGTCGTACCGGCGGAAGGGCCGCACGAGCAAGCCGGCGACGAGGACGACGGCCACGCAGGCCAGGCCCCCGCCGACCCACGACGTCGTCGCGCCGGTCAGCGCCGCGGTGCCGCCCGCGCGGACGTCGCCGAGGCGGGGACCGCCGGCGACGACGGCGATGAAGACGCCCTGCATCCGGCCGCGTATCTCGTCGGGGGCGTAGGTCTGCAGGATGGTCTGCCGGTAGACGGCCGAGACGAAGTCGCAGGCGCCCGCGACGGCGAGCAGCAGCACCGCGAGCCACAGCGAGTGCGCGAGGCCGGACGCGGCGACGGCCAGGCCCCAGCCGGCGATGGCGACGACGAGGGCGACGCCCTGGCGCCGGACCCGTCCGACCCAGCCGCTGGACAGGCCGGCGACGACCGCGCCGATGGCGATGGCGGCGTAGAGCGGGCCGACGTTCCCGCCGAAGCGCTCGTCCGCGACCTCGGGGAAGAGCGAGCGCGGCATGGCCAGCACCATCGCGGTGATGTCGACGACGAAGCTCATGAGCAGCACCGGGCGGCTGCCGATGAAGCGCAGCCCCTCGAGGACCGCGCCGGCGCCGGGTCGCGACCGCGCGCCGTCGGGCGGCACGGGCGGCAGCCGGAACGCGGACCACAGGGCGGCGGTGAAGAGGACCGCGTCGGCGCCGTACGCGAGCGCGAAGCCCCCGGACTGGACGAGCAGGATGCCGGCGAGCAGGGGGCCGGCGACCTGCCCGACGTTGCCGACGGTGAAGTTGAGGGTGTTGGCCGCCGGGACGAGGTCGAGCGGGACGATGCGCGGGATGATCGCGCCGCGGGCCGACCCGGCGACGGCGAAGGCCCCCGACTGGACGACGACCAGGCCGAGGATGAGCGGGATGCTGCCCGCCCCGACGAGGGTCTGGGCGAGCAGGCCCAGGGTGACGAGCCAGCCGACGAGCGAGCTGGCGAGGTAGAGGGCGCGGCGGTCGACGACGTCGGCGATCGCGCCGCCGTACAGGCCGAAGCCGACGATCGGCAGGAGCCCCGCGAGGCCGACGTAGCCGACGTCGAGGCTGGAGCAGCTGATCGTGTAGACCTGCACGGGGACGGCGGTCTGGGTGAGCATCGAGCCGATGAAGCTCGTGCCCTGCCCGACGAGCAGACGGCGGTACGGCGCCACGGCGAGCGGTCGCGTGTCGATCGCGTGGCGGCGCAGCAGCCGACCGAGGCCGCGGGCGTCCTCGGCGGCGAGCGCGGGGTCGGGACGGTCGAGCCCCGCGGGCCCGGGATCACCACTCACGTCGGTCGAGTGTGTCATGCAACCATCAGCCGGCGCACAGAGGACGACGAGACGGCCGCCGCCCCGGGTGGGGGCGACGGCCGTCGGGCGTCGTGCTGGTGCGCGCGGGGCGCGGACCTCAGCGGGTCTCGCGGTGCTCCGTCTGCTTGCCGCAGTTGGGGCAGAACTTGTTCAGACCCAGGCGGTCGGGGTCGTTGCGACGGTTCTTGCGCGTGATGTAGTTGCGGTTCTTGCAGTCCACGCACGCCATGGTGATCTTCGGGCGGACGTCGGCGGTCTTGCTGGCCACGGTGAACCTGCTCTCGGTACTGACGGGTGGGCGGCGACGGGCGGCTGTCGCCGGGACGGGCGGCGCTCGGCGGTCCGGGAGGACCGGGCGCACGCGAGGAACCACGATACGCGACCGGATGTTCCCGAGAGAAATCCTCCGGGAGCGGCCGACGCGACGCGGCTGTCGTAGCGGGAGCGGGGCTCGATCCCGCGACCTCACGATTATGAGTCGTGCGCTCTAACCAGCTGAGCTACCCCGCCGTGAGGGCCCTGTCCACCGGAGCACCGGAAGGAGGACCGGAGCCCCTTTACGGAATCGAACCGTAGACCTTCTCCTTACCATGGAGACGCTCTGCCGACTGAGCTAAAGGGGCGTGGGACCGAGGTCCCGGTCGGCCAGGCCGACGTCGTGGAAGCGTACACGGTCGCGGACGGCGGTGCGAAATCGCCCGGTCCGGGGGCCGGGGCGCGCCGGTCAGGACCGCTCGACGGCGCGGTCGCGCACCCCGGCGACGAAGGACGACGTCTCCCCCAGGAAGGGCAGGATGACGGCCTGGTACGCGTGGTACGTGTCCGGCTTGCCCTCCCAGACGTGCGAGCTCGGCCGGTTGTCCTGGTCGAGCTCGTGGCGCCACGAGCCGCGCTCGGCGTCGACGAAGAGCGCGTCGACGTGGGCGCGCCAGCGCTGCCAGTCCTGCCCGTACGACGCCTCGCCCGTCACCACCGCGAGCGTCCAGGACGTCGCCATCGCCTCGGCCGCGACCCAGTGCAGCCGGTCGCGCACGACCGGGGCTGCGTCGAAGTCGGTCGTGTAGACGAACCCGTCGCGGCCGTCGACGGCCCAGCCGTCCTCGACGCCGCGGGCGGTGAGGGCCATGGCGTCCTGCAGCAGCCAGTCCGGCACGTCCGCGCCGGCGCGGGTGAGCGCGGTGCGCACGTGCAGCGCCAGCCTGGCCCACTCGAGGAGGTGACCGATGGTCACGCCGTACGGGCGGAACTTGTCGGCCGGGTGGTCGCGGTTGTAGTCGAGCCGGCGGTTCCACTGCTCGTCGTAGTGCTCGGGCAGCCGGTACCCGTTGCTGGCGGCGAACTCGTGCACGACGCGGCCGGTGATCCGCAGGGCCCGCTGCAGCGGCACCGGGTCGCCGGTGACGTCGTGGGCGGCGAGCAGCGCCTCGACGCTGTGCATGTTGGCGTTGACGCCGCGGTAGGGGTCGAGGGTGGTGAAGGTGCGGTCCCAGACGTCGGCGGCCAGGCCGTCCTCCTCCGACCAGAAGCGCTCCCAGGTGGCGAGGGCCTCGTCGAGCAGCGCGGGGGCCTGCGGGTGGCCGACGGCCGTGGCGGTGGCCGCGGCGAGGACGACGAACGCGTGCGCGTAGGCCTGCTTGGTGTCGTCGGCGGGGCGCGAGGCGCCGTCGGGGCCGGTCTCGACGGCGGCGTACCACCCACCGTGCTCGTCGTCGTGCAGCCGGCCCCGCAGGGCGCGGACACCGTGGTCGACGAGGTCGCGGGCGCCCTCGTCGCCGGCGATGGCGGCGAGGCCGAGGACATGGGTCATCCGGCAGGTGATCCACAGCTCCACCGGGCGACCCGCCTCGACGCGGCCGTCGTCGTCGAGCCAGCCGAAGCCGCCGTCCGGGTGGGCCGCACCCCGGGTGAAGTCGAGCAGCGAGGCGGCCTGCGCCTCGAGCCAACGCTGGTCCTCGGGCGGGAGGGCGGGGGTCGACGAGGGGGACGCGGGCATGGGAGGAACCTAGCGCCGCCCGCCGGGACCGGCCCGACGGCCCGGCAGGCGGACGGCCGTCAGCCGACGACGACCACCACGAGGGTGCGCGGGCCGTGGACGCCCTCGACCCGGTCCAGCTCGATGTCGCTCGTCGCGCTCGGGCCGCTGACCCAGGTGAGGGGACGGGTCGGGTCGGGCAGGGCGGCGACGGCGTCGGGGACGTCGGCGACGACCTGGTCGGTGCGGACGACGCACACGTGCCGGTCGGGCACGAGGGTGAGGGCCCGGCGCCCCTGCCCGGCCCCGTGGTCGAGGACGATGGTGCCGGTCTCGGCGATGCCGACGGTGGCGGTCGTGACGACGGCGTCGACCCCGTCGAGCGCGGCGGCGGTGAGGGGGGCGGCCGGGTCGTCGGTGACCCGCCGGGCGCCGTCCGGGAGCGCGAGCAGGTCGTCGGGGAAGCCGGCCGGGACGACGACGGACCGGCTCGCGGCGAGCCCGTCGCGGACCGCGGCCGCCGCGCCCGCGGCACCGGTGCGCACGACGACCGCGCGGTAGTCCTCGACCCGCTCGACGAAGAGCGTGACGAGGTCGACGACGTCCGCCCCGTGGCCGCCGCCCGGGGCCTGCTCGTCGGCCCCCTCGCCGGCCGGCCCGTCGGCGCGGGTGGGGGCGCCGCGCAGGGCGGAGCGGACGCGGGCGAGGACGTCCTCGCGGGCGGTGCTCATCGGCGCTCCTCCTGGGCTGTGCGCGTGGTCGTGGCCTCGTCGCGGCCGCCGTGGGTGCGCGTCCACCAGGCGCGGAAGGTGTCGGTGGGTGGGGCGGGCAGGTCGCGGGCGTCGGTCCAGCCGCCTCCGCCGGGGACGCGACCGAGGGCGCCGCGGCCACCGGGCAGCGCCCGTCCGCGCGCGCCGCCCCCGAGCCGTCCGCGGGTCGCGCCGAGCACCCGGCCGGCGAGCGCCGTCCCGCGGGCGGCCCAGGCCATCCGCCGGCCGTCGCCGAGGACGAGCGCGGCCCCGCGCATCGCCAGGTCCAGCGGCGTCGGCGGGCGCCAGCCCAGCCCTCCCCCGCCGACGGTGTCGCGGTGCGCGTCGACGACCTGGCTGCGCAGGTGGACGAGGACCTCGGGGATGTCGATCATCACCGGGCACACCTCGTAGCAGCGCCCGCACAGCGAGGAGGCGTAGGGCAGCGAGTCGACCTGCTCGTCGTGTCCGACGCCCTTGAGCATCGGGGTGAGGATCGCGCCGATGGGGCCCGGGTAGACCGAGCCGTAGGCGTGGCCGCCGGTGCGCTCGTAGACCGGGCAGACGTTGAGGCAGGCCGAGCAGCGGATGCAGCGCAGCGCCTGCCGGCCGACCTCGTCGGCGAGGACGTCGGTGCGGCCGTTGTCGAGCAGGACGACGTGCACCTCCTGCGGGCCGTCGCCGGGCGTGACGCCGGTCCACATCGAGGTGTAGGGGTTCATCCGCTCCCCCGTGCTGGAGCGGGGCAGCAGCCGCAGGAACGTGTCGAGGTCGGCCGTGGTCGGCAGCACCTTCTCGATGCCGACGACGCTGACGAGCACCTCGGGCAGCGTCAGGCACATCCGCCCGTTGCCCTCGGACTCGACGACGACGAGGGTGCCGGTCTCGGCGACGGCGAAGTTCGCCCCGGAGACGGCGACCGTGGCGCGCAGGAACTTCTCGCGCAGGTGCAGCCGCGCCGCGGCCGCCAGCTCGCGCGGCTCGTCGGTGAGGTCGGCCGGGGCGGGGCGTCCCGCGGCGGCCATCCGGTCGAGGAAGATCCGTCGGATCTCCGCGCGGTTGCGGTGGATCGCCGGCACGAGGATGTGCGAGGGCAGGTCGTCGCCGAGCTGGACGATGAGCTCGGCGAGGTCGGTCTCCCACGCCGCGATGCCCTCCTGCGCCAGCGCCTCGTTGAGGCCGATCTCGGCCGTCGCCATCGACTTGACCTTGACGACCTCGTCGGCGCGGTGGTCGCGCGCGACCTGCGCGACGATCGCGCACGCCTCGGCCGCGTCGCGGGCCCAGTGCACCACCGCGCCGCGTGCCGTCAGCTGCTCCTCGAGCCGCACGAGGTGCTCGTCGAGGTGGGCGAGCATGTCGTCCTTGATGCCAGCGCCCTTGCGGCGCAACGCCTCCCACTCGTCCACCTCGGCGACGACGGCCGCACGCTTGTCACGGATGGTGTGCGTCGCGTGCCGCAGGTTGGCCCGCAGCTGCGGGTCGGCGAGCGCCGTCCGCGCCGCCTGAGGGAACGGCGGCATCCCGACGAAGGTGGCGGTCACGACCGCGCCCCCCGGGCTGCGGAGGTGCGCTCCAGGAGCGTCGGCGCGGTGAGCACGGACGCCGGCTGGTCCTCGGTGCTGGCGAGGATCTCGGCCAGGTGCATGACCCGCATCCCCGCCCGCTCGCGCGAGAGCAGCCCGCCGAGGTGCATGAGGCACGAGTTGTCGGACGCGACGAGGACCTCGGCGCCGGTGCCGACGGCGTGCCGCACCTTGTCGGTGCCCATCGCGACCGACGTCTCGGCGTTCTTCACCGCGAACGTGCCCCCGAAGCCGCAGCACTCCTCCGCGGCCGGCAGCTCGAGCAGCCGCAGCCCGCGCACGTGGCGCAGCAGCCGCGCGGGGCGGTCGCCGACACCGAGCAGCCGCAGCGAGTGGCACGTCGGGTGGTAGGTCACCGAGTGCGGGAAGGACGCGCCGACGTCCTCGACCTCGAGGACGTCGAGGAGGAACTCGGTCAGCTCGTGGGTGCGCGGGGCGAGACGCCGTACGGCGTCCTGCAGGGCCGGGTCGCCGGCGCGGCGGGCGACGAGACCGTGCTGGTGGCGCACCGACCCGGCGCACGAGCCGGACGGGACGACGACGGCGTCGTACCCCTCGAAGGCCGACGCGAAGGCCCGGACCGCGGGGACGGCCTCGTCGAGGTAGCCCGTGTTGGTCATCGGCTGCCCGCAGCAGCTCTGCCCGGGCGGGAACTCGACGTCGACCCCGAGCCGGCGCAGCAGCCGCACGACCGCCTTGCCCGTCTCGGGGAACATCGCGTCGTTGATGCACGTGAGCATGAGCGCGACCCGCACCGGCGCCTCCTTGGTGACCAGGCCCGCCGCGTCGCCGCGGGCGGGTTCCAACCTAGCGGCCGACCCCGACAGGCCGACCCGGGGTCACGGCACCATCCAGGACAGCACGGGGGTCGACTGGAGCAGGACGATGACGCACATGAGGGCGAGGAACACCAGCGACCAGAGCAGGACCCGCCGGAAGATCTCCCCCTCCCTCCCGGACAGGCCGACCGCCGCCGCGGCGATGGCGAGGTTCTGGGGGGAGACCATCTTCCCCAGCACCCCGCCGGAGCTGTTCGCGGCGGCCATGAGGAGCGGGTCGAGGCCGGTCCGGGCCGCCGCCTGCACCTGGAGCGCGCCGAACAGGCTGTTGGACGAGGTGTCCGACCCGGTCACCGCGACCCCCAGCCAGCCGAGCACCGGCGACAGCAGGGCGAAGAGCGCGCCGGACCCGGCGAGCCAGCTGCCGAGGGTCGCGGTCTGCCCCGACGCGTTCATCACGTAGGCCAGGCCGAGGACGGCCATGACGGTGACGATGGCCGGCAGCAGCTGCCGGTACGTCGCGCCGTACGCGCGCAGCGCCCGACCGGGCCGGATCCCGATGACCGGGATCGTGATCAGCCCCGAGACGACCATGAGCGTGCCCGCCGCGCCCAGCCAGCCGAGCTTGAAGACGGGCAGCGTGGACGGCTTGCCGCCGGCGGTCTCGAGGTGCAGCCCCGGCCACGAGAAGGACGGGTTGACCGCCTTGGCCGCGAGCAGGTCCTTGATGCCGGGCAGCTGGCTGAGGACGAAGACGAGGACGATGACGACGTACGGCGCGTAGGCCCGCACCACGTCCGCGCGGGTGTCGCGGGCCGCGGCGTCGCGGGCCTCGACCTCCTGGAGGCTGCGGGCGCCCGCGTCGGGGGCGTGGTCGCCGCCGCCGGTGCGCCGGGCCGGGGCCTCGGCGCCGACCGACCCGCCGGCGGGGACGAGCTCGGGCTCGTCGGTCTCGACGTACGACGACGCGGGCCGCCAGACCCGCAGCAGCGCCACGACGGCCAGCGCGCCCACGAGGGCGGCGACGATGTCGGTCAGCTGGGTGGAGACGTAGTTCGACGTGACGAACTGCGCGACGGCGAAGGCGACCCCGCAGGTGAGCGTGGCGGGCAGCGTCTCGCGCACCCCGCGGGCCCCGTCGATGATGAGGACCAGGGCCATCGGGACGACGACGGCGAGCAGCGGCGTCTGCCGGCCGACCATCTGGGCGAGGGCGTGCTCGCTCTGGTTGCTCACGGTGGCCAGCGTGGTGATGGGCACGGCGAGCGCACCGAAGGCGACGGGGGCGGTGTTGGCGACCAGCGCCACGGTGGCGGCCTTGAGGGGGCGGAAGCCGAGGGCGATGAGCATGACGCTCGTGATCGCCACCGGGGTGCCGAAGCCGGCCAGGGCCTCGAGGAGCGCCCCGAAGCAGAAGGCGATGATGACCGCCTGGATGCGCTGGTCGTCGCTCACCCGGGCGAACGAGCGCCGCAGGACGTCGAAGTGACCGGTCTCGACCGTCATGTTGTAGACCCAGATGGCGTTGATGACGATCCAGAGGATGGGGAAGAAGCCGAAGGCGGCGCCCTCCGTACCGGAGAGGACGGCCTGCCCGACCGGCATCCGGTAGGCGAGGACGGCGACGAGCAGGCTGACCAGCAGGCTGACCAGCGCGGCCTTCCAGGCGGCCATCCTGACCACCCCGAGGAGGACGAAGAGGACGAGCAGCGGCAGCATCGCGACGAGCGCGGTGAGCAGCAGCGATCCTCCGACGGCGTCGAGGACGGGTCGGTACATGGGGTGCTCCTAATGGCCGGCGTCGTCGTCGGCCGTGGGTGCGGTGGTGTGAGGGCGCGTGCGTGGGTCGGGACCGGGCGGTGGGTCAGGGGGTGAGCAGGCGGGTCACCGGCAGCCCGCGGATCGAGGCGTCGAGGACCTGCACGGTGTGGGCGAGCGCGATGTGCTGGCCGGCCCGCTCGAGCGAGGTGGCGACCTGCATGAGGCACCCCGGGTTGGCGGTGACGAGCAGCTGCGCGCCGGTCGCGGCGACGTTCGCGGCCTTGCGGTCGCCGAGCTCGCGGGCCGGCTCGGGGTTGAGGATGTTGTAGACGCCGGCGCTGCCGCAGCAGATGTCGGCCTCGCGGATCTCGCGCAGCTCCAGCCCCGGGATGCCGCGCAGCAGCGCGCGCGGCTGGGCCCGGATGCCCTGGGCGTGCCCGAGGTGGCAGGCGTCGTGGTACGCGACGGTCACCGGCAGCGGGTGGTACGTCGCCCGCGGGCCCGCCTCGGCGATGATCTCGGCGACGTCGCGCACCGTGGCCGCGAAGGCCGCCGCCCGCGGCCCCCACTCGGGGTCGTCGGAGAGCAGGTCGGCGTACTCCTTCATCGACGAGCCGCAGCCGGCGGAGTTGACGACGACGTGGTCGACGCCCGCGTCCTCGAACTGCGCGACGAGGTCGCGGGCGAAGGCGCGCGCCTCCTCCTCGCGCCCCACGTGTGCCGACAGCGCACCGCAGCAGCCCTGCGAGGCGGGGGCCAGGACGTCGTACCCCTCGGCGGCGAGCACCCGGGCGGTCGCGGCGTTGACGTCGGGGAAGAACGCGCGCTGGACGCAGCCGAGGAGCATCCCGACCGTGCCGCGCCGCTCCCCCACCGCCGGCGTGCGCTCGGGCACGTCGGGCACCGAGCCCAGCTCAGGGGCGAGCGACTCCATCGCGGCGAGCGTCGGCGACAGCTTCTCGAGGACGCCGCTGCGTCGCACCAGCCGGCCGAGGCCGCTGCGCTGGTAGAGCCGCAGCGGTCCGCGCGCGGCCTTGAGCCGCGCCGGGTAGGGGAAGAGCGCGAAGATCGCCTCCCTCATCGCCTTCTGCGCGCGGGGCCGCTCGTGGTGGCGCTCGACCTGCGCACGGGTCGCCTCGATGAGCCGGTCGTACTGCACCCCCGACGGGCAGGCCGTCACGCAAGCCATGCAGCCGAGGCAGGCGTCGACGTGACCGACCATCGTGTCGGTCATCGGCGCGCCCTGCGAGACCTGGTCCATGAGCAGGATCCGGCCGCGCGGGCTGTCCATCTCCTCGCCCCACAGCACGTAGGTCGGGCAGGTCGGCAGGCAGAACCCGCAGTGCACGCAGTCGGCGAGCAGGGCCGGGTCCGGCGGCCGGTGGTCGTCGAAGCCCCGCACGACCGGGGTGGGCAGGTCGGTCATGATCAGATCCCTCCGACGAAGCGTCCGGGCGCGAGCACGCCCGTGGGGTCGAGCCGCTCCTTGACGCGGCGCATGAGGTCGAGCCCGCGCACCGGGCCCCAGACGTCGACGGCGGCCCGGACCGCGGCGGGGGCGTCGCGCACGACGACCGCGCCGCCGAAGCGGTCCGCGGCGCCGCGCAGCGCGGCGAGGACGGCGGCCACCTGCGCGGGGTCCGACCCGTGGCCGGACCCGCCCAGCCCGACGGTGAGGGTGCCGACGGCGGCCGACCCGCGCACGTCGAGCGGGAGCCCGACGGCGGCGGACGCGTCGTCGACGGCCTCGAGCAGGACGGCGAGGCTCGCCGGCTCGTACGACGCCTTGAGCGTCACCCCGTGCGCGGCGGCGTCGAGGTCGCGTCCCCACCAGGCGGGCGCGGTGTCGCTCACCTGCGCGCCGGTGCCGAGCAGCGCGGCGGTCTGCTCGGCGCGCGCGGCGACGCCGGGCGCGATCCCGTCGAGGCGGACGGCGAGCTGGGCCCGCCCCTCGCCGGGCCGGTCGAGCTCGGCGGCGTCGGCGACCACCTGCGCGTGGAGCACGCCCTGGACGAGGGCGCTCGCGTGCCGGGCCGAGGCGACCGGGACGGTGACCCAGGCGCCGGCCTCCGCGACGGGGTGCAGCCGCAGGGCGACGCGGGTGAGGACGCCGAGGGTGCCGAAGGACCCGGTGAGCAGCTTGCCCAGGTCGTAGCCGGCGACGTTCTTGACCACCTTGCCGCCCGAGCGGGCGACGACGCCGTCGGCGCGCACCACCGTGGCGCCGATGACGAGGTCGCGCACGGGTCCGCGCCCCAGCCGGGCCGGTCCGGCGTCGGCGGAGGCGACGAGCCCGCCGACGGTGCCCTGGCGGGCCGGGTCGACGGCGAGGCACTGGCCGGCCCCCGCGAGGTCGCGCTGGAGGTCCTCCAGCCGCCGCCCGGCGCCGGTGACGACGACGAGGTCGCCGGCTGCGTGCTCGACGAGCTCGTCGAGTCCGCCCGTCTCGAGGACGACGTCGAGCCGGCGTGGCGGGGCGCCCCAGCCGAGCTTGGTGCCGGCGCCGCGGACGACGACGGCGAGGCCGTCGGCGTGCGCCGTCCGCAGCACGGCGGCGACCGCCTCGGTCGCCCGCGGGCCGGTGGGCGCGACGACGTAGGGCGGCACCAGGCCGTCGACGGCGTCGGCGACGCCTCCCTCGCGGGCGTGCCCGCCGCTCGCCTCGAGCAGGCGCGGCAGCGCATCGGTCACGGTGGTCATCGGCTCCCCCTCACGTCCGGTCGCGTCAGAACTGGTCGGCGAGGCCGGCCTCGACGAGCGGGTGGGCACCCTCGGACGCCGTACGGCGCCTCGGCACCTCACCGCACAGCCGCGGCGTCGGGAAGATCTTGCCGGGGTTGGCGATGCCGGCCGGGTCGAAGGCGCACCGGACCAGCTGCATCGTGTCGAGGTCGTCCTCGCCGAACATCCGCGGCATGTACTTCGCCTTGTCGGACCCGACGCCGTGCTCACCGGTGATCGAGCCGCCGAGCTCGATGCACAGGTCGATGATCGCGCCGGACGCCTCCTCGGCCCGCTCGGCCTCGCCGGGGACGGCGTCGTCGAAGAGGACCAGCGGGTGCAGGTTGCCGTCGCCGGCGTGGAAGACGTTGGCGACCCGCACGCCCCGCTCCCCCGCGAGCGCCTCGATGCGGGTGAGCGCCTCGGCGAGCCGGGTCCGCGGGATGACGCCGTCCTGGACGATGTAGTCGGGGCTGATCCGACCGACCGCGGCGAAGGCCGACTTGCGGCCCTTCCAGATGAGGGCGCGCTCGGTGTCGTCGGCGGCGACCCGGATCTCGAACGCGCCGGCGTCCTCGCACATGCCCTTGACCTGCTCGAACTGGTGGGCGACCTCGGGTCGCGGGCCGTCGAGCTCGACGATGAGCACGGCGCCGGCGCCGGCCGGGTAGCCGCAGTGCACGGCCGCCTCGGCGGCCTCGATGGCGAGGGCGTCCATCATCTCGATGGCGGCGGGGACGACCCCGGCGGAGATGACGGCGGAGACCGCCCGGCCGGCCGAGTCCGTGTCGGGGAAGCCGGCCAGCAGCGTCTCGACCGCCTCGGGGGTCCGGGTGAGCCGCACCGTCACCCGGGTCGCGACCCCGAGCGTCCCCTCGGAGCCGACGACGGCGCCCAGCAGGTCGTAGCCGGGCAGGTCGGGGGCCTTCCCCCCGAGCTCGACGAGCTCGCCGGCCGGGGTGACGAGCTGCAGCCCGGTGACGTGGCCGGTGGTGAAGCCGTACTTGAGGCAGTGCGCGCCGCCGGAGTTCTCCGCGACGTTCCCGCCGACCGAGCAGACCTGCTGGCTGCTGGGGTCGGGAGCGAAGTAGTAGCCGTCGGGGCGGGTCAGCGCGGACAGCTGGAGGTTGACGACGCCCGGCTGGACGACCGCCCGCTGGTTGGCCCGGTCGACCTCGACGACGTCGCGCATCCGCGAGAGGACGACGAGGACTCCGTCGGCGTGCGGCAGCGCCCCGCCGGACAGGCCGGTGCCCGCGCCGCGCGCGACGAAGGGGACGCCGTGCTCGGCGCAGGCCCGCACCACGGTCGCCACCTGCTCGGCCGTCTCCGGCAGCACGACGACGGCGGGCACGACCTTGTAGTGCGCGAGGCCGTCGCAGGCGTACGTCGCCAGCTGCACCGGGTCGATGATGACCGCCCCGGCCGGCAGCCGGTCCGCCAGCCACGGCGCCAGTCCCCTCGCGTCCACGTCGACCCCTTCGTCGATCCTCGTCGTCCTGCTGCCTACTGTGCCCGGCTCCTACGACATCCGCTCGTAGGCGGGGAGGGTGAGGAACTCGGCGAACTCGTCGGCGACCGCGACCGAGAGGAAGGTGTCGCGCGCGGCGGCGTACTGCTCGGGGTCGCCCGGGAGCTCGGCCACCTCCTCCTCGACGAGCCGGTCGACGAGCTCGCGGGTGACGACCTGGCCGTCCTCGAGCTCGATGTCGTTGTGCAGCCACTGCCAGACCTGGGAGCGGCTGATCTCGGCGGTGGCGGCGTCCTCCATGAGGCCGTTGATGCCGACCGCGCCCTGCCCGCCGAGCCAGGCGTGCAGGTACTGGATGCCGACCGAGATGTTGCCCCGCAGGCCCGCCTCGGTGACCTGCCCGGGTGTCGAGGCGACGTCGAGCAGCTGCTCGGCGGTGACGTGGACGTCCTCGCGCTTCTCGTCCAGCTGGTTCGGGCGGTCACCGAGCACGGCGGTGAAGGCCTCCTTGCACGTCTCCACCATGCCGGGGTGCGCCACCCACGAGCCGTCGAAGCCGTCGCCGGCCTCGCGGCCCTTGTCCTGCTCGACTTTCTCGTACGCCGCCGCGTTCGCCGCCTCGT